>JAEUPF010000111.1 GCA_016790425.1 Rubrivivax sp.
TCCGGCATCATCGACCCGCGCCGCGGCAGCGTGCAGTTCAAGGGCGAGGACCTCACCTCGCACGACCCGGCCGACATCGTGCGCCGCGGCCACGTGCACGTGCCCGAGGGGCGCGAGGTGTTCCCGCTGCTGTCGGTGCACGACAACCTGCTGATGGGCGCCTACACGCGCCACGACCGCGACGGCGTGGCGCGCGACATGGAGACCGCGCTGGCGTACTTCCCGATCCTGCGCGAGCGTGCGAAGCAGGAGGCGGGGCTGCTGTCGGGCGGGCAGCAGCAGATGCTGGCCATCGCGCGCGCGCTGGTCGCCGCGCCCGAGATGATCCTGCTCGACGAGCCGAGCCTCGGCCTCAGCCCCAAGCTCACGCGCGAGATCTTCGAGATCGTCGTGCGCATCAACCGCGAGCGCGGCACGACGATCCTGCTGGTCGAGCAGAACGCCAACATGGCCCTCAACGTGGCCGACTACGGCTACGTGCTCGAGAACGGCCGCATCGTCATGGAGGACCGCTGCGCCGTGCTGCGCGAGAAGGAGGACGTGAAGGAGTTCTACCTTGGCATGAAGGACACCGGCGTGCGCGGCGAGCGGCGCTGGAAGAAGAAGAAGACCTGGAGGTAGTGCCATGCCGCAGCTGTGGAACCCCACGACGAACCCGCCGCGCGAAGGCCCCACCGTTCCCGGCGAGACGCTGCCGGCCGTGTTCTGGAACGCCGTGCGCCTGCGCGGCGACAAGGTGTGGCTGCGCGAAAAGGACCTCGGCATTTGGCGCAGCTGGAGCTGGAACCGCACCGGCGAGGCCGTGCGCGAGGTGGCGCACGGGCTCATCGCGCTCGGCCTGGCGCCCGGCGAGCGCGTCTCGATCCTCTCGAACACGGTGGTCGAATGGGTGCTCGCCGATCTCGGCACGCTCAGCGCCGGCGGCGTGGCCAACGGCATCTACCCCACCGACGCGGCGAGCCAGGTGCACTACCTGTGCGAGGATTCGGGCTCGGTGCTGCTGTTCGTCGAGGACGACGAGCAGCTCGACAAGGTGCTCGAAGTGCGCGAGCGGCTGCCGCTCTTGCGCAAGATCGTCGTCTTCGACATGGAGGGGCTGCACGACCTCGACGACCCGCAGGTGATGTCGTTCGACGCCCTGCGCGAGAAGGGACGCGAGCACGCCAGGTCCCACCCGGGCGCGATGGACGAGCGCATCGCAGCCATCTCGCCCGAGGCGTTGGCGATCCTCATCTACACCTCGGGCACCACCGGCAAGCCCAAGGGCGTGATGCACAGCCACCGCACGCTCGTCACCGAGATGCGCGGGCTGGAGACGATCTGGGGCTCGGCCAGCGAGGACGACGAGCGCATGTGCTTCCTGCCGCTGTGCCACATCGCCGAGCGCATGGGCGGCGAATACCAGGCGATGTACAACGGCGCGAAGCTCAACTTCGTCGAGAACCCCGACACGGTGCCGGAGAACGTGCGCGAGATCTCGCCCACGCTCGTGACCGCCGTGCCGCGCGTGTGGGAGAAGTTCTATTCCGGCGTCACGATCGCCGTGAAGGAGGCGGGCCGTTTGCAGCAGCTCGCCTACGCCTGGAGCCTTGCGGCGGGCATGCGCGTGGCCGAGCGGGTGCTCGCCGGCCAGCCGGTGCCGGCGTGGTTGAAGATGCAGTTCCGCGCTGCCGAGTGGCTGGCGCTGGCGAACGTGCGCAAGATGATCGGCATCGACCGCGCGCGGCTCCTCGTCACCGGCGCCGCGCCGATCTCGCCCGACCTCGTGAAGTGGTACCTCGCGCTCGGCGTGCCGATGCTCGAGGTATGGGGCATGTCCGAGAGCTGCGGCGCCTCGACCTACATGCCGGCCGCGCGCGTCAAGCCCGGCTCGATCGGCGTCGCCTGCCCCTGGAACGAGGTGCGCATCGAACCCGCCACCGGCGAACTGCTGGTGCGCGGGCGCAACGTCTTCATGGGCTACCTGAACCAGCCGGAGAAGACGGCCGAGACGATCGACGCCGACGGCTGGCTGCACACCGGCGACGTGGGCAGCGTCGACGCCGACGGCTACTTCAAGATCACCGACCGCATGAAGGACATCATCATCACCGCCGGCGGCAAGAACATCACCCCCAGCGAGTGGGAGAACGAGCTGAAGTTCAGCCCCTACGTGACCGACGCCGTGGTCATCGGCGACAAGCGCGCCTACCTCACGGCGCTGATCATGATCGACCAGGAGAACGTCGAGCGGTACGCGCAGGATCACGACGTGCCGTTCAGCAACTACGCGAGCCTGACGCGTGCCGCCGAGGTGAGGGCGCTGATCCAGGGCGAGATCGACAAGGTCAACACCAAGTTCGCGCGCGTCGAGCAGATCAAGAAATTCCACCTGCTCGAGACCCAGCTCACCGCCGAGGACGAGGAACTCACGCCGACGATGAAGCTCAAGCGCAAGCTCGTGCAGCAGAAGTACGCCCCCCAGATCGAAGCGATGTACAGGTAAACCCGGTCCCGCTCTGCGGGCTGGCACCGTTGTCGCCCGGAGCAAGCTGTTTTCCAATGCGGACGAAAGGAGACCCAGCCCCATGAAATCCCTCACCCTCGTTGCGGTTGCTGCCGCGGTGTCGTTCGCGTTCGCTGCCGGCGCGGCGCAGGCGCAGTCGCAAGGCGTCAGCAAGAGCGAGATCGTGCTCGGCTCGATCCAAGACCTGTCGGGCCCGATCGCGGGCTTCGGCAAGCAGGTGCGCCTGGGCATGGTGCTGCGGGTCGACGAGATCAACGAGCAAGGCGGCATCAACGGCCGCAAGATCAAGCTCGTCGTCGAGGACAGCGCCTACGACCCGAAGAAGGCGGTGCTGGCGGCGCAGAAGCTCGTCAACCAGGACAAGATCTTCATGATGGTGGGCCACATCGGCACGGCCCAGAACAACGCCGCGATGCCGGTGCAGTTCGAGAAGAACGTCATCAACTTCATGCCGGTGACGGCGGCGCGCGAGATGTACGAGCCGTTCCACCGGCTGAAGTACTCGTTCGCGGTGCCGTACTTCGACCAGATGAAGATCATGACGCCCAAGCTCGTGAAGGAGAAGGGCGCCAAGAAGGTCTGCACGATCTACCAGGACGACGAGTTCGGCCTCGAGGTGGTGCGCGGCGCCGAAGCGGGGCTCAAGACCATCGGCATGGAGCTCGCCGAGAAGACCTCCTACAAGCGCGGCGCCACCGACTTCAGCTCGCAGGTGGCGCGCATGAAGGCGGCCGGCTGCGACTTCGTGGTGCTGGGCACCATCATCCGCGAGACCATCGGCACCATCGCCGAGTCGCGCAAGACGCAGTTCGCTCCCACCTTCCTCGGTTCCAGTGCGGCCTACACCGACCTCATCCACAAGCTCGGCGGCCCGGCGATGAACGGGTTGTACGCGGCGATGGGCGCGCAGCACCCGTACCTCGACGAAGCCTCGCAGCCGCTGCGCTTCTGGGCCAACAAGTACAAGACCAAGTTCAACGAGGACCCTACCGTGTTCTCGGCCTACGGCTACCTGATCATCGACGCCTTCTCGCAGGCAGCGGCGAAGGCCGGCGCCAACCTGAGCACCGACAGCTTCATCAAGGTGATGGACTCGATGACCTTCCCGGCCGACATGTTCGGCTCGGCGCCGGCCACCTACGGGCCGCAGAAGCGGCTGGGCAGCGACGCTTCGCGCCTTTCGCAGATCGTCGACGGGCGCTGGAAGGTGATCTCGGACTACGTGAAGCCCTGAGCGCGAGCGCCGGTTCTTCGGCTCGCCGAGCGGCCGCCTGCGGGCGGCCGCTTCGCTTTCGGCGGGCGCGCCGAGGCACGCCGGGATAATCCGGCGCATGGATTCGAAGGCCGGCGTGAACGACGAGTGGCTCGACATCGAGTCGCTCGACATCGAAGCGCAAGGCGTGGCGCATCGCGCCCCCGCGCCCGGGCAGGAAGGCCCGGGCAAGGTGGTCTTCGTCGAAGGCGCCTTGCCCGGCGAGCGCGTGCAGGTGCAGGTCACGCGGCGCAAGAACAACTGGGAGCAGGGCAGCGTCACCGCCGTCGCGCGCGAGAGCGCGCAGCGGGTGCGGCCGCTGTGCCCGCACTTCGGGCTGCACGCCGGCGCCTGCGGCGGCTGCAAGATGCAGCACCTGCATGCCGCCGCGCAGGTGGCGGTGAAGCAGCGCGCGCTCGAGGACAACCTGTGGCACCTGGCGAAAGTGCGGGCGGCGCTGGTACTGCCGCCGATCCACGGGCCGGCCTGGGGCTACCGCCACCGGGCGCGCTTGTCGGTGCGCCACGTGGCGAAGAAGGGCGTGGTGCTGGTCGGCTTCCACGAACGCAAGTCGCGCTACGTGGCCGACATGACGGTGTGCCCGGTGCTGCACCCGCTGGCGGGCGCACTGCTGCCGGCGCTGCGCGAGCTGATCGCGGCGATGCGCGCGCGCGACCGGCTGCCGCAGATCGAACTGGCCGCCGGAGACGATGTGCTCGCGCTGGTGCTGCGGCACCTGGAGCCGCTGGACGCGCACGACCGGCAGCGGCTGCGCGAGTTCGGCCAGCGCCACGGCGTGCAGTGGTGGCTGCAGCCGGGCGGGCCCGACAGCGCGGCGCTGCTCGAAGAGGGCACGGGGCCGGCGCAGGCCCGGGCGCTCGCCTACCGGCTGCCGGAGTTCGGCGTCACGATCCCGTTCAAACCCACCGACTTCACGCAGGTCAACCCGCACATCAACCGCGTCCTCGTCGAGCGTGCGCTGCGCCTGCTCGACCCGCAGCCGCACGAACGGGTCATCGACTGGTTCTGCGGCCTCGGCAACTTCTCGCTGCCGCTGGCGACGCGCGCGCGCTCGGTGCTCGGCCTCGAAGGCAGCCAGGCGCTGGTGCGGCGCGCCGAGGAGAACGCGCGCGCCAACGGCCTGGCCGAGCGCACGCGCTTCGAGGCCTGCAACCTGTTCGAGATCGGGCCGGCGCAGCTGCGCGCCTGGCCCGCCGCCGAGCGCTGGCTCGTCGACCCGCCGCGCGAAGGCGCCTTCGCGTTGGCGCAGGCGCTGGTGCAGCTGCACGAGGCGGGCGACTGGCCGCTGCCGCGGCGCATCGTCTACGTGAGCTGCAATCCCGCGACGCTGGCCCGCGATGCCGGGTTGCTCGTGCACCGCGCCGGCTACCGCTGCAGCGCCGCGGGCGTCGTGAACATGTTCCCGCACACCGCGCATGTCGAGAGCATCGCCGTCTTCGAGCGCGATGCTTGCGCGAAACCCCCGATCGCGGCTGCCACCGGGGTTTGATAGCGTCGGCCGCATGCTGCAGCGGACGAAGAAGAACAATCCTCGCGCGGGTGCCCGGGCCGGCAGGGCCGACGCCGGCGTCCGCGTGTTCGAGTACGAAGCACTGTCCTGGCGCGAGACCGCCGAGCCGGGCCTGCGCCTGAAGGCCGTGCGCTACGACGACGAGCGCGGCCTCTTTCTCGGCTGGGTGAACTTCGCGGCGGGCACGCGCAGCGGGCTGCACCAGCACCGCGGCGTCGCCACCAGCTTCGTCGTCGACGGCGGCCTCACCGACTACCACGGCAGCCTCGGCCTGCACGAGGCCGGCATCAACCTGCGCGGCGCCACGCACGACGCCATCGCCTACCAGAACACGCTGCTCGTCTCGCGGCTGGAGGCGCCGGTGCACTACCCGCCCGAGCACGGCGACCTGAGCGGCCTTCACGCCGGCTCGCGGCACGAAGCGGTGTCGAACCCGGCGCCCGAAGTGGCGCCGGAGATCAACGTCGCCGTCGATGCGCTGCCGGCGTGGCAGACCGGCATCGAAGGCCTGCGCCGGCAGACGATCTACGACTACGCCGGCAGCGGGCCCGCGCGCCGTTTCGTGCAGCTGCAGTTCTCGCCCGGGGCCGAGGTGCCGCCGTGGCGCGCCGGCGCGCTGACCGAGTTGTGGCTGCGCGCCGGCCGCCTGCTCGTCGAAGGCCGAACCGTGCGCGCCAACAGCTTCGTCGTGGTCGAGCCCGGCGCGACGGTGCGCCTGGCTTCGCCGTTCGGCGCCCTCGTGCTGGCCTGGGCCGAAGGGCCCGAGGAATGGCTCGAGCCGCAGGACAGCGGCGCGCGCGCCGTTCGCTCGAGCCTGTTCGGCTTCTGAGCCGAACTGGCCGGGGCCGGCCCGGGCCCGGCCCCACGTCCTCGCTCAGGCTTTGCCGCGCGCCTTCTCGGCGACCTGCTCGATCTTGCTCACGAGGCCGGCATGCGTGCCGACCTTCCAGCGCGCGTAGGTGCGCCGGGTCGCGATCTGCCACGCCTGCTGCTCGGCGGCGGTGGGGATGTGCACCTCGACGCCGAGCGAGCGCACGCGCTCCACGTCCTCGGCGAACAGCTTGCGCACGATGGCCACCTGCTGCTTCGCGGCATCCTGCGCCGCTTCGCGCACGATCTTCTGGTCGGCGGCGGTCCACTGCGACCACACCGGCTGCGCGATCGCGAACAGCAGGATGTCGTTGGAGTAGTTCCACTTCGTCACGTACTTCTGGCCGAGCGTGTTGATCTTGGCCGCCAGGAACACCTCGAGCGGGTTCTCCTGCGCGTCCACGGCGCCCGAGGCCAGCGCCGGCTGCGCGTCGGCCCAGCTCATGAAGGTGTGGTTGGCGCCCATGCCCGACATGATCTCGCCGTACATCGGGCTGCCGACGACGCGCACCTTGATGCCCTTCAAGTCGTCGGGCCCCTTGATCGGGCGCTTGCTGTTGCTGATCTGCCGGTAGCCGGTCTCGCCGATGGCCAGCGGCTCGGCGCCTGCCTTGCGCACGAGCTCGAAGTACTCGTCGACGATGGCCGGGTTCGTGGTGGCCGCGTCCCATGCCTTGTGGTCCGGCAGGATGAACGGCAGCGTGAAGACGCCGAGCTCGCGCACGGTGCCGCTCCAGTTGATCGGCGCCCCGCACAGCACGTCGATGATGCCCTGGCGCATCGCCGCGAACTCGCGGTCCTGCTGCCCCTGCACGAGGCTGGCGCCGGGGTACTGCTTGATGTTGATGCGCCCGCCGGTGCGCTCGCGCACGAGGTTGCCGAAGATCTCGCCGCCCTTGCCCCAGGCGAACGCCGGCGGCACGACGGTGCTCATCTTGTACTCGGCCTTGTAGGCGGCCTGCGCATGCGCGAAACGCGGCAGCGCGATGCCGGCGGCAGCGGCGCCGGCGAACTGGACCAGGGAACGACGCTTCACGAAGGATCTCCTGTTGCTGACGGACACACAAGCGAATCGACAACCGAACCGACAGGCCGGCCTGTCACCCGATCGATCGAACGATCAACCGGTCAATACCCGAGCTGGCGCGGCAACCACAGCGCCAGCTGCGGCATGAACAGTACCGCGAACGCCGCGGCGATGAACGACACCAGCAGCCAGCCGACCCACGGCACGGTCTGCTCCATGCGCACGCGCGCCAGGCGGCAGGCGACCATCAGGTTCACCGCCAGCGGCGGCGTGAACTGGCCGATGGCGATCTTCATCGTCAGCAGCACGCCGAACCACACCGGGTCCCAGCGGAAGGCCTGCATCAGCGGGTACAGCAGCGGCAGGAAGACGATGAAGATCGACACGCCGTCCAGGAACATGCCGAGCACCGTCATCACGACGAAAAGGCCGATCAGCGTTCCGGTGGAGCCGAGGTCCAGGCCGGTGACGAAAGCCACCACCGGGTCGGCGATGCCGAGCGTGCTGACTGAATACGCGAAGATGCCCGCCAGCGCCAGCACGAACATGATGACCGCGGAGACCTCGGCGGCTTCGCGGAAGATGCCGTAGAGGTCCGCCAGGCCGATCGTGCGGTGGATGACGAGGCCCACGAAGAGGCCGTAGGCCGCCGCGACCACCGCGGCTTCGGTGGGCGTGAACCAGCCGGCGCGCATGCCGCCCAGGATGAGCACCGGCGCCGCCAGCCCCCATGACGCTTCGCGCAACGAGCGCCAGAAGGGCGGCCGTGGTAGCGCCGCCTCGGCCTGCCCGAAGCCGTGCCGGCGCGAGACGAGCACCGCCGGGACGATCAGCGCCAGGCCGGCCAGCACGCCGGGGATCATCCCCGCGGCGAACAGCGCCGGCACCGAGGCACCCGGGACGCTGACGCTGTAGACGATGAAGGCGATCGAAGGCGGGATCAGGATGTCGGTGGCCGCCGCGGCGCCGACGACGCTGGCCGAGAAGGCCGGCGGGTAGCCGGCGCGCGACATCGCAGCGATCATCACGCCGCCCACCGCAGCGGCGTTGGCCGGGCCGGAGCCGGAGATGCCGCCCAGGACCATGGCCACCGTGATCGCCACCAGCGGCAGCATGCCGCTGCCGCGGCCGACGCAGGCGATGGCGAAGTCCACCAGCCGTTGCGCCACGCCCGAGCGGTCGAACACCGAGCCCACGAGCACGAACATCGGCAGCGCCAGCAGCGGGTACTTGGCGATGCCGGCCTGCATGTTCTGCGAGGCCGCGAGCAGCCCCCACCACTGCGTGTCGGCGTTGGCCAGTGCGATGGCGACGATGCCGCCCCAGCCGAGCGCCGCGCCGATGGGCACGCCCGCCAGCATCAGCGCCACGAAGAGCGCGAAGAGCGTGAAGCCGATCACCCGCGGGCCGCTTCGCGCGGTTCCTGTGCGCGCGAACCTTCGTCGCGCCCGCCGGCGTCGCCGCCGCCGTCGCCTTCGTCGCGCGCCGCCCGCCAGGCCACTCCGAACGAACGCAGCGCCACCAGCAGGCACAGCGGCGGCGACAGCGCCGTGAACCACCAGCGCGGGATGTTCAGGCCCATCGACGATTCGCCGTAGCGGAACTCGTCGGCGACCATGCGCGTGAACAAGACCGCCAGCACCAGGAAGAGCAGCCCCATCGCGCACCCGGCGACGATGCGCAGCGAGTGCTGCCGGGCGGCGCTGCCGCGCTCGTAGAAGTACTCGATGCGGATGTGCCCGTCGCGCGCGGCAGCGGCGGCGGCGCCGGCCAGCGTCATCACCACCATGAGGAAGATCGAGATCTCCTCGGTCCAGGCGAACGACTCGTCGGTGAGGTAGCGCGTGAGCACGTTGCCCAGCGTGATCAGCACCAGCAGCGCCATGCAGGCCACGGCGATGCCTTCCTCCAGAGCCACCGGAACGCGCTTCATTGCCCTCCACCCCGTCTGCCTCGGACCGCAGCGCGCGATGGTAGCCGCTGGTCGCGCCGGGCCGCGCGCAGCGAAGGCCCGCACGGGTCGTGACATGAAAACGGGGCCCCGCGGGCCCCGTATCGTGGGATCGGGCGACCGGGTGCTCCCGGCCGCCGCTTCGCGACTCAGTCGCTGCTGCCGATGCCCAGCAGCGCCAGCAGGCTCTGGAAGACGTTGTACAGGCTCAGGTACACGCCCAGCGTGGCGCTGATGTAGTTGGTCTCCTCGCCGTCGGCGACGCGCTTCAGGTCGTAGAGGATGAAGAACGAGAACACGGCGATGGCCACCAGCGCGATGGTGATCATCAGCGCGCTGCTTTGCAGGAACACGTTGGCGATGGCGGCCACGAAGATCAGCATGGCGCCGATGATCATGAACTTGGCCATGCCCGACAGGTCGCGCTTGACGATGCTGGAAAGCGTGGCCATGCCGAAGAAGACGAGCGCGGTGCCGGCGAAGGCCGTCATCACCAGGCCGGTGCCGTTGCCCATGCCGAGCACCACGGCCACCAGCCGCGACAGCATCAGGCCCATGAAGAAGGTGAAGCCCAGCAGCACCGGCACGCCGGCGCCGGAGTTCTTCGTCTTCTCGATCGCGAACATGAAGCCGAACGCGCCGGCCAGGAACACGATGAGGCTCAACCCCGGCCCCATCGCCGCGGTGATGCCGGTGGCGACGCCCAGCCAGGCGCCCAGCACCGTGGGCACCATCGACAGCGCCAGCAGCCAGTAGGTGTTGCGCAGGACGCGGTTGCGTTCGGCCGCGCTCGCGGCCGCCCCGCCTTGGGCGTAGGGGGTCGTCGATTGCAGACTTTGGTTCATGACACCTCCTCGAGGGACGATGACGTAAGGCCGGTCCCGGCGGGACGGCATGGCGGTGATTCTAGAGGGCGGCCCTGCGTGGCACGGCCCGCCACATTCAACCCTGCCCGACGTGGCGACATCGGCGGGCTCGCTGCTATCGTCGCCGGCCATGAAGACCAAGCCCATGCTCACCCTCGAGGACTGCCGCCGCATCGCTGCGGCGGCCGAAGCGAACGCCACGCAACACGGCTTCGCGGTGTCGATCGCCATCGTCGACGACGGCGGCCACCTGCTGTGGCTGCAGCGGCTGGACGGCGCGCCGCCGATCTCGGCCGATATCGCGCCGGCGAAGGCGCGCACCGCGGCGGTCGGAAGGCGCGAAAGCAAGGCCTACGAGGACATGATCAACCAGGGTCGCGCCGCGTTCCTCAGCGCGCCCGCCCTGCAGGGCATGCTCGAAGGCGGCGTGCCGATCGTCCACGAAGGGCAATGCCTGGGTGCCGTGGGCGTGAGCGGCGTCAAGTCGTCGGAGGACGCACAGGTGGCGCGCGCTGGCATTGCCGCTGTCGTGCCGGCAGCGAAGCCGGCCGCCTGAGCGGCCCGAGCGCCTAGCCGCCGCGCCTGAGCAGCAGCAGGCAGCCGAGGGCGATCAGCACCGCCGAGGCGGCGGTGTGCAGCGAGGGCACCTCGCCGAAGGCGAAGTAGCCGATCAGCGCCGCCCAAAGGAACCCCGTGTACTCCACCGGCGCCAGGCGGCTGGCTTCCATGTGCCTGAGCGCCCAGGTGATCGCCGCCAGCCCCACCGTGGCGAAGGCGCCGACGGCGGCGATCGCTGGCAGGTCGGACAGCGCCACCGGCTGCCACAGCGGCCACGGTGCAGCCGCCGGCAGTGTCGAGAGCGCCAGCAGCGCCAACGCCGCCGAGCCCAGCATCGCCGTCGGCAACAGGCTTTGCAGCAGCAGGAAGGTGGGAATGGCGTCGTGCTGCGCCTGCCGCCGGGTGAGCACCATGACGAAGGCGAAGGTGATCGCCGACGCGCCGGCGCACAGGAGCCCGGCCAGCCGCGGCCGGCCGCTTTGCTGCAGCTCGGGCCACATGGCCACCGCCACGCCGGCCAGCCCCAGCACCAGCGCCACCCAGATCCAGCGCGTCGGCCGCTCGCGCAGCAGCAGCATCGCCAGCAGCGCGATGAAGATCGGCGCCGTGTAGCCCATCGCCACCGCCTGCGCCAGGGCCAGCAGGGAAAGGGCGTGGAAATACAGGCCCAGCGTCACCAGCAGCAAGGCGCTGCGCGCGAGGTGCATGCGCCAGTGCGCGGCGGCGGGCATGGGGCTGCGCCACAGCGCCCAGACGACGAGCGCGAAGGCCGCGCCGCTGGCGAAGCGGAAGAACGACAACTGCACGGCGCCGTAGCGCGGCGCGAGGCCCTTGATCGTCGCGTCCATCGAGACGAAGGCGGCAGCGGCCAGCACGGCAGCCCACACCGGGGCGGAAGCCCACTGCGGCGGCGCGCGCCCACCGGCCGGCGGGCGGCTCGTCGCGGAGGTCGTCATGGGCGGCGAGTCTACGGGTGGCGCCCCACCGGTCGCCGGCCGGGCTCGCGGCCCCGCTCGAAGGCCGGCGCGGGAGGCCGCGGCAGCCCCTTGCGAAGCCCTATGCGCCCCGAGTGACTTCGAGGCGGCCGGTATACTTCGCCGGTTTGTCTGCCCCACGCAGCGCTCACAGCACATCCGGCCCCGGGATCCCCTCGGAACCACCTCCCAACAGCCGCGCGATCGCGACGCGCGGCTGCCGGCGCGGTGGCGGCGAGAGCGCTTCAACCCCCGGAGTGTCTTCTTTGCCGAGCGCCCCTCCCGCCCCCTCGCAGCCCACGCCCGGCTTGCGCCCGAACCTGCCGCCGGCGCTGCTGGCGCTGGCCGACGGCACGCACTTCATCGGCGTGTCCATCGGCGCGCCGGGCAGCGCCGTCGCGGCGCCCGCTTCCACGGTGGGTGAGGTCGTCTTCAACACCGCGCTCACCGGCTACCAGGAGATCCTCACCGACCCGAGCTACTGCCGGCAGATCGTCACGCTGACCTACCCGCACATCGGCAACACCGGCGTCAACGCCGAAGACGCCGAGTCGGTGCGCGTGCAGGCGGCCGGGCTCGTGATCAAGGACCTGCCGCTGCGCGATTCGAACTTCCGCGCCACGGCGACGCTGTCGGCGTACCTCGAGCGCGAAGGGACGGTGGCCATCGCCGGCATCGACACGCGTGCACTGACGCGGGCGCTGCGCACCCGCGGGGCGCAGAACGGCTGCATCGTCGCCTACCCCGCCGGCACGGCGATCGGCCAGCAGCACATCGCCGAAGCGGTGGCGATGGCCAAGGCGGCGCCGTCGATGGCGGGGCTGGACCTGGCGCAGGTGGTCAGCGTCACCGAACCGTACGAGTGGACCGAGACCGACTGGCAGCTCGGCCGCGGCTTCGGCCGCCTCGTGCAGCCCAAGCACCGCGTCGTCGCCTACGACTTCGGCGTCAAGCGCAACATCCTGCGCCTGCTGGCCAGCCGCGGCTGCCATGTCACCGTGGTGCCGGCGAAGACGCCGGCTGCCGAAGTGCTGAGGCTCGAGCCCGACGGCCTCTTCCTCAGCAACGGCCCAGGCGACCCCGAGCCGTGCGGCTACGCGATCGAGGCCACGCGCCAACTCGTCGGCGCCGGCATCCCGACCTTCGGCATCTGCCTCGGGCACCAGATCCTCGCGCTCGCCTCGGGTGCGCGCACCTTCAAGATGAAGTTCGGCCACCACGGCGCCAACCACCCGGTGAAGGACCTCGACAGCGGCCGCGTCAGCATCACCAGCCAGAACCACGGCTTCGCGGTCGACGAGAAGACGCTGGGCGCGAACCTGCGCGCCACCCACGTCAGCCTGTTCGACGGCACGCTGCAGGGTCTGGCGCGCACCGACCGGCCGGCCTTCTGCTTCCAGGGCCACCCGGAGGCGAGCCCCGGGCCGCACGACATCGGCTACCTCTTCGACCGCTTCGCGACCCTGATGTCGGAGCGCTGAACATGGGCAAGCGCACCGACATCGACACCGTCCTCATCATCGGCGCCGGCCCGATCGTCATCGGCCAGGCGTGCGAGTTCGACTACTCCGGCGCCCAGGCCTGCAAGGCCCTGCGCGAGGAGGGCTACCGCGTCGTCCTGGTCAACAGCAATCCGGCGACGATCATGACCGACCCGGAGATGGCCGACGTCACCTACGTCGAGCCGATCACCTGGCAGGTCGTCGAGCGGATCATCGAGAAGGAGCGCCCGCGCTCGGGCCGCATGGCGCTGCTGCCGACGATGGGCGGGCAGACGGCACTGAACTGCGCGCTCGACCTGCACCGGCACGGCGTGCTGGCGCGCCATGGCGTCGAGATGATCGGCGCCAACGAGCGCGCCATCGAGAAGGCCGAGGACCGCCTGAAGTTCAAGGACGCGATGACCTCGATCGGCCTCGACTCGGCCAAGAGCGGCATCGCGCACTCGTGGGAGGAAGCGCAGGCGGTGCGCGAGCGCATCGCCTCGCTCACCGGCGGCACCGGCTTTCCGGCCGTCATCCGCCCGAGCTTCACGCTCGGCGGCACCGGCGGCGGCATCGCCTACAACCCCGAGGAATTCGAGGAGATCTGCAAGCGCGGCCTCGACCTCAGCCCCACCAACGAGCTGCTCATCGAGGAGAGCCTGATCGGCTGGAAGGAGTTCGAGATGGAGGTGGTCCGCGACCGCGCGGACAACTGCATCATCGTCTGCTCGATCGAGAACCTCGACCCGATGGGCATCCACACCGGCGACTCGATCACCGTGGCGCCGGCGCAGACGCTGACCGACCGCGAATACCAGCTGATGCGCAACGCCTCGATCGCCATCCTGCGCGAGATCGGCGTCGACACCGGCGGCAGCAACGTGCAGTTCGCCGTCGACCCCAGGACGGGGCGGATGATCGTCATCGAGATGAACCCGCGCGTCAGCCGCAGCTCGGCGCTGGCGTCCAAGGCCACCGGCTTCCCGATCGCCAAGGTGGCCGCCAAGCTGGCCGTCGGCTACACGCTCGACGAACTGCGCAACGACATCACCGGCGGCGCCACGCCGGCCAGCTTCGAGCCGAGCATCGACTACGTCGTCACCAAGGTGCCGCGCTTCGCGTTCGAGAAGTTCCCCGCCGCCGACCCGCACCTGACGACGCAGATGAAGAGCGTGGGCGAGGTGATGGCCATCGGCCGCACCTTCCAGGAGAGCCTGCAGAAGGCGCTGCGCGGGCTGGAGACCGGCATCGACGGCCTCTCGGAGCGCAGCGGCGAGCGCGACGAGATCGTCGACGAGATCGGCAACGCCGGCCCCGAGCGGCTGCTGTACGTGGCCGACGCGTTCCGCATCGGCATGACGCTGCAGGAGGTGTTCCAGGAGACGGCGATCGACCCGTGGTTCCTGGCCCAGCTGCAAGACCTCGTGGCCACCGAGCAGCGCCTGGGCGGGCGCAGCCTGGCGACGCTCGACGCTGCCGACCTGCGCTGGCTGAAGGCGAAGGGGTTCTCCGACCGCCGGCTCGCGAAGCTGCTCGGCACCAACCAGCACGAAGTGCGCGCGGCGCGGCAGGCGCTGGGCGTGCGCCCCGTCTACAAGCGGGTGGACACCTGCGCCGCCGAGTTCGCCACGCAGACGGCGTACATGTACAGCACCTACGACGACGAGTGCGAGGCCGAGCCGACCTCGCGGCGCAAGATCATGGTGCTGGGCGGCGGCCCCAACCGCATCGGCCAGGGCATCGAGTTCGACTACTGCTGCGTGCACGCCGCGCTGGCGATGCGCGAAGACGGGTTCGAGACCATCATGGTCAACTGCAACCCGGAGACTGTCTCCACCGACTACGACACCTCCGACCGTCTCTACTTCGAGCCGGTGACGCTCGAGGACGTGCTCGAGATCGTCGACAAGGAGAGGCCGGCCGGCGTCATCGTGCAGTACGGCGGGCAGACGCCGCTGAAGCTGGCGCTGGACCTCGAACGTGCCGGCGTGCCGATCATCGGCACCACGCCCGACAGCATCGACATCGCCGAAGACCGCGAGCGCTTCCAGCAGCTGCTGCACCAGCTCGGCCTGAAGCAGCCGCCCAACCGCACCGCGCGCACCGAGGAGCAGGCGATGGCGCTGGCGCAGGAGATCGGCTACCCGCTGGTGGTGCGACCGAGCTACGTGCTAGGCGGCCTCGCGATGGAGATCGTGCACGGCGACAAGGACCTGGAGCGCTACATGCGCGAGGCGGTGCGGGTCAGCGAGAAGAGCCCGGTGCTGCTGGACCGCTTCCTCGACGATGCGATCGAGGTCGACGTCGACTGCCTGTGCGACGGCAGCGAAGTCATCATCGGCGGCATCATGGAACACGTGGAGGCCGCCGGCATCCACAGCGGCGACTCGGCCTGCTCGCTGCCGCCGTACACGCTGCCGGCCAGGCTGCAGGACGAGATGCGCCGCCAGGCGGCGCTGATGGCGCGGGCGCTGAAGGTGGTCGGGCTGATGAACGTGCAGTTCGCCATCCAGGGTGAAGGGGAGGCGGCGGTCGTCTACGTGCTCGAGGTGAACCCGCGCGCCAGCCGCACCGTGCCCTACGTCAGCAAGGCCACCGGGCAGCCGCTGGCCAAGATCGCGGCGCGCTGCATGGCCGGGCGCGGGCTCGCCGAGCAGCCGGACGCGAAGGGCCGCACGCCGCGCGAGATCGTGCCGCCTTACTTCAGCGTCAAGGAGGCGGTGTTCCCGTTCAACAAGTTCCCCGGCGTCGACCCGGTGCTGGGCCCCGAGATGCGCTCCACCGGCGAGGTGATGGGCGTGGGCCGCACCTTCGGCGAAGCCATGCTGAAGAGCCAGCTCGGCGCCGGCTCGCGGCTGCCGGAGAAGGGCGCAGTCGTCATCACGGTGAAGAACAGCGACAAGGCGCGCGCAGTGGCGGTGGCGCGCGACATGGCGGCGATGGGCTACCAGGTCGTCGCCACGCGCGGCACGGCAGCAGCCATCGCGGCGGCCGGCGTGCCGGTTCGCATCGTGAACAAGGTGAAGGAAGGCCGGCCGCACATCGGCGACATGGTGAAGGCCGGCGAGATCCAGCTCGTCTACACCACGGTGGACGAGACACGCCAGGCGATCGCCGACACGCGCCACATCCGCACCGTGTCGCTGGCCAACCGCATCACCTACTACACGACGCTGGCCGGCAGCGAAGCGGCCACCGAGGCGATCAAGCACCAGCAGGACGCCGGCAGCAAGCTCGCGGTGGTGTCGTTGCAGGAACTTCACGCCGAACTGAACTAGACTCGCCGCGTCGTCCCGCCGCAGCCCTGCCGTCCGTTCCACCGGGGGGCGCTGCGGCGGCTTCGCTTTGTCTGCCGCCCGCACGTCGCGCGCGCCTTTGCCTGCCCCTCCCGCGGACCTTCGCCGCGGCCCCGACCCCCAGACTTCCCTGCCGATCATGTCCACGATTCCTCTCACGCGCCGCGGCGCCGACAAGCTCAAGGCCGAACTGCACCGGCTGAAGACGGTGGAACGGCACGCCGTGATCCAGGCCATCGCCGAAGCGCGTGCGCAAGGCGACCTGTCGGAGAACGCCGAGTACGACGCGGCCAAGGACAAGCAAGGCTTCATCGAGGGCCGCATCAAGGAGCTCGAGAACAAGCTCGCCGGCGCCAAGGTCATCGACCCGGCCGAGGTGGACGCCGGCGGCAAGGTGGTGTTCGGCGCCACCGTCGACCTCGAGGAGGAAGACAGCGGCGCCAAGGCCACCTACCAGATCGTCGGCGACGACGAGGCTGACCTCAAGCTCGGGCTCGTCTCGATCTCCAGCCCGATCGCGCGCGCGCTCATCGGCAAGGAAGCGGGCGACGTGGCCGAGGTGCAGGCGCCCGGCGGGCTCAAGGTCTGGGAGATCGTCGAGGTTCGCTACCTCTGAGTGCGGGCCAGCCCCTGCGACGCACCACCCGCTGATGGCGACCACGAAGGCGGCAGACCGCTGGCACCGGCTGCTGCCGGCCTTGTGGGCCGGCGCGCTGGTGTGCATCGGTGCCATCGCGACGCCGGCGCCGTTTGCCACGCTGGCCGTGGCCGACGCCGGCCGCGTCGTGGCGCGCGTGCTGTCGCAGGAGGCCTACGCCAGCGTGGCGATCGGCATCGTCGTGCTGCTGCTCGAGCGGCGCGCGGCACGGCTGGCCGCAACGGCGGTTTTCTCGGGCCAGGGTACGGGCAGAGGCAACGGCAACGCCTCCCTCTTCAGCACCGGCATGGTGCTGGCGCTGGGGGCGATCTTCTGCACCGTGCTCGGCTACTTCGCCATCCAGCCGTTGCTGCCGGCGGCACGCGCCGGCCAGGGCGCGTTCAGCTTCGGCCAGCTGCACGCCGCGAGCACCGCCTGCTTCGTCGTCAAGGTGCTGCTGGTGGCGGCGCTGGCCTGGCGCAACGCGGCGGGCGCCGCCGGCGCGGCCGTCAGGCCGGCTTCTTCTTGATGCTCGCCGCGCGCGCCTTGGCGCGCTTGATCTTGCCCCCGGCGGTGACGCGCTCGTTGCCGAACACCTTCACCTTGCGCACCGTGGCGCGGTGGTTGCCGCTCTTGGAGAACGACACCAGCTTCACCGTGCGCGGGCCGGCGCCGCGGTCTTCGCGGGCGGCCTTCGGCTTGGGCGGCAGCGGCCGCCACAGCACGAGCAGCTTGCCGATGTGCTGCACGGGGGCCGCGGCGAGCCGGCCGGCGAGTTCGCCGAACATCGTCTCGCGCGCTTCGCGATCGGAGGCGTTGACGCGCACCTTGACCAGGCCGTGCGCGGCCAGCGCTGCGTCGACCGCCTTCACGACGGCATCGGTCAAGCCCTCGTTGCCCACCATCACCACGGGGTCGAGGTGGTGCGCATCGGCGCGATGCTGGCGGCGCTCGGTGGCGCTCAGGGCGAGGGCGGGCATCAGCCTATTATCGACGCGAGGTGGCGCACGCCCATGAAGGTCCAGACGAAGAGCAAGAAGGTCAACCGGGCCTGGCTGCACGACCACGTCACCGACCCCTACGTTCGCCGCGCACGCGAGGAGGGCTACCGGGCCCGCGCCGCCTACAAGCTGATCGAGATCGACCAGGCGCTCGGCGGCCTGCTCGAGCCCGGACAGGTGGTGGTGGATCTGGGCGCCGTGCCCGGCGCCTGGAGCCAGGTCGTTCGCCGCCGCTTCGCACCCGCAGGCGCCGCGGCCGGTGCGCTGCCCGGCACGCTGATCGCGCTGGACCTGCTCGAGTTCGAGCCGATCGAGGGCGTCACCTTCATCCAGGGCGACTTCCGCGAGGACGAGGTGCTGGGGCGCTTGCACGACGAGCTGGCCGGGCGGCCGGTGGACGTGGTGCTGTCGGACATGGCGCCGAACCTGTCTGGCATCGAGTCGTCGGACGCGGCGCGCATCGCCCACCTTGTCGAGCTGGCCGTCGAGTTCGCCTGCGCGCACCTGAAGCCGCAAGGCGCGCTGGTGGCCAAGACCTTCCACGGCAGCGGCTACAGCCAGCAGGTGAAGCTGTTCAAGGAGCGCTTCCGGGTCGTCAAGGCGATCAAGCCGAAGGCCTCGCGCGACAAGTCGGCGGAAACCTTCCTCGTCGGGCTCGGTCTGAAGGTTGTGCCTGCCGTCGGCGCGGGGTGACGGATCGGCAAGAGAGCAGCCCGCACCCGTGGCGACATTGATCGTCACGTATTTGGCAGGCAATCGCCCCTCGGATCGAACGCTTGGTTGCCAGCGTGCTGCACCTTGCGTGACCTAGAATCGGCCCCACATGGAGCCTCGAAGCTCCTCCCCCTGGCTGCCCGCCGGGGTCGATGCCAAGGAGGGGTGAAACCGCACGGCTTGGCGCCGTGAAGGAGCCGCATTGAACAACCAATGGTTCTCCAAGGTCGCTGTCTGGCTGGTGATCGCCCTCGTGCTGTTCACCGTGTTCAAGCAGTTCGACCGCGGTGCCACGACCGGTAACCACGTCGCCTACTCCGACTTCCTGGAGGAAGTGCGCAACAAGCGCATCAAGCAGGTCACGTTGCAGGAAAGCCCGGGCGGCGGTACCGAGATCATCGCCGTCACCAACGAAGACAAGCGCATCCGCAGCACCGCGACGTATCTCGATCGCGGCCTGGTCGGCGACCTCATCAACACCGGCGTCAAGGTCGACGTCCGCGCCCGCGAGGAGCCCTCCATCCTGATGAGCATCCTCATCAGCTGGGGGCCGATGCTCTTGCTGATCGGCGTGTGGATCTACTTCATGCGCCAGATGCAGGGCGGCGGCAAGGGCGGCGCCTTCAGCTTCGGCAAGAGCAAGGCGCGCATGCT
>JAEUPF010000142.1 GCA_016790425.1 Rubrivivax sp.
GGCTGCGGCTGGAAACGGCCGAGCCGCCGAAGCCGGCCCAGGCCGAAGCCATCGCGCAGGCGATGGAAGCGGTGGCTCAGGCCGCCAGCGCGGCGCGCGCTGCCGAAGCCGCCGCGTCCGCTGCGGCGGCGCGCATCGCCGGCCTCGAGCGCACGATCGAGCAATTGCGTTCCGAGGCACGCACGAGCCAGGAACAATCGAATCAACTGCGCCAGCGCCTGGCTGCCAGCGAGGAGACGAGCCGCTGGATGCTGCCGCTGGCGGCCGCGGTGCTGGTGTTGGGCGCGCTGGCGGGCTGGCTCGGCTGGCGCCTGTCGGCGCTGCAACGCGAGCGCCGCGTCGACTGGCGCGCCCCCGGTGCGGGCACCGCTGCGTCGGCGCCGCCGCCGGCCGCACAAGACTCGACGCAGCTCTCGGCCCCCACCACTTCGTTCGTTACCGTGCCGGCCGTCGGTGCCGCGCCGGCGGGCGCGCGCTGGCATCGCGGCACGCCGGCCTGGCCGCCGCCTGCCGTGGCGCCGGTCGATCCGTGGGTCTCCTCCGACCTCGCGCAGACCGAAGCGGCGCCGCTGGCCGCTGCGCAAGGTCGCGCCGAGGGTGGCCAGGCCGCCGCCCTGCGCGGCCTCGGCGGCCACGACGAAGGTGCGCCGCGCGACGTGACGATCGAGGAGCTGATCGACCTCGAGCAGCAGGCCGAGTTCTTCGTCGTCCTCGGGCAGGACGAGGCGGCCATCGACCTGCTGATGGAACACCTGCGCAGCACGGGCGGGGGCAGCCCGCTGCCGTACCTGAAGCTGCTGGAGATCTATCGCCGCCGCGGCGACCGCGAGGCCTACGAGCGCACGCGCACGCGCTTCAACCACCGCTTCAACGCCTACGCGCCGGAGTGGGGCGCGGACCTCGCCGCCGGCCGCTCGCTGGACGACTACCCCGGCGTCGTGCCGCGCCTGCAGCAGGTGTGGCCGCGGCCGCTGGACGCGATGGCCGAGCTGGAAGCGCTGCTGTTCCGCAAGTCGCGCGGCGAACTGTTCGATCTGCCGGCGTACCGCGAGGTGCTGCTGCTGTACTCGCTGGCGCGCGACCTGCTGGACCGCAAGGCGGCCGAAGCAGGCAACGTCGACTTCGTGCTTCCGCCCATGGGCGAGGCTGCGACGGAATTCGGCGCCACCGCACCGGTGCCCTACCTCGGCCTGGAGAGCGACAACGCCGCGCCGCTGCGCGACGAAGGCGAACGGCCGACCAAGCCGCTGGACTTCGACGTCACGCGCAGCGGCACCGGTGGCGGCAGCGGCCACGGCGGCGGCCGGCCGAGCCTCTTCGGCGACCTCGACCCCCCGACGAGCCCGGGGCAGCGGCGGCCCTAGCCGCCGGGCACCCGCGGTGGCGCCGGCGCTACAGCTTGCGCAGCCGCTGCAGCGCCGCCTCGAGCGTCTCGTCGCGCTTGGCGAAGCAAAGCCGCGCCAGCTTCTGCTCGAACCCGCCCTCGTAGAAGGCGGCCAGCGGGATCGCGGCCACACCCACTTCGCGCGTCAGCCACTGGCAGAACTCGCCTTCGGGGAGGTCGCTGACACCCGCGTAGTCGACGACCTGGAAGTAGCTGCCCTGGCTGGGCAGCGGCGCCAGGCGCGTGTGCTCCAGCCCCGAGCGGAAGAGGTCGCGCTTGCGCTGGTAGAAGGCGGGCAGTTCCAGATGCGGCTGCGGATCGGCCATGTAGCGCGCCAGGCCGTGCTGCACCGGCGTGTTGACGGTGAAGACGTTGAACTGGTGCACCTTGCGGAACTCGGCCGTCAGCGCTGCCGGCGCCGCCACGTAGCCGACCTTCCAGCCGGTGACGTGGTAGGTCTTGCCGAAGCTGGAGACGACGAAGGCGCGCTCGGCCAGCGCCGGAAGCGTTGCGGCGCTGACGTGCGCGGCGCCGTCGTAGACCATGTGCTCGTAGACCTCGTCGCTGACCAGCAGCACGTCGGTGGGCGCCAGCAGCGCGGCGAGCTGCTCCATCTCGGCCCGCGTCCATACCGTGGCGCTCGGGTTGTGCGGCGAGTTGATGATCAGCATGCGCGTGCGCGGCGTCAGCGCCGCGGCGATGCGCGCGAAGTCCGGCCGGAAGGTGCGCGGCGTGAGCGGCACGCGCACGATGCGCCCGCCGGCCAGCTCGATGCTCGGCGCATAGCTGTCGTAGCACGGCTCGAGCACGACCACCTCGTCGCCCGGGTGCACCGCGCACAACACGGCGGTGATGATCGCCTGCGTGGCGCCGGCGGTGATGGTGATCTCGCTGCCCGGGTCGTAGCGGCGGCCGTACAACGCCTCGATCTTGGCGGCGATGCGCTCGCGCAGCTGCGGTACGCCGGCCATCGGCGGGTACTGGTTCAGGCCCTCGCGCATCGCCTGCGCCACGTGCTCGACGAGCGCCGGGTCGCCTTCGAAGTCGGGAAAGCCCTGGCCGAGGTTGATGGCGCCGAGTTCCTGCGCCAGCGCCGACATGACGGTGAAGATGGTGGTGCCGACGTGGGGCAGGCGGGAGTCGATCGTGGGCGTGCTCATGGGGAATGCGCGGGGGAAGGTGAGGGTGGCTCAGAGTTGATAGTCGCTCGCCGGCTCGGCGGCAGCGCCGCTGCCGTCGCCGGCAGCGGCGAAGTCGCCCTTCAGCGCCCGCGCCAGCAGCGCCGCGTTCAGGCGCGGCGACAGCAGTTCGGCGAAGGCGAGCACGAAGTGGCGCAGGTACACGCCGCGCTTGAAGGCCACGCGCGTGACGTTGGCGCCGAACAGGTGCCCCAGCGGCACCGAGACGAGGTCGTCGTCGGCCGGCGCCGCGGCGGCGGCGTTGGCGCGCGCCTCCTCCTGCATCGCCTGCGCCGCGACGATGCCCACGCCCAGGCCCAGGCGCACGTAGGTCTTGATGACGTCGGAGTCGATGGCCTCCAGCGCCACGCGCGGCGAGAGCCTGGCGCGCGCGAAGGCCTGGTCGATGCGCGTGCGGCCGGTGACCGTGGGGTGGTACAGCACCAGCGTCTGCGCCGCGAGCTGCTCCAGCGTCGGCCGCTTCTCGGCGGCCAGCGGGTGCGCGCGCGGCACGACGAGCACGTGCTCCCACTCGTAGCACGGCAGCGTGACGAGGTCGTCGTGGGCGGCCAGCGCCTCGGTGGCCAGGCCGATGTCGGCCACCTCGGTGAGCAGCATCTTCGCCACCTGCTCGGGCACGCCCTGGTGCAGCACCACCTGCACCTGCGGGTAGCGCCGGCGCAGCTCGGTGACGGGGCCGGGCAGGAAGTAGCGCGCCTGCGTGTGCGTGGTGGCGATCGACAGCGTGCCCGCTTCGCGCCCGGCGTACTCGTCGCCGATGCGCTTCAGGTTGCCCACCTCGCGCAGGATCGATTCCACCGAGGCGAGCATCGCCTGCCCCGGCTCGGTGATGCGCGTGAGGCGCTTGCCGTGGCGCACGAAGAGATCGACTCCGAGCTCCTGCTCCAGCTCGCGGATGGCCTTGCTGACGCCGGGCTGCGACGTGTGCAGCGCGCGCGCCGTTTCGGTGAGGTTGAGGTTGCGGCGGACCGCCTCCTGCACGAAGCGAAGCTGCTGCAGGTTCAACGCGGCTCCTTCGGGCGTGCAGCGGGTACGGTCGCTGCAGGGACCCTGGCGCCTGCGGCTGCGGGCTGGTGCAACGCCGCTGGCGCCATCGCCCCGGCCATCGCGCCGGCCGTCGCCTCCGCTATCGCCCCGGCCATCGCCTCGGCCATCGCGGCGTGCACGGCCGGCTCTTCGCCGATCGCCACGTGCAACGCGAACCCGACGCCGGGGTGGGCGCGGCGCAGTTCGTCCAGCATCGGCGGCAGGTCGCGCCGCACATGGCCGCCGGTGCCGAGGAACATCGGCCGCACGGTCACCTGCGTGCAGCCGCCGTGCACCAGCGCCGCCGCGGCTTCGCCGAGCGAGGGGCGCATCAGTTCGAGGAAGGCCAGGCGCACCTGCCACGCCGGCTGGCGTTGCCGCACGAGCGCGGCAACGGCCTCGAACGGCGCTGCCCAGGCCGCGTCGCGCGCGCCGTGCGCGAAGAGGATCAGGCCCCGCTGCACCGGTGCGGCGTCCATCAGCGGTAGCGCACGAGCCACGCGAACGCGGCCATCGACATCGCCAGGAAGAGCAGGCCCGGCGTCGCCGCCGCGGCCCACGGCGTCCAGCCGTTGAGCAGGCCGATGTGGCCGGCGAGGTTGTTCAGCAGCACGAACGCGATGCCGAGCATGATGCCGCCGAACACCTTCAGGCTGATGCTGCCGGCGCGCGCGTGCATGTAGGCGAACGGCAGCGCCAGCGCGACCATCACCAGGCAGGCCATCGGGTACAGCGCCTTCTTCCAGAACTGGATCTGGTAGCGCTGCGCCGACTGCTCCTGCACCGACAGGTGCTGGCTGTAGCGCCACAGCTCCAGCGTGCTCATCGTGCGCAACGGCAGCACGGCGGCCGCCACGACGGCCGGCGTCAGCGTGCTGGCCCAGTGCAGCTCGGCCAGCTTGCGCACCTGCACCGGCGGTTGGCCGGGGGCGCGGGCGCGCGGCCAGCGCGTCTCCTCGGCGTCGCGCAGCGTCCAGGTGCCGTCGTCGCCGACATGGCCTTCGCGCGCCTCGATGCGCACCGCCAGGCGGCCGTCCTCGTCGAACTCGAAGATGCGCACCTCGGCCAGGCCGCCGCCGCCGCTGGTGCCGGCGATGTTGATGGAGTAGCTGTGCTCGCCCTCGGGCGTGCGCCGCCGCTCCTTGAGCCAGGCGCCCGAGCTGCCCACGCGCATGCCGCCGCTCATGCGCGCCTTGAACAGCACCGCCTCGCGCTCGGCCTGCGGCACCAGCCAGTCGCCGATGGCGAAAGCGAGCGCGCTGAAGGCGATGCCGAGCAGCGCCAGCAGCCCGAGCGCGCGGCCCGGGCCGAGACCGCCGGTGCGCAGGATGGTGAACTCCGACGACTGCGCCAGCCGCGCCAGCGAGTAGATGGTGCCGATCAGCACCGCGATGGGCATCAGCTCGTACAGGTGCCCGGGCAGTTCGAGCGCAGCCTGCCAGGCGGCGTCGAGCGCAGCGCGCCCCCTGGTGCCGGCGTCGCCGAGCGACTCGACGAAGTCGATGAAATAGAACAGCGCCAGGAACGCCAGCGCGACGAAGCCCACCGAGGCGACGATGTCGCGGTAGAGCAACCGGCGCACGGTCTTCACGGCCGGCCTCGCGAAATGCGCGCGCTGTCGTTCATCGGTTCATCGCGCCGCCGCGGCGTGGCGCCGCTGGCCGGGCCAATGCGCCACCGCGGCATGCTCGCGCCACCACAGCAGCGCCAGCGCGAAGCCGAAGGCGCCACCGTGGATGGTCAGCAGCGCCGCCCCCATCGACAACCGGCCGCCGGCCACCCAGGCCTGCGACAGGTTGATCACGTTGTAGTAGACGGCGAAGGCCAGCAGCGCGAACAGCAGGTTCCAGTTGCTGGCGCGGCGCGGGTTCGTGGCCGCCAGCCCGATGCCCAGCAGCACGAGGTTCGTCGCCCCCAGCAGCATGCCCAGGCGCCAGGTCAGTTCGCCCTGGTTGCGCGCCGTCGGTTGCCGGATGAGGTCGACCGTGTCCACGGCCTTCGGCGGGCGCGCCTCGGCGTCGCGCACGGCGCGTTCGCTGGCCAGCACGCGGTAGCTGTCGAAGCTGGACAGCGTGCGTTCGCCGTTGGCGCGATTGACCTCGTTGCGCTGGCCGCGCTCGAGCACGAGGAAGTGGTCGTCGCCTTGCGGCTCCAGGCGGCCGCGGCGCGCCGAGGTGACGGCCTCGGAGTGCTCCTGGCGATTGAGGATGAAGACGTTGCGCGCGGTGCCGCTGTCGCTGCCTTCGCCGCTGTCGCGCTCGACGAAGAAGACGCGCTGCCCGTCGCTGGAGGTCTGGAACACGCCCGGCGCGACGCGCGAGAGGTCGGAGCGGCGCTCGTAGCGCTCGCGCAGCTCGAGCCCGTTGCGGTTGCCCCAGGGCCAGGCGAACAGCAGCAGCAGCGCCGCCACCACGAGCACCGGCCACACCGTGCGCAGCACCGGCTTGACGAAGCGCGCCAGGCCGACGCCGGCGGCAAACCAGATGCTCATCTCGCTGTCGCGGTACATGCGCCCGAGCGCCAGCACCACGGCGACGAACAGCGACAGCGCCAGCATCGTCGGCAGGTGCCCCAGGGCGATGTAGCCCAGCAGCAGCACCACGTCGCGCGGGGCCACGGCACCGCTGGCGGCCTGGCCGATCGTGCGGATGAGGAACATCGTCAGCACGATGGTGAGGATGACCACCAGCGTCGCACCGAAGGTGCGCGACAACTCCTGGCGAACAGATGAATCGAATAACATCGCGCGCTTCGTTCGAACCCGACGGAATTATGAACTTCGATACCCTGGTGCCGGGCAAGGCAGGGCTTGCCGGCATCGATGCCGATGCGCTGCTCGTCGTCGTCGTCGGCAGCAAGGCGCCCGCGGCGCTGGAAGGCCCGCTCGCCGCACCGTTGGCCGAGGCCTCGAGCGCCGGCGACTTCTCGTTCAAGGCAGGGGGCCTGCTCTACGCGCACCGCGTCGCCGGCGTGAAGGCCCGGCGCAGCGCTTATGCCTGGGCGGCCGACACCAGCCCCAAGGCGCTGCGCAAGGCCGTTGCGGCGGGGGTGGCGCTGCTCAAGGGCGGCGGCACGCAGCACCTGGCAGTGGCCATCGCAGGGGCTGCGGCACCGCCCGATGCGGCTGCGGCGCAAGCGCTGGTGCTGGCCGTTCACGAAGCGACCTATGTCTACCGTGCCACCAAGCCGAGCGCGCCGGCAGCTTCGAAGCTGGCGCGCGTGACGCTCGTCTGCGCCAGCAAGGCCGAAGAGGCGGCGCTGGCGGCGGGCCTGGCGGGCGGCGAAGCGGTGGCCGCCGGCGTGGCGCTGGCGCGCGAGCTCGCCAACCGGCCGGCCAACCACTGCACGCCGGCCTACCTGGCCGAGCAGGCGGAGAAGCTGGGCAAGAGCCACGGCCTGAAGGTCGAGGTGCTCGACCGCAAGGACTGCGAGAAGCTCGGCATGGGCGCCTTCCTCGCCGTGGCGCAGGGCTCGGAGCAGCCGCCGAAGTTCATCGTCGCGCGCTGGAACGGCGCCGCCAAGGGCGAGCCGCCGCTCGTGCTCGTCGGCAAGGGCATCACGTTCGACACCGGCGGCATCTCGATCAAGCCGGCCGCCGAGATGGACGAGATGAAGTTCGACATGGGCGGCGCGGCCAGCGTGCTCGGCACGCTGCGCGCAGTGGCGCAGGCCAAGGCGCCGCTGAACGTCGTCGGCCTGATCCCGGCCTGCGAGAACATGCCCAGCGGCCGCGCCGTGAAGCCGGGCGACGTGGTCAAGAGCCTGTCGGGCCAGACGATCGAGATCCTCAACACCGACGCCGAAGGCCGCCTCATCCTGTGCGATGCGCTGACCTACGCCGAGCGGCTGGCGCCGAAGGCGGTGGTCGACATCGCCACGCTCACCGGGGCCTGCGTGATCGCCCTCGGGCACCACCGCAGCGGCCTGTTCAGCGCCGACGATGCACTGGCGGCCGAACTGCAGGCGGCCGGCGACGCGGCGCTGGACCCCGCCTGGCGCATGCCGCTGGACGACGAGTACGACGAGGCGCTGAAGAGCAACTTCGCCGACATGGCCAACGTCGGCCCGCGGGCCGGCGGCGCCATCACCGCGGCGATGTTCCTCAAGCGCTTCACGGCCAAGCTGCGCTGGGCCCACCTCGACGTGGCCGGCACCGCCTGGCGCAGCGGCCACAACAAGGGCGCCACGGGGCGCCCGGTGGCGCTGTTGTCGCAGTGGATCCTGGGGCAGCAGAAGGCGGCGCCGACCGGCGCGGGCGCCGGGGCTTCGCCATCGCCCCGGCGCGGCAAGAAGGGCCGCTGAGTCGGCGCGCGGCGGCGCGACACTCGGTCAGGCATGGCCGCCCGCGTCGAGTTCCACACCGGCTTGCCCGATCCGCTCGGCTATGCGGCGCGGCTGCTGCGCAAGGCTCATGGGCGCGGCCTGACCGCGCTGTGCCTGGCGCCGCCACCTCGTCTGGAAGCGCTCGACCGGTTGCTGTGGACCTTCGCCGAGCGCGAGTTCCTGCCGCATGTGCGCCTGGCCGGCGCGGCCGCCGCAGCGCTGCGGCGCACGCCGATCTGGTTGTCCGCTTCGTGGTCGCCCGCGCCGGCTGAAGGCGTCGCCGCGCGCGACGTCGTGCTGAACCTCGGTGGCGAGATGGCGCCCGGCGCGGCCGCCGAGGTGCGCGTCATCGAACTGGTCGGTGCCGACGCCGATGAGGTCGAGCGCGGCCGCGCCGCCTGGCGGCGCTACAAGGCCGCCGGCTTCGAGATCGTCCACCATCCCTTCGGCGCGCCCGGCGGCTGAGCGCGGCCCCCGGCCACCGGGAGCGCCCTGTCCACCATCGGCCGGCCGGCGGCGTTGCGGCCCTACGGCGCCGAACCAAGGCATCCCCTTGCGGGTGCCCGGCTCGCCGGGCGTTAACCCCGGTTGGGCGGAACGGGCGTTTCGAGTATCGTCGCCGCCTTTCGTCAATCCCCGTTTTGTCCGAGGACAACACCTTTCCACCGGAGGACTCCCACATGCAACTGAAGCTCAAACTGGTCGCCGGCGCTGCCGCCATCGTGCTGGGCGGTGCCGCGTACGCGCAGGACCTCGTCGTCAAGATCGGCCACGTCGGCCCGACCAGCGGCAGCATCGCGCAGCTGGGCAAGGACAACGAGAACGGCGCCCGCATGGCCATCGAGCAGCTCAATGCCAAGGGCGTGATGATCGGCGGCAAGAAGGCCAAGTTCGAGTTGCTGGCCGAGGACGACGGCGCCGACCCGAAGCAGGGCACCGCCGCAGCGCAGAAGCTGGTGGACAGCAAGGTCAACGGCGTCGTCGGCCACCTCAACAGCGGCACCTCGATCCCGGCCTCGAAGATCTACAGCGACGCCGGCATCCCGCAGATCAGCCCTTCGGCGACGAACCCGAAGTACACGCGCCAGGGCTACAAGACCACCTTCCGCGTCGTCGCCGACGACGTGCACCTGGGCGGCACGCTCGGCCGCTACGCCGTCGAGCAGCTCAAGGGCAAGAGCATCGCCGTCATCGACGATCGCACCGCCTATGGCCAGGGCGTGGCCGACGAGTTCGAGAAGGGTGTGAAGGGCAAGGGCGGCAAGATCATCGGCCGCGAATTCACCACCGACAAGGCGACCGACTTCACCGCCATCCTGACCAAGCTGAAGGCGAGCAAGCCCGACATCGTCTTCTTCGGCGGCATGAACGCCGTGGCCGGCCCGATGCTGCGCCAGATGAAGCAACTGGGCATCCAGGCCAAGTTCATGGGCGGCGACGGCATCTGCACGGCCGACCTGCCCGAGCTGTCGCAAGGCAGCATGGCCGACGGCCAGGTGGTCTGCGCCGAGGCCGGCGGGGTCGAGGGCGCGCAGAAGGACGCGATGACCAAGTTCTACGCCGACTACAAGGCGAAGTTCGGGGTCGACGTGCAGATCTATGCCCCGTACGTCTACGACGCCGTCAACGTGATGGTCGACGCGATGGTCCGGGCCAAGTCGGCCGACCCGAAGGTCTACCTGCCGGTGCTGGCCAAGACCAGCGGCTACAAGGGCGTGACCGGCGTCATCTCGTTCGACGAGAAGGGCGACATCAAGAACGGCGCGCTGACCCTGTACACGTACAAGGGCGGCAAGCGCGACCAGATCGCTGTCGTGCGCTGATCCCGTTGCGGTCCGGCCGCTGCGGCGGCCGGTCCATGAACAAGGGGCCCCGCGGGGCCCCTTCGTTTTCGTCCCTTCACGCCATGAAGCGTGAGCGGCGGGTGGCTACTTCAGCTTCACTTCCTTGTACAGCACATGCTTGCGCGCCTTGGGGTCGAACTTCAGGAATTCGAGCTTCTCCGGCGTGGTCTTCTTGTTCTTGCTCGTGGTGTAGAAGTGGCCGGTGCCCGCCGAGGACTCCAGCTTGATCTTCTCGCGTCCGCCTTTGGTGGCCATGGTTCAGTTCTCCTGGGGGCAGGGTTCGTCGAAGCGGGGCGCGGCTGTGTCAGAGCTCGCCGCGCTGGCGCAGGTCGGCCACGACCTGGTCGATCCCGACCTTGTCGATCAGGCGCAGCGCCGCGTTGCTCACGCGCAGCCGCACCCAGCGGTTCTCGGTCTCGAGCCAGAAGCGGCGGTACTGCAGGTTGGGCAGGAAGCGGCGCTTGGTCTTGTTGTTGGCGTGCGAGACGTTGTGCCCGACCATCGGGCGCTTGCCGGTGACTTGACAGACGCGGGCCATGTGCGTGCTCGTCGGTGTTTGGAGTTGAGAAGAAAGCGTTGAGGGTTTGCCGGCTCGGCAAAGCCCGCGATTATAGCCACAGGCGCGCGGGCGGCCTCGAAGGCGTCGTGGGCCGCGGCCGGCGGCCTCAAACGCCCTGCTCGAGGAAGCGCTGCGCGTCCAGCGCCGCCATGCAGCCGGTGCCGGCGCTGGTGATGGCCTGCCGGTAGACGTGGTCCTGCACGTCACCGGCGGCGAAGACGCCGGGCACGCTGGTCATCGTGGCCATGCCGGCCAGGCCGGTCCGGGTGACGATGTAGCCGTCCTTCATCTCGAGCTGGCCCTTGAACATGCCGGTATTGGGTTCGTGGCCGATGGCGATGAAGCAGCCCTTGAGCGGCAGTTCCTGGGTCGCGCCCGACTGCGTCGACTTCAGCCGCACGCCGGTGACGCCGGAGTCGTCGCCGAGCACCTCGTCCAGCGTGTGCCACAGGTGCAGCACGATCTTGCCCGCGGCCACCCGCTCCATCAGCTTGTCGACCATGATCGGCTCGGCGCGGAACTTGTCGCGGCGGTGGATGAGGTGCACGCGGGTGGCGATGTTGGCCAGGTAAAGCGCCTCCTCGACGGCGGTGTTGCCGCCGCCGACAACGCACACCTCCTCGCCCTTGTAGAAGAAGCCGTCGCAGGTGGCACAGCCGCTGACGCCCTTGCCCATGAAGGCCTGCTCGCTCGGCAGGCCGAGGTACTTGGCGCTGGCGCCGGTGGCCACGATCAGCGCGTCGCAGGTGTAGGCGCCCGAGTCGCCTTGCAGCTTGAACGGCCGCTGTCCCAGTTCGACGCTGTTGATGTGGTCGAAGACGATCTCGGTGGCGAAGCGCTCGGCGTGCTGCTGGAAGCGCTGCATCAGGTCGGGGCCCTGCACGCCTTGCACGTCGGCCGGCCAGTTGTCGACGTCGGTGGTCGTCATCAACTGGCCGCCCTGGGCAATGCCGGTGATCAGCACCGGCTTCAGGTTGGCGCGCGCCGCGTAGACCGCCGCCGTGTAGCCGGCCGGGCCGGAACCGAGGATGAGCACGTGCGCGTGCTTTGCGGGAGCGGTGGACATGGTGTCGCTGCAGGCCTTGGCAGGTGGTGGCGTGGCGCCGGGCGCGCCGCAAGCGTCGCGCGGAATCCACGCACGAAGGTTCGTGGGGTCAGCGGGGCGCCCGGCCGGCGGCTTCGACGCTGCCGATGGGCACAATAGGGGCATTCTTGCAGAACGCGCCTGGTCCAACGGGTCGTCGGGTCACCGGCGGCTGCACGCGGGAGCAACCGGGCCACAACGACGAGGAGCGAGTCGATGTCGATGTTGTCGAACCTGGACCTGATCCGGCGTGTGCCGCTGTTCTCGATGCTCACGGCCGACCAGGCGCAGGGGATCGCCGACGCAGTGCAGAAGCGGCGCTTCCGCCGCGGCGAGATCGTGGTCGAGCAGGGGCGCAAGAGCAATGCCCTGTTCATCCTGCTCAACGGCCGCGCCCGCGTGCTGACTTCGGACACGCGCGGCCGCGAGGTCATCCTCGCCGTGCTGGAATCGGGCGACTACGTCGGCGAGATGAGCCTCATCGACAACGAGCCGCACTCGGCCACCGTGCGCGCCGAGGTGCAGACCGACATGCTGGTGCTGGCGCGCGCCGACTTCGCGCGCTGCCTGCCCGAGAACAGCACGCTCAGCTACGGCATCCTGCGCGGCCTCGTGAAGCGGCTGCGCAACGCCGACCGCCAGATCGAATCGCTGGCGCTGCTCGATGTCTACGGCCGCGTCGCCCGCACGCTGCTGGACATGGCCGAGGAGACGCCCGAAGGCGTGAAGATCATCCGCCACAAGGTCAGCCGCCAGGACATGGCCAAGGTCGTGGGCGCCTCGCGCGAGATGGTCAGCCGGGTGATGAAGGACCTCGAGGAGCGCGGCGTCATCGAGACGCAGGAAAACGGCTCGGTGGTCATCAAGGAGCGCCTTGGCAACGACTAGGGCGAAGGGCGGGCGCGGGCCCGCCGCGGCTGAATGAGCTTCCCCCTCGGTTCCTTGCGCGGCGAAGGCGCTGCGATGGCAGCCGCGGCGGCCGGCGCCGGCGCCAGGCCGGCAGCGACCTGGCGGCGCAAGGCGTGGCTGTTCATCGGCGGCCTTGCCTGGCTGCTGCTGCTGCTCGCGATGGTCACGCACGACGCGGCCGACCCCGGTTTCACCACCTCCGGCACCGGCGAGGCGGTGCGCAACCGCGCCGGCCTGGTCGGCGCGCGCGTGTCCGATCTGGCGTACTTCCTGTTCGGCTTCTCGGCCTGGTGGCTCCTGCCGGTGGGGTTGCGCGCATGGCTGTCGGGCCTGGCGGGTGTGCTGCGCAGGGAAGCCGCAGCGGGCGCGCCGCCTTCGCCACCGCAGTGGCGCCTGTGGCTGGGCCTGGCGTTGCTGCTGGCGGCGAGCTGCGCGCTCGAGTGGACGCGCCTGTATCGCTTCGAGGCCCATCTGCCCGGCCATGCCGGCGGCGTGCTCGGCTGGGCACTCGGGCCGCTGTCGATGCGTTGGCTCGGCTTCGCCGGCTCGGGCGTGCTGTGGATCGCGCTCGGCGTGGCCGGCGTGGCGATGGCGTTGCGCTTCTCGTGGCTCGGCGCGGCCGAGGCGATCGGGCGGCGCTTCGATGCGCTGCGTGCGCGGCTGCAGGGCCAGCGCGAGCAGGCCGAGGACCGGCGCCTGGGCGAGATGGCCGCCCGCGAGCGCGAGCGCGAGCAGATGGCCGAAGTGCACCGCCGCGAGGACGACGTCGCGCCGCCGCTGGTGATCGCGCCGCCGGCCCCGGCGGTTCCCCCTTCGCAGCGTGTCGCGCGCGAGCGCCAGCAGCCGCTGTTCGCCGAGCTCAGCGACAACAAGCTGCCGCAGGTCGACCTGCTCGACGCGGTGGCCGGTTCGGGCCAGGGGCGCGAGGCGCCGGTCACTGCCGAGTCGCTGGAGATGACCTCGCGCCTCATCGAGAAGAAGCTGGCCGACTTCGGTGTCGAGGTGCACGTGGTCGCCGCAACGCCCGGGCCGGTGATCACCCGCTACGAGATCGAGCCGGCCACCGGCGTCAAGGGCGCGCAGGTGGTGAACCTGGCCAAGGACCTGGCGCGCTCGCTGTCGCTCGTGAGCATCCGCGTCGTCGAGGTGATCCCCGGCAAGACGACGATGGCGCTCGAGTTGCCCAACGCGCGCCGGCAGACGATCCGCCTGTCCGAGATCCTCGGCAGCGAGGTCTACAACGCGTCGCACTCGCTGCTGACGATCGGCCTGGGCAAGGACATCGTCGGCAATCCCGTGGTGGCGGACCTCGCGAAGATGCCGCACTGCCTGGTCGCCGGCACCACCGGCGCCGGCAAGAGCGTGGGCATCAACGCGATGATCCTGTCGCTGCTGTACAAGGCCGAGGCGCGCGACGTGCGCCTGATCCTCATCGACCCGAAGATGCTCGAGATGAGCGTCTACGAGGGCATTCCGCACCTGCTGGCACCGGTGGTCACCGACATGAAGCAGGCCGCCAACGCGCTGGCGTGGTGCGTGGGCGAGATGGAGCGGCGCTACAAGCTGATGAGCAAGCTGGGCGTGCGCAACCTGTCGGGCTACAACCGCAAGGTGGCCGAGGCGGTGGAAGCCGGGCTGCCGCTGGGCAACCCGTTCAGCCTGACGCCCGAGGCGCCCGAGCCGCTGGAGCGGCTGCCGCAGGTGGTGGTCATCATCGACGAGCTGGCCGACCTGATGATGGTGATCGGCAAGAAGATCGAGGAGCTGATCGCCCGCCTGGCGCAGAAGGCGCGCGCCGCGGGGATCCACCTCGTGCTGGCCACGCAACGGCCGAGCGTGGACGTGATCACCGGCCTCATCAAGGCCAACATCCCCACGCGCCTGAGCTTCCAGGTGGCCAGCAAGATCGACAGCCGCACCATCCTCGACCAGATGGGCGCCGAGGCGCTGCTCGGACAGGGCGACATGCTCTACCTGCCCTCGGGCAGCGGCATGCCGGTGCGCGTGCACGGCGCCTTCGTCAGCGACGAGGAGGTGCACCGCGTCGTCGAGTACCTGAAGACGCAGGGCGAGCCGAACTACGTCGAAGGCATTCTCGAAGGCGGCGTGCTCGAAGGCGATGAAGGCGAAGGTGGCGGCGCCAACGGCGGTGCGAACGGCGCCGGCGGCGAGAGCGACCCGATTTACGACCAGGCGGTGGCCATCGTGCTGCAGCACCGGCGCGCTTCGATCTCGCTCGTGCAGCGGCACCTGCGCATCGGCTACAACCGCGCTGCGCGCTTGCTGGAACAAATGGAGAAGAGCGGACTCGTATCGGCCATGACGAGCAACGGCAACCGCGAGATCCTGGCGCCGCGGCGCGACGAGTGATGGGCCCGGCGCGGCGGCGCGCCGTGGCGCGCGCGGTCCTCGGGGGCACGCTCGGCGCGCTGCTGCTGCTCGCTGTCGGCGCCGCGCGCGCCGACGCCGTCCAGCGTCTGCGCGAGTTCGCGCGCGAGGTGAAGGGCGGCGAGACGCCGTTCACGCAGACGGTGACCTCGCCCGACGGTGCGCGCCGCAAGGTTTCCAGCGGCACCTTCTCGTTCCTGCGCCCGAACCGCTTCCGCTTCGCCTACGCCAAGCCGTTCGAGCAGTTGATCGTGTGCGACGGCCAGAAGGTGTGGATCTACGACGCCGACCTGAACCAGGCGTCGTCGCGGCCGCTGGCCAAGGCGCTGGGGCAGACGCCGGCGGCGCTGCTGGCCGGCGCGGCGCCCGATGCCGACTTCGCGCTGGCCAACGACGGCACTGGCGACGGGCTCGAATGGCTGAAGGCGACGCCGAAGCAGCGCGAAGGCGCCACCTTCCAGTCGTTGCGCGTGGCCTTCAGGGGCAGGGAGCTTGCCGCGGTCGAGATCGTCGACAACTTCGGCCAGCGCTCGCTGCTGCAGTTCAACGGCTGGGCCGGCGCGGCCGGCGGTGGCACCGCGGCCGCCTTGCCGGCACCGGCGCAGTTCCGCTTCGTTGCGCCGGCGGGAGCCGAAGTGCTGGAGCAGTAGCGCCTGCCGAGTTGCCGCGGGCCGCGGGCCGCGCGGCGGCGTGCCCGCAACGCAGGCGTGGGCGTCGCGTCAGAACTCGATCTTCGCGCCGACCGACACCTGCCGCACGCGCGGCGTTTCGAACTGCTGCGCCACCGCCGCGTTCACCGACAACCCTTTGCCCAGGCTCGCGCCGAGTCCGGCCGAGAGCCATGGCCGGCTGCGGTCGTCGCCGAAGGCGTCGGCGGCCAGCACGAGGTCGCCCTCGGTTTCCATGCCCACCGACCAGGTCGTCGTGTCCTGGCGTGCATTGCGGCTGCGCGTCCAGCCGACGTTGGCGTGCCCCAGCAGGCGGCGCGCGAGGTTGCCGGTGACGAGCGCGGCGATGGCGATGTCGTCGCGCTGCCACGAACGGCCCGGCAGCTTCAGCGCGCCCACCGAGTAGGCCACGCCGTACCCGGCGCGCGTGTCGCCGGGAGCCAGCAGCGTTGTCTTGGCGCCCAGCCGCAGCGACTCCTCCTTGTTGCCGGCGACGCGGCCCTGGCCGTACTGCAATGCCGGCTGGGTGTCGAAGGCGGTGCCGCAGGTGGCGATGACGTCCCACTCGCGCAGGCGCGGCGCGCCCGAACTGCGGGCCTGGCCGCCTGCCGCCTCGACCTGGCAGGCACCGCGGTCGATGACGTCGGCGGTCTCGGTGACCAGCGGCCGGTCGGCCAGGCTGGTGCCGCTGGAAGCGGCGGCAAGGGCGGCGCAGACGGCGGCGCGAATGGGATGTCGCATCAGTTCTCTCTCTCCTCGGCGCGCCTTGTACAGCATCCGGCAGCGTGGACCCCGGATTGTCCGTGCCGGTGCGTGCCGCGCAGCGGCGCTGAGAGAATGCCGGCATGAGTTCGCAGGCGTCGCTGCTGCCCGAGCACGAGGAAGGCGCTGCCGCCGGCGCCACCCTCGCCGCGCCCGATCCCGGCGCGCCGCTGGCCGAGCGGCTGCGGCCGCGCACGCTCGCCGAGGTCGTGGGCCAGCGGCACCTGCTGGCCCCGGGCCGGCCGCTGGCGCTGGCGGCGCAGGCGCAACGGCTGCCCTCGATGATCCTGTGGGGCCCGCCGGGCGTGGGCAAGACGACGCTGGCGCGCCTGCTGGCCGCCGGCAGCAGCGCGCGGTTCATCGTGCTGTCGGCGGTGCTGGCAGGCGTCAAGGAGATCCGCGAAGCGGTCGAGCAGGCGCGCGTGGCGCGCGCGCAGGGGCGCTCGACCGTGGTCTTCGTCGACGAAGTGCACCGCTTCAACAAGGCGCAGCAGGACGCCTTCCTGCCGCACGTCGAATCGGGCCTGTTCAGCTTCATCGGCGCGACCACCGAGAACCCGTCGTTCGAGGTGAACTCGGCGCTGCTGTCGCGCGCCGCGGTGCACGTGCTCAAGCCGCTCGAAACCGAGGAGCTGCGCGAGCTGCTCGTGCGCGCGCAGGCGCTGTTGGGTGCGCCACCCCTGGCGGCGGCCGCGGCCGAGCGGCTGCTCGGCTTTGCCGACGGCGACGCGCGGCGGCTGCTCAACGCCTACGAGAACGTCGCCGCCGGGGCGGCCGGACAAGAGGCGGCCGAGATCGGCGAAGCGCTGCTCGAACGCACGCTCGGCGAGATGCACCGCCGCTACGACAAGGGCGGCGACTTCTTCTACGACACGATCTCGGCGTTGCACAAGTCGGTGCGCGGCTCCGACCCCGACGCGGCGCTGTACTGGCTCGTGCGCATGCTCGACGGCGGAGCCGACCCGCGCTACCTGGCGCGGCGCATCGTGCGCATGGCGGTGGAAGACGTCGGTCTGGCCGACCCGCGCGCGCTGCGCCTGGCGCTGGACGCGGCCGAGGTCTACGAGCGCCTCGGCTCGCCCGAGGGCGAGCTGGCGCTGGCCGAAGCGGTGCTCTACCTCGCGGTGGCGCCCAAGAGCAACGCCGTCTACAGCGCCTGGAACGCGGCGCGCGCGCAGGTCAGGCAGGAGGGCTCGCGCCCGGTTCCCGATCGGTTGCGCAACGCGCCCACGAAGCTGATGAAGTCGCTCGGCCACGGCGAGGGCTACCGCTACGCGCACGACGAGCAGGGTGCCTTCGCTGCCGGCGAACGCTACCTGCCCGACGGCATGGCTGACCTCACGTTCTACGAGCCGACGCCGCGCGGCCTGGAGGCGCGCATCGGCGAGAAGCTGGCCGAGCTGCGCGAAGCAAACCGCGCGGCGCGCCGGGCGCCGGCCGTGCCCGGTGGTTCCGGCGGTTCCGGCGGTTCCGGCGGTTCCGGCGGTCCGGGCGCCGGCGAAGCCTGAGGCGCTACACCGGCCGCGCGCCACGGCGTGCACGGGGAAGCCCGCCCCCGGGGCGGCATGGCCGCTGCCTAGAATCGCAGCCCGCTCGTACAGCCGCTGATGGCGCTGCCGGCGACAGGGCTCGTCCGCGAGACACCGCCGCCGAACAAGACAACCGACAACCCGACGCAGCCGCCGCAGCCCCGAGGAGAACCGCGCCCATGGACATCTTCCTCCAGCAGATCATCAATGGTCTTGTGCTGGGCAGCATGTATGCGCTGGTGGCCCTGGGCTACACGATGGTCTACGGGATCATCAACCTCATCAACTTCGCGCATGGCGAGGTGCTGATGGTCGGTGCGCTGACGAGCTGGACCGTCATCACCGCACTGGCCGGCGCCGGGCTGCCGGGCTGGCTGCTGCTGCTGCTCGCGCTCTTGTGCGCCATCGTCGTCTGCGCGGCGCTGAACTTCACGATCGAGAAGCTCGCCTACCGGCCGCTGCGCAACGCGCCGCGCCTGGCGCCGCTGATCACGGCGATGGGCATGAGCCTGCTGCTGCAGACGATCGCGATGATCATGTGGAAGCCCAACCCGAAGCCGTACCCCTCGCTGCTGCCCAACGATCCCATCGACCTCGGCGGGCCGGTGATCAGCGTCACGCAGATCCTGATCCTCGGGCTGACGACGGCGATCCTGGCCCTCCTGATGTGGCTGGTGAACCGCACGAAGCTCGGCCGCGCGATGCGGGCGACAGCGGAGAACCCGCGCGTGGCGGCGCTGATGGGCGTCAAGCCGGACATGGTGATCTCGGCCACGTTCATCCTCGGCGCCGTGCTGGCGGCGGTGGCCGGCGTCATGTGGGCGGCGAACTACGGCGTGGTGCAGCACGCGATGGGCTTCCTGCCCGGGCTGAAGGCGTTCACCGCGGCGGTGCTGGGGGGCATCGGCAACCTGGCCGGTGCGGTGGTGGGCGGCGTGCTGCTCGGCCTCATCGAGGCGCTGGGCGCAGGCTACCTCGGCGACCTGACCGGCGGCGTGTTCGGCAGCCAGTACGTCGACGTGTTCGCGTTCGCGGCGCTGATCGTCGTGCTCACGCTCAGGCCGGCCGGCCTGCTGGGCGAGCGCGTCGCCGACCGGGCCTGAAGAGCACCGACCATGAAGAACAAGTTCGTCGCCTTCGCCGTCGCCGCGGTGGTGCTGCTGGTGCTGCCGCTGTTCGTGCAGGAGATCGGCCAGGGCTGGGTGCGCATCATGGCCATTGCGCTGCTGTACGTGCTGCTGGCGCTGGGGCTCAACATCGTCGTCGGCTACGCCGGGCTGCTGGACCTGGGCTTCGTCGCCTTCTACGCCGTGGGCGCGTACATGTACGCGTTGCTGGCCAGCCCGCACCTGAGCGAGACGTTCGAGAGCTTCGCGGCGATGTTCCCCAACGGGATGCACACGCCGATCCTGCTCGTCATCCCGCTCGGGGCGGGGCTGGCGGCGCTGGCCGGCGTGCTGCTCGGGCTGCCGGTGCTGAAGCTGCGCGGCGACTACCTGGCCATCGTCACGCTCGGCTTCGGCGAGATCATCCGCGTGTTCATGAACAACCTCGAGCACCCGGTGAACATCACCAACGGCCCGCGCGGGCTCGATCGCATCGACCCGTTCACGGTCTTCGGCGTCACCCTCGGGCGGCCGTTCGAGATCGCCGGTTTCGAGGTGGCGTCGGTGACGATGTACTACTGGCTCTTCCTGGCCCTGGTGGTGGGAAGCGTCGTCATCTGCCATCGGCTGGAACTGTCGCGCATCGGCCGCGCCTGGATGGCGATCCGCGAAGACGAGATCGCCGCCAAGGCGATGGGCATCAACACGCGCAACATGAAGCTGCTGGCGTTCGGCATGGGCGCCACGTTCGGCGGCGTCTCGGGGGCGATGTTCGCCGCCTTCCAGGGCTTCGTCTCGCCCGAGTCGTTCAGCCTCATGGAGAGCGTGATGATCGTGGCCATGGTCGTGCTCGGCGGCATGGGCCACCTGCCCGGCGTGGTCATCGGCGCGCTGCTGCTGGCGGCGCTGCCCGAAGTGCTGCGCTACGTGGCCGGGCCGCTGCAGGCGGCCACCGAAGGGCGGCTCGATGCGTCGATCCTGCGCCAGTTGCTCATCGCCGCGGCGATGATCGCCATCATGCTGCTCAGGCCGCGCGGCCTGTGGCCTTCGGCCGAGCACGGCAAGGCGGCGCCGGCGCCCGCCGGCAAGGCGGGGAGCTGAAGGCATGGCCGCGGCGGCTACCGGCAGCGCCACGCCCGTGCTCGACGTGCGCGGCGTCTCGAAACGCTTCGGCGGCCTGCAGGCGCTTTCCGAGGTGGGCATCACCATCGCGCCGGGGCAGGTCTACGGGCTGATCGGCCCCAACGGCGCCGGCAAGACGACGTTCTTCAATGTCATCACCGGCCTCTACGCGCCCGATTCGGGCACCTTCCAGCTCGGCGGCGCGCCCTACGAGCCGAGCGCGGTGCATGAGGTGGCCGCACGCGGCATCGCGCGCACGTTCCAGAACATCCGCCTGTTCCCCGAGATGACGGCGCTGGAGAACGTGATGGTCGGGCGCCACGTGCGCACCAGGTCGGGCCTGATCGGCGCGGTCCTTCGCACCGCCGCGTTCAAGGCCGAGGAAGCGGGCATCAAGGCGCGCGCGCAGGAGCTGCTCGACTACGTGGGCATCGGCCGTTATGCCGAGTACCGCGCCCGCACGCTCAGCTACGGCGACCAGCGGCGGCTGGAGATCGCGCGCGCCCTGGCCACCGACCCCAAGCTCATCGCGCTGGACGAACCGGCCGCCGGCATGAACGCCACCGAGAAGATGGTGCTGCGCGAGTTGATCGACCGCATCCGCAACGACGGCCGCACGATCCTGCTCATCGAGCACGACGTGAAGCTGGTGATGGGGCTGTGCGACCGCGTCACGGTGCTCGATTACGGCAAGCAGATCGCCGAAGGCACGCCGGCCGAGGTGCAGAAGAGCGAGAAGGTGATCGAGGCCTACCTCGGCGCCGGACGCCACTGAAGCGGCGGCAGCGACAGCACGAGGCGAGATGGCAGCAAACACCCTGCTCGAGGTCAGCGGCCTGAAGGTCGCCTACGGCGGCATCCAGGCCGTCAAGGGGGTCAGCTTCGAGGTTCGCGAAGGGGAGCTCGTCAGCCTCATCGGCGCCAACGGCGCCGGCAAGACGACGACGCTGAAGGCCATCACCGGCATCCAGCCGGTGGCCGCGGGCGACCTGCGCTTCATGGGCCGGCCGATCAAGGGCCAGGGCGCCTGGGACCTCGTGCGCCAGGGCCTGGCGATGGTGCCCGAAGGGCGCGGCGTGTTCACGCGCATGACGATCATCGAGAACCTGCAGATGGGCGCCTTCGTGCGCAACGACAAGGCCGGCATCGAGGCCGACATCGACAAGGTGTTCGCGATCTTCCCGCGCCTGAAGGAGCGTGCGCAGCAGCTCGCCGGCACGATGAGCGGCGGCGAGCAGCAGATGCTGGCCATGGGCCGCGGCCTGATGGCCAACCCCAAGGTGCTGCTGCTCGACGAGCCGAGCATGGGCCTGAGCCCGATCATGGTCGACAAGATCTTCGAGGTCGTCGACGACATCCACCGCCGCGGCACCACCGTGCTGCTCGTGGAGCAGAATGCCAGCCGCGCGCTGGCGCTGGCCGATCGCGGCTACGTGATGGACTCCGGCGAGGTGACGATGAGCGGCGCCGCGAAGGAACTGCTCGCCGACCCGCGGGTGCGCGCGGCCTACCTCGGCGAGTGAGCGGGGCCGCAGCGCGGCGCCAGCGCCGGTTCGAGGCGCGTGCAGGCGTGCAGCGTGGCGCATTCCGCTGGCCGAGGGATCCCGGCCCGCGGCAAATCGCCTTACAGTCCCTCGATCCGTTCCGGGCGCCCCGGGGCGGGCAGTCATCCCCGAGGAGTCACCATGCACGAACATCAGCAATCCGCCCTCTCGCTGGCTTGGCGCCTGCGGCCCGCGTGGCTGGTGCTGGCAGCGGCGGCGATGCTGCCCGGCTGCCTCGCCACGGCACCTTCGATGGGCGGGGGCAACACCACCGTCACCGGTGCGGCCGGCGGGGGCACCTCGGCCGGCAGCAACAGCAAGCTGGAGAGCTGCACCGAATCGCTGGGCACGCTGGCGATGGAAGAAGACGTCAACGCGCCCTGGTACCACCAGCTGCGCAGCTACCAGCTCGGCTCGACGATCCCGGTGCTGCGGCTGATGATCCAGCAGAGCAACTGCTTCGTGATCGTCGAGCGCGGCGCCGGCCTGCGCGCGATGGAGCGCGAGCGGCAGCTGATCCGCGGCGACGAAGGCCGCGCCGGCAGCAACATGGGCGGCGGCCAGATGGTGGCGGCCGATTACCTGATGCGGCCGTCGATCCAGTTCTCGGGTCAGACCGGCCGCGGCGGCGGTGGCCTGGCCGGCCTGCTGCCCGGTGCCATCGGTGCAGTGGCCGGCAGCGTCGGGGTCAACGAGGCTTCGACCACCTTGCTGCTGGTGGACATCCGCTCGGGCGTGCAGATCTCGGCGGCCGAAGGCAGCGGCAAGAACTTCGACTTCGGCTTCTTCGGCTCGGCCTTCACCGGCGGCCTGGCCGGCGCCGGCGGCGGCTACTCCAACACGCCGCGCGGCAAGGTCGTGGTTGCCGCGTTCGCCGACTCGTACAACCAGATGGTCAAGGCGTTGCGCAACTACAAGGCGCAGACGGTGCGCGGCGGCCTGGGCACCGGCGGCCGGCTGGGCGTGCAAGGCGGCCAGACCGAAGCCGGCCGCGAGGCCAGCGGCAAGAAGTGAGCTGCGGCGGTCGGCCGAGCAGCAGGAGGCGAGCATGAAGTCCGGCCTCGGGACGGCGGCCCTCGGCGGGCTGTTCTGCGCGGTGCTCGGCGCGGCGGTCGCGCCGGCCCATGCGCAGATGTTCCATCTCTACCTCGAGTGCAGGGGCACGGTGTCGGCCGGCGGCGAGCCGATCAAGCGCGGCATCGACCGCGGGCTCACCGACAAGGCCGAGGAGTCGGCTGCCCACACGGGCGGCGAGAAGAGCGACGACCGCTCCGACGCCAACGCGCGACTGCGCACCACGCTGCGCGCAGTGCCCGTGATCAAGAGCGACGGCGCGCACCTGTCGCTGGCCCTGCGGGACAACAACATGACCGCCTTCGTGCAGCGCTCCAACGTGCTGCCGATGGGCGAGCGCATGAAGTACGTCGCGACCAACTCGCACTACACCGCCACCTACATGCCGCAGCGCGGCGGCAAGGTCTTCCTCGACTTCAAGGGCACGGCGCTCTTCAAGTGGTACCCGCCGTTCGAGAAGCTTGCCGCCACGCGTGTGGCCATCGACCGCCAGACCGGCGAGCTCGAAGGCGAGATGGTCGGCCCCGAGGGCGAAGTGCTCGGGCGCATGGACATGAGCTGCGAGCCGAAGAAGGACGGCGAGGGTCCGGCACCCCGGTTCTGATTTCGGCGCGCGCTCGCGTCACCCTCGACGAGGCCCGGGGCGCCGCCGCCGGGCCTCGTCGCCTGGGGAAGCGCGCTCCCGGGCGGGCTCAGTCGGCGCGGGCGCCCGACGCTTTCACCACGCCTTCGTACTTCGCCAGCTCGCTGCGCACGAAGGCGGCGAACTGCTCGCTCGTCATCGGTGCCGGCTCGGCCATCAGTGTGGCCATGCGGGCCTTGAATTCGGCCGAGCCGAGCGCCTCGACGAAGGCCTTGTTGAGGCTTTGCGTCAGCTCGGGCGGCAGGCGCGCCGGCGCGAAGAGGCCGAACCAGGTGGAGATGTCGAACTGGCGCAGGCCGAACCCGGCGCCGGCCTCGGCAACGGTGGGCACCTCGGGCATGGCACTCGCGCGCCTGGCCGTCGTCACCGCCAACGCCTTCAGTTTGCCGCTGCGGATGTTCGCCGCCGCCGCCGCGAGGTTGTCGAAGTTGAAGTCGACCTGGCCGCTCACGAGCGCGAGCTGCGCCGGCGGCCCGCCGGCGAAGGGGATGTGGACCGCGAAGACCTTCGCCTGAGCCTTGAACATCTCGCCGGCCAGGTGGCCCGCGCTGCCGTTGCCGCCGGAGCCGTAGTTCAGCCGCCCGGGGTTGCGCCACGCGTACTCCACCAGTTCCGGCAGGCTCGCGATCTTCAAGCGCGCCGCCGCATCGGCATTCACCACCAGCACGTTGGGCACCTGTGCCACCAGCGTGATCGGGGTGAAGTCGGCAAGCGGGCTGTACGGGATCCTGCTGTACAGCCACGGGTTGATCGCATGCGTGGCCACCGCGCCCATCACCAGCGTCTGGCCGTCGGGCGGCGACTTGGCGACCAGATCGGCGCCGAGGTTGCCGCCGGCGCCCGGGCGGTTCTCGACCACGACGGTGCCGATGCTGTCCTTGACGCGCTCGGCCAGCGCGCGCGCGGCGATGTCCAGCGGCCCGCCCGGCGGGTACGGCACGACGAGGCGCACGGTGCGGCCTTGCGCCCCGGCGGCGGCGGACAGCAGCGGCCCGAGCACCGCGCCGCACAGCGCACGCGAAAGAACCAGGCGACGACCGGCGAGGGAAGGCAGAGGCAAGGTGCGCTCCAGGGAACGGATGCGAGTGGATTTCACGGACCGTGCTTGTCGGCTTCGGTCGTGAACTCGTCGGCGTAGAACTCTTGCGGGTCGAGCCTGCACTGGGCGACGAAGTCGCGCCGCGACGCCTCGATGACGACCGGCGCGCCGCAGGCGTAGACCTGGTGCGCCGAGAGGTCGGGCCAGTCCTGCATCACGGCGCGGTGCACGAAACCGCTGCGCCCCGCCCAGGCGTCCTCGGGCAGCGCGTCGGAGACGACCGGCACATAAGTGAGGTTAGGCATCTCGGCGGCGGCCTGTTCGCACCAGCGGTGCATGTACAGGTCGTGCGGGCGCCGGCCGCCCCAGTACAGCGTGGTGGGCCGCGCGATGCCCTGGTGGCGCATGTGCTCGATCACCGCCTTCACCGGCGCGAAGCCGGTGCCGCTGGCCAGCAGGATCATCGGCCGGTCGGCGCTCTCGCTGTCCTCGCGCAGGAAGAAGCTGCCGAAGGGCCCTTCCATGCGCAGGATGTCCCTTTCCTTCATCGCCGCGAACACATGGTCGGTGAACTTGCCGCCCGGCATGTGCCGCAGGTGCAGCTCGATCGACGGCGGGCTGCCCAGGTTGTCCGGCGCGTTGGCCATGCTGTAGGCGCGCCGGGCGCCATCGCGCAGGATGAACTCGACGTACTGCCCGGCGCGATAGCGCAGGTTCTGGTTCGCGGGCAGCTGCAGGCGGACGATCATCACGTCGGGCGCCGCGCGCTGAAGCGCCAGCACGCGCGTGGGCAGCTTCAGCACCGGGTACTCGCCGGCGCCGGGAACCATGCGCGCTTCGAGCACGCAGTCGGTCTGCGGCATGGCGCAGCAGGTGAGGATGAGGCCGCGCTCCTCCTCTTCGAGCGACAGCGCGCGGTGCTGGTGCGCCCCGTGGATGACGCGCCCTTCGAGCAGCTTGCACTTGCACGAGCCGCAGGCGCCGTCGCGGCAACCGTAGGGCAGGCCGATGCCCTGGCGGATCGCCGCAGGCAGGATCGCCTCTTCGCGCTCGACGGTGAACTGGCGCGCGGCAGGCTGCAAGGTGACGTTGAAGCTCATCGAAGGCGGTGGCGGTCCGGGGGGCCGGAAATGCGGGCGGGACCAGCGATGATATGCAAGCCATGAAGCCGAGCCCTTCGCTGCGCCCGTGTTCGCCGCAGCCGCGCGCGCGCCTGCTGATCGTCGGCTGCGGCGATGTCGGGATGCGCCTGCTGCCGCTGGTGCGCGGGCGCTTCGCGGTGCGCGTGCTGACGCCCTCGGCGCAACGACTGCCGGCGCTGCGTGCCGCGGGCGCTCTTCCCCTCGTGGGCAACCTCGACGAGCCGGCCACGCTGGCGCGCCTGGGCGGCCTGGCCGATGCCGTGGTGCACCTGGCGCCGCCGCAGGCCGCGGGGGGCGAGGACCGGCGCACGCGCGCGCTCGTACAGGCCCTGGCAAGGCGGGGCAGGGTGCGCCGCTTCGTCTACGTCAGCACCACCGGTGTCTACGGCGACGCGGGCGGTGCGCGCATCGACGAGACGCACCGCCTCGCGCCGGCCAGCGAGCGCGCGCAGCGGCGCGTCGACGCCGAGCGCGTGCTGCGCGCCTGGGCGCGCGCGCAGGGCGTGGCGCTGGCCATCCTGCGCGCGCCGGGCATCTACGCCGGCAACCGCCCCGGAGGCCACCCACGCGAGCGGCTGGCGCGCGGCACGCCGGTGCTGGCGCGCGAAGACGACGTCCACAGCAACCACATCCACGCCGACGACCTGGCGCGCGCGTGCGCCGTGGCACTGCACCGCGCGCGGCCGTTGCGTGCACTCAACGCCTGCGACGACAGCGAGCTGCTGGTCGGCGACTACTACGACCTCGCCGCCGACATCACCGGCCTGCCGCGCCCGCCGCGCCTGCCGCGCGCCGCCCTGCAGGAAATGCTGACGCCGCAGCAGATGAGCTTTCTGGCCGAATCGCGCCGGCTCGTGAACCGGCGCCTGCGCGAGGAACTGCGCCTCGTGCTGCGCTACCCGACGGTCGAGGAGGGGCTGCGGCGCGGCTGAGCGGGCGCAGCCCGGGCACCGCCGCGCAGCGCCGGACGTTCAGACGCCTTCGGCGCGCCGCAGGGTCTTGGCGCGGTCGACCGTCTGCACGATGACCGTCTGCGGCCGCCCCTCGCGCATGATCTCCAGCGTCACCGCGCGCTCGGGCGCGCCGCCGGCCCACAGCGCCTGATAGAGCTGCGCCAGGCCCGCGACTGCGGCGCCGTCGATGCGCAGGATGCGGTCGCCCGCCTGCAGGCCTGCCACGTCGGCCGGGCTGTCGTCGGTGACGCGCACCACGCGCACTTCGCCGGCGCGCTCGAAGCAGTTCAGCCCGAGCCACGCGCGCGTGCTGGCGCGCGAGGCGCCGCGCTCGCGCAACTCGGCGAGGATCGGCTTGAGGAGGTCCACCGGCACGAACATGTTGCCCGGCGCGCGGCCCGGCGACTCGGGGCCGAGGGCGTCGGCGACGAAGAGCGAGCCGATCCCCAGCAACTCGCCGCGGCCGTTGAACAGGCCGGCGCCGCTGTGGTCGCGCCGCGCCGGCGCGGTGAAGAGCGCGTCGTCGATGTGGTATTCCCAGTAGCCGGAGAAGGCTCGCCGCGACATCAGCCGGGCGACGCTGACGGTGCCGTCGTCGCCGCCGCTGGCCACCATCAGCGGCTCTTCGCGCGAGGCGGACGAAGACGTGCCCAGCGGCGCCGGTTCGATGCGCAGCGGCGCCAGCGCCTGCACGAGGCCGAATCCGGTGGCGACGTCGTAGGCGACCACGCGCGCCGGGATGCGGCGCCCGTCGTCCGGGCGGATCTCCACCTTCTCGGCTTCGAGCACGAGGTAGCCGATCGTCAGCACGAGCCCGTCGGCGGTGATGACGACGCCCGAACCCTCGCGCTCGCGGCCGAGCGTGCTCACCGAACGGGCGTCTTCGACGGCGGTGGCATGGATGCCCACCACCGCATCGCTGGCGCGGGCGAGTGCCTGGCTCTGGATGTCGGTGCCGGCGAGCGCACGCGTGCTGGCGTGCGCCGGCGCTGCGGCACTGGCAGGCACGCTCGGTTGTGCGCTCGGCTGGGCGCCGGGTTGCGCGCCCTGTTGCGCGCCCTGTTGCGCGCCCTGTTGCGCGCGGGCCTCGCCGGCGCCCGGCAGCACCGCGCTGGCGAGCACCGGCACGGCGCAAACAAGGAACAGGCGACGCAGACCTTGCCGCAGGCTCAGGCGCTTCATCTTCGCGCTCCCCTCGGGCTGACGACCCGTTCCGTCAAGCATGCGCCGTTGCGCTGCCGCTGGCAACGGTCGCACTCCTCGCGAGCGCGGGGGGTTGCGCGAACCGACCGTGCGGTTTGCGCGCCCGGCGGCCGCCGGTCAGCGCCCGCGACCGAACGGCGGCTGGCCGCGCCAGTAGCGGATCATCAGGAAGCCGCCGACCATGCCGCCCAGGTGCGCGAAATGGGCGACGCCGCGCGCGCCGCCGAGTCCCAGCACCAGTTCGAGGACCCCGAAGACGATGACGAAGGTGCGCGCCTTCATCGGGATCGGCGGGAACAGCGGCATGATGATGCGGTTGGGGAACAGCATGCCGTAGGCGAGCAGCAGCGCAAAGAGGCCGCCCGAGGCGCCCACGGTCGGGTCGCGCCAGCCCAGCAGCGCCGAGACGACGAGTTGCGCCGCCGCCGCGGCCAGCACGCCGGCCAGCAGGAACAGCAGGTAGCGCCGCGCACCCCACAGCCGCTCGAGCTCGGAGCCGAACATCCACAGGCCGAGCATGTTGAAGAACAGGTGAAAGCCGTCGCCGTGCAGGAAGGCGTAGGTCAGCACCTGCCAGGGCCGGAAGAGGCCGCTGTCCACCGGGAACAGCGCCAGCAGCCGCACCAGTGGCACGAGCTGGTCGAGGCAGAACATCGCCACGCACAGCAGCAGCAGTGTCTTGGTGGCGGGCGGGATCTGCGGCATGGCGGCGGGCGCGGGGCGGGCGGCGAAGAGGGA
>JAEUPF010000085.1 GCA_016790425.1 Rubrivivax sp.
GTACAGGCTCAGGTGCAGCCGCGCGTTCAGCTCGCCCCACTGCGCCACGTCGTGGCGGGCGATCGCTTCGGCGAAGGCGGCGTCGAGGTCGTCGATCTCGGCGTAGTCGGCCGGCTCCAGTCGCGGCACCGAGCGCGCCAGCAGCCGCGGCTCCAGCAGCACGCGCAGGTCGAACACATCGTCGATCTCGGGCAGCGCGAAGCCGGCCACCAGCGCGCCCTTGTGCGGCTCGATGCGCACCAGGCCCTCGGCCTCCAGCTGGAACAGCGCCTCGCGCACGGGGATGCGGCTGACGCCGAACTCGGCCGCCAGCGCGTCCTGGCGAAGCTGGCTGCCCGCGGCGCGCTCGCCGCCGAGGATCGACTGGCGCAGCCGCTCGGCGATGGCCGAGGCGAGCGTGCGGTGGGCGATCGTTCGAGTGGGAGGCGCCGCCATGCGACCGGGGTTTGCAATGTCAATTGTATAAATTGTACGATCGGCGGCAAGGCCGGCGACCCGCGGCGGCCGCCCGAAGAGGTCCGCACCGATGAGCGCACGCATCGCCTGGCAAGGCGTCTTCCCCGCCGTCACGACGCAGTTCCGCGACGACGACTCGCTCGACATCGACGCCACGGCGCGCGTCATCGACGGCCTCGTGCGCGACGGCGTCTCCGGCCTGATCGTCTGCGGCACCGTGGGCGAGAACACCTCGCTCGATCGCGCCGAGAAGGTGCAGGTGATGGAAGCGGCGGTGGCCGCGGCGCGCGGCCGCGTGCCGGTGATCTGCGGCGTCGCCGAGTTCACCACCGCCAGCGCCATCGAGACCGCGCGCGCCGCCCGGCGCGCCCGGGTCGACGGCATCATGGTCATGCCGGCGCTCGTCTATTCCGCCAAGCCGCACGAGTCGGCGGCGCATTTCCGCAAAGTCGCCAAGGCCACCGACCTGCCGGTGATGGTCTACAACAACCCGCCGATCTACAAGAACGACATCACGCCGGACATCCTGGCCGGGCTCGCCGACTGCGACACCATCGTCTGCTTCAAGGACAGCTCGGGCGACACGCGCCGCTTCATCGACACGCGCAACCGCGTCGGCGACCGCTTCGTGCTCTTCGCCGGGCTGGACGACGTGGTGGTGGAAAGCGTGACGATGGGCGCGGTGGGCTGGGTCTCGGGCATGAGCAACGCCTTCCCGCGCGAAGGCGAGACGCTGTTCCGCCTGGCCCGCGCCGGCCGCACCGCCGAGCTGATGCCGCTGTACGAGTGGTTCATGCCGCTGCTGCACCTGGACGCGCGGCCCGACCTCGTGCAGTGCATCAAGTGGTGCGAACACCGCATGGGCCGCGGCAGCTGGCGCACGCGGCCGCCGCGGCTGGCGCTGCAGGGCGAAGACCTGGCGCATGTCGAGCGCGTGATGGACGAGGCGCTGGCCAGGCGGCCGCCGCTGCCCGACGTGGGCCTGCCCGCGCGCTGAGGCCGCGCGGCACCGAAGCCCGGGAAGGCGCCAAGGAGGCTGTTCATGCCGGCACCGAGCGAGCAGCAGGTCGACGAATGGCTGCGCTTCGCGCACGAGCTGGCTGATGCAGCGCACGCGCTGCTCGCCCCGGCCGCCGCCGTCACCACCTCCGGGCCTGCGGTGCAGGTGAAGGCCGACCGCAGCTTCGTCACGGCGCTGGACGCCGCCATCGAAGCGCGGCTGCGCGAGCGCATCGGCGCGCGCCACCCCGGCCACGGCATTCTCGGCGAAGAGGCCGGCGCGTCGGCGCTCGACGCCGAAGCGGTGTGGATCCTCGACCCCATCGACGGCACCGCCCCGTTCGTCGCCGGGGTGCCGGTGTTCGGCACGCTCATCGCGCTGGCCTGGCAAGGCGTGCCGGTGCTCGGGCTCATGCACCTGCCGGTGACCAACCAGCGCTACGTGGGCGTGGCCGGCCGCGCCAGCACGCTGAACGGCCAGCCGATCCGCACCCGGCCCTGCGGCGAACTGCGCACGGCGATCCTCAGCACCAGCAACCCCGACATCATGTCCGACGCCGAGCGCACGGCGTTGCAGGCGCTGCGCGAGCGCACGGCATGGCGCATCTACGGCGGCTGCTGCATGAGCTACGGCCTGCTCGCGGCCGGGCGCACCGACCTCGCCATCGACGGCGGGCTGAAGCTGTTCGACTACGCGCCGTTCCGGCCGCTCATCGAAGGGGCCGGCGGCGTCATCACCGACTGGCAAGGCCGCGCCGTCACGCTGCAAAGCGGCTCGCAGGTACTGGCCGCCGGCGATCCGCTTCGGCACCGCGAGGCGCTAGCCTGCATCGACAAGGCCCTGGCGGGATGAGCGCGATGACCGCGATGACGGCCATCAGCGCACCGGCGAGGCCGGCACGCCCGGGCATCCACATCGAAGGCCTCGCCGTCGGTTACGGCAGCGGCGCCGCGGTGATCGAGGGCCTCGCGCTCGACATCGAGGCCGGTTCGTTCTTCACGCTGCTGGGCCCCAGCGGCTGCGGCAAGACGACGCTGCTGCGCACCATCGCCGGCTTCGTGGCGGCGCGCGCCGGGCGCATCCGCTTCGGCCCGCGCGACGTGACCGCCGTGCCGCCGCACCGGCGCGACATCGGCATGGTGTTCCAGGACTACGCGCTGTTCCCCGACAAGACCGTCTTCGACCACGTCGCCTACGGCCTGCGCGCGCGCGGCCGCGATGCGGCGAGCATCGCGCGGCAGGCGGGCGTGGCGCTGGAACGCGTGGGCCTGTCGGCGCTCGGCCAGCGCCACCCGGCGGCACTGTCGGGCGGCCAGCGCCAGCGCGTGGCGCTGGCGCGCGCCCTCGTCATCGAGCCGCAGGTGCTGCTGATGGACGAGCCGCTTTCCAACCTCGACGCCAAGCTGCGCCTGCAGGTGCGGCAGACGATCGCCGAGCTGCAGGCCGAGGCCGGCATCACCACCGTCTTCGTCACGCACGACCAGGACGAGGCGCTGGCGCTGTCGCACCGCATCGGCGTGATGAACCACGGCCGCCTGGAGCAGGTGGGCACGCCGGCCGAGATCTACCGCCGGCCGGCCAGCGGCTACGTGGCCGATTTCGTCGGCGCGGCCAACCTGCTGCCGGTGACGCTGGGCGAGGGTGTCGCTGCCGGCGGCACGACCCAGGTGCCGCTCGCCGGCACGCGCATCGCGGCGGTGGCCCCGGCGGCACTGAGCGCCGGCGCGGCGCTGCTGATGGCCCGGCCCGAGAGCCTCGTCCTGGCGCCGCCCGCCGCCCCGGGTGCGAAGGGCGCGCCGGCGATCGCCGCCCGCGTGCTGCGCCGCCAGTACCTCGGCGAGAAGACCAGCTACCGCGTCGCCCTCGACAGGGGCGAAGAGCTGCAGGTCGACTGCCACGGCCCGGCGCACGACGTGCACCGCGTGGGCGATGTCGCCATGCTCGCCTTCGACCCCGCCGCGACGCTGGTGCTGGCGCGATGACGCTCCTGCGCCCGGCGACGGCAAGCGGCGGCCTGCGCTCGCTGGGTCTGCGCTCGCTGGGTCCGCGCTCGCTCGATCTGCGCTCGCCCTGGCCCTGGCTGACGCTGGCTGCGCTGGCGCTGCTGGTCGTGTTCCTGCTCGTGCCGCTGCTCAACGTGCTCGCCGGCAGCCTCGGCGGCCGCGGCGGTGGCGCCTCGGGCTGGGCGATGGTGGCCGCCGACCCGAAGGTCGCGCAGGCCGTGCTCAACACCCTCGTGCTCGGCTTCGCGGTGACGCTGCTCGCGCTGCTCATCGGCGTGCCGCTGGCCTGGTTCACCGCCCGCTTCGATTTCCCCGGCAAGGGACTGATCGCCGTGCTGCCGCTGGTGACGCTGGTGGTGCCCGAAGTCATCGCCGCGCAGACCTGGCTGATGCTGGTGGGCAACAACGGCCTGGTCACGCGCGCGCTGGCCGAGCGCGGCATCGTGCTGCCGGGGTTCTACGGCTGGACGGGCCTGGTGACGGTGATGACGTTCACCTACTACACCTACGTCTACATCGGCACGCTGGCGGCGATCCGCGGCTTCGACGTGCAGCTGGAAGAAGCGGCGCAGAGCCTGGGCACGTCGCCGGCGCTGTCGCGGCTGAAGGTGATGCTGCCGGTGGTGCTGCCCGCCGTGCTGGCCAGCGCCTTGCTGGTGTTCACGCTCGTCGTGGGCAACTTCGCGGTGGCGATGGTGCTGTCGAACAAGGTGGCGCTGCTGTCGGTGCTGACGTACCAGGCCACCGTCTCCGAAGTGGGTTCCGACCCGACGCTGCAAAGCACGCTGGCGACGATCTCGGTGGCCATCGTGATGCTGGCCCTGTTCGCGCAGCGGCGCATCGTGGCGCGCAGCCGGCGCGAGGTGGTGCAAGGCCGCGGCGCGCAGCCGGTGCGGCTGGCCGGCTGGCGCGGGGCGGCGATCGGCGCCGCGGCGGCAGCGGTGGTCGCCGTGTCGCTGCTGCCGGTGGCCAGCATCGTCGTCGGCGCCTTCACCGCGGCGCGCGGGCCGGTGATGCGCTGGGGCGACTGGACCACGGCGCACCTGGAGCGCGTCTTCACGCGCGCCGTCGATCCGCTGTTGAACACCCTCGCCTACGCCGCGGCGGCCACCGCCATCGGCATCACGCTGGCGGTGCTCATCAGCTTCCTCGTCGTCAAGAAGCGCAATGCGCTGACCCCGGTGCTCGACTACCTCACCGCGCTGCCGCTGGCGCTGTCGGGCACGGTCATCGGCATCGGCTTGCTGATGAGCTTCAACACCGGCTGGCTGCCGCTCACCGGCACCGGCGCGATCATCGTCCTCGCCTACGTCGTGCGGCGGCTGCCGTTCGGCACGCGCAACGCCTCGAGCACGCTGTTCAACATCCCCGACTCGATCGAGGAAGCCTCGGTCAGCCTCGGCGTGCCGCCGCTGCTCACCTTCTTTCGCGTCGTGCTGCCGCTGATGGCGCCGGCCATCGTCGCCGCCGCCGTGCTCACCTGGACCACCACGGTGGCCGAGCTGAGCGCTTCGATCATCGTCTACTCCGGCGGCCGCGAGACGATGCCGATCCAGATCTTCCGCCTCATCGACAGCGGCCTGATGGCGCAGGCCTCGGCCTACGGGCTGCTGTTGATCGCGGTGATCGTGGTGCCGATCGTGGCGGCCACGTGGCTGTTGAAGATCGACCTGTTCGCCGCGCGCGCCTGAGACACTTCACCGGCGCCGCCTTCCCGATCCCGACAACGAGGAGACCCCCATGACCCCCTCCGTGAACCGCCGCACCGCCCTCGCCGGCCTCGGCGCCGCCCTCGCCCTGCCGGCCGGCTTCGCGCGCGCGCAGGCCGGCGGCAGCGTCGTCATCTACACCTCGAACAACCAGCAGGCCTTCGAAGCCGTGGTGGAGACGGCGGCCAAGCGGCTGCCCGGCGTCAAGTTCTCGGCCATCACCGGCGGCTCGGGGCAGCTGCTGCGCCGGCTCGAGGCCGAGGCCGCCAAGCCGCAGGGCGACGTCTTCTGGAGCACCTCGGCCAACACGCTGGGCGCCTTCAAGCACCTGCTGGAGCCGTACCGCTCGCCCGAGCTGGCCGCCATCCCCGCCGCGCTGCACCAGCCGCAGAACCTGTGGTCGGCGGCCAACCTGCACGTGGCCGTGGCAATGGTCAACCGCAACCAGCTCGGCGGCGTGCCGCTGCCCAAGACCTGGGCCGACCTGCTCGACCCGAAGCTCAAGGGCCGGATGATCATCGCCGACCCGGCCAACAGCTCCACCGCGCTGACGATCCTGTGGGGTGCGGAGAAGATGCTGGGGCCCGACGGCCTGAAGCGCCTGGCCTCGAACCTGAAGGTCACCAGCGCCGCGGCCACCGTGCTGCGCAGCGTCGGCCAGGGCGAGTTCGCGGTGGGCCTCACGTTCGAGTCGAACGCCTACGCCTACGTGGCCGGCGGGCAGAAGGAGATCAGCCTCGTCTACCCGAGCGACGGCACCTTCACGACGCCGGAGTTCCTGGCGCTCATCAAGGGCGCGCCGGCCGGGGACCTCGCGAAGAAGGCCTGTGACCACCTGCTGAGCAAGGAAGCCCAGACCGAACTGCTGCTGGCCGCCTACCGCCGCCCGGCGCGCAGCGACATCGATGTCTCCCGGCACGTGCAATTGCCGCCGCTGGCGAGCATCAAGGTGTTCCCGATCGACGAGGAGGAGGCTGCTGCCAGGCGCAGCGACTTTCTCAAGCGCTGGCAGGCGCTGGTAACGGCGGTGGGAACCTGAAGCGCTGGCTGCGCGCGCCGCCGCGGACGGGGCCGCGGCGCGGAGGCTGTCGTGTGGGTTGCTGGCCGGGTGCGCGCTCATCCTATGGCCGTGCCGGGATCGGGCCGACGGGGTGCCCCGCGCCGCTCGTGTCCCCTTCGGGCCGCCTGTGCTCCGCTGGCGCTCCGCAGGGCCCTCGAATTCCCCCTTGACCTCGCTGAGCCGGCC
>JAEUPF010000166.1 GCA_016790425.1 Rubrivivax sp.
CGCGCCCGACCAGGCTTTCGTGCACCTGGAAGGCAACGCGCGAGTGGTACAGCAGCGCCAGCGCGTGCGGGTCCATCGTCTGCGGGTCGAAGGCGCTGGCGATGCGCAGCGCTTGCGCCGAGGCGGGGGCGGCGGCGAAAGCAGCGGCGAGGGCGCCCGCGGCGACCGCGGCGCCGACAGCGAACGAAGCGGCGGCGGCGCGCAACCGCCGCCGGAGCGCCTGCACGGTTGGCGTGGGCCCGGGCACGGTTGTGGGCGTGGGCGTGGGCGGTGGCGGTGGCGGTGGCGAAAGCATGGCCCAGTATGCGCCGCCGTGCCGCGCCGCGCGCGGGACACCTCTTGGCGGCTGCGCACCGCGCGCCCGCCCGCCCGGCGGCGCACTCGCTTGACGCGGATTGCATGTTGTAGACAATCTGCGGGCCGGCCCGGCCAGGGAACGGCCGTTCACCCCACCCGCTGACCATGCCCCGCGCTGCTGCCGCTGTTTCGACCACCGCCTCTGCTACCGCCGCCTCGGGCGCGGCCATCAGGGCGGGCGGCCGGGCCGGCACTGCGACGGCGGCGGCCATCGAGCTGCTGCGCGAGCAATCGCTGGCCACGCTGGCACAGCAGGACCTCGAGCGCCGCATCATCAGCGGCGAGATCGCCGCCGGGGCCAAGCTCAACGAAGTGGATGTGGCCGCGATGCTCGGCGTCTCGCGCGGGCCGGTGCGCGAAGCGTTCCGGGCGCTCGGCCAGGCGGGCCTCGTTCGCGTGGCGAAGAACCGCGGCGTCTTCGTGCGCGAGGTGTCGCTGGAGGAGGCGAGCGAGTTCTACGAGGTGCGCGCCGCGCTCGAAGGGCTGATCGGCAGGCTCGCCGCGCGCCGCATCGCCGCCGACGAGGTGGAGCAGCTGCGCGCCATCGTGCGGCGCATGCAGGCGCTGGACAAGTCGCGCAGGGCCGACGCGTACTTCGCGCTCAACGTCGGGTTCCACGACGTGCTGGCGCGCTCGGCGCGCAACAACGCGCTGCTGGCCAACTACCGCGGCGTCGTCAACCAGCTCGACCTGTACCGGCGCGCGACCATCGCCCGCTCCACCGAGAACATGCCGCTGTCCACGCGCGAGCACGCGGCCATCGTCGCCGCGGTGGCGGCCCGCGACGAGGCGCTGGCCGAACGCCTGCTCGCCGAGCACGTGCTGCGCAGCCGCGCCCGCCTGCAGGAGGCGCTGCGCTTGGCGGCGCCCGCCGGCTGATGCCGCTGCCCCTGACCACGAGCCCGAACCCGTCCGCGCTTGGCGCCCACCTGTCCCCTCGCAAGCCCCCGCATGCCCATGAGCCCTCACCCCACCTCCATCGTCGTCAACGGCACCGCCTACCGCTGGCCGCTGCGCCCCGTGGTTGCCGTCTGCATCGACGGCGGCGACCCGCGCTATCTGCAGCGCTTCCTGGCCGACGGCACGATCCCCCACATCGCGCGCTGCGTGCGCGAGGGCTTCGCCGGCGTGGCCGACGGCTCGATGCCGTCGTTCACCTGCCCGAACAACATGTCGATCATCACCGGCACGCCGACGGCCAGGCACGGCATCTCGGGCAACTTCTACCTCGACACCGCCACCTGGGAGCCGGTGGTGATGACCGGCCCCGAACTGCTGCGCGGCGACTCCATCGTCACCCGGTTCGCCGAGGCGGGCGCGAAGGTGGTCTCGATCACCGCCAAGGACAAGCTGCGCCGGCAGCTTTCGAAGGGCCTCGATGTCTCGCAGGGCCACGTCTCGTTCTCGACCGAGTTCATCGAGAAGTGCACGCTGGCCGACAACGGCATCGAGAACGCGCTGGCGTGGCTGGGCATGCCCAAGCCCGGCATGTACTCGATGGAGCTGAGCCTCAGCGTGCTCGAAGCGGGCATCAAGCTCCTGCGCGAGCGCCGTCCGGACCTGCTGTACCTCTCGCTCACCGACTGGGTGCAGCACAAGTGGGCGCCCGAGGAGGAAGGCGCGCGCACGTTCTACCGCCAGCTCGACGATTGCATCGGCCGCCTGGCGGCGCTGGACGCGACGCTGGCGCTGACCGCCGACCACGGCATGAGCGACAAGAGCAACGCCGCCGGCGAGCCCAACGTGATCTGGCTGCAGGACGTGCTCGACGCGAAGTTCGGCGCCGGCGAGACCACCGTCATCTGCCCGATCACCGATGCCTTCGTCGCCCACCACGGCGCCCTCGGCGGCTTCGTTCGCGTGTGGTCGCGCGGCAAGGTCACGGCGCGCCAGATCATCGATCACATCGGCGGGGTCGAGGGCATCGAGCTGGCGCTCGACCGCGAGACCGCCTGCCGCCTGTTCGAGATGCCGCCCGACCGCGAAGGCGACGTCGCGGTCGTCGCGCGCGAGAACGTCTGCATCGGCACCTCGGCGAGGAACCACGACCTCTCGGGGCTGCAAGGCCACCGCCTGCGCACGCACGGCGGCACCAGCGAGGCGAAGGTGCCCTTCATCCTCAGCCGCCCGCTCAACGACGCCTACAAGGCCAAGGCCGCCGCGGTGCCGCTGAAGAGCTACCAGCTGTTCGACTACGCCATCAACGGCACGTTGTAGCGTGCGCGGGCGCATCGCGCGCGCCGTGGCCTGAAACCGCATCCTTGTTGGAGCCCTCCATGCCCACTCCCGTTGCCGAACGCCGCCGCGTCATCGACGCACCCCGCCGCGAGGCGATGCGCATCGCCGGCGAGAAGGTGCACCGCGAGCGCACGATCGACGTGTGCTACCCCTGGACCGGCGAGGTCGTCGCCACCGTGCCCCGGGCGACCGTCGACGACGTGCGGCGCGCCTTCCGCATCGGGCGCGAGTACAGGCCCGTGCTCACCCGCCACGAGCGCTACAGGATCCTGATGAAGGCGGGCGACCTGCTCGCCGCGCGCCGCGACGAGGTGGCGCGGCTGATCACGCTCGAGTCGGGCCTGTGCCTCAAGGACACCCTGTACGAGGTGGGCCGCGCCAGCGACGTGCTGCTGTTCGCGGCGCAGCAGGCGCTGCAGGACGACGGGCAGAGCTTCTCGTGCGACCTCACGCACCACGGCAAGCAGCGCCGGGTGCACACGATGCGCGAGCCGATGCTCGGCGTGATCAGCGCCATCACCCCGTTCAACCACCCGCTGAACCAGGTGATCCACAAGGTGGCGCCTGCGGTGGCGACGAACAACCGCATGGTGCTCAAGCCCACCGAGAAGACGCCGCTGGCGGCCCTGCTGCTGGCCGACGTGCTGTACGAAGCCGGGCTGCCGCCGCCGATGCTGAGCGTGGTCACCGGCGACCCCAAGGAGATCGCCGACGAGATGCTCACCAACGAGCATGCCGACATCGTCACCTTCACCGGCGGCGTGGCGGTGGGCAAGGCCATCGCCGCCAAGGCGGTCTACAAGCGGCAGATCCTCGAGCTCGGCGGCAACGACCCGATCGTCGTGATGTACGACGCCGACGTCGCCAAGGCCGCCGAGCTGGCAGCCGGCGGCTCGTACAAGAACAGCGGCCAGCGCTGCACGGCGGTGAAGCGCATCTTCGTGCACGAGAAGGTGGCCGCCGACTTCACCGAGGCGCTGCTGGCGCGCACGCGCGCCTGGCGCTGCGGCGACCCGCTCGACCCGAGCGTGGACATGGGCACCGTCATCGACGAGGCGGCGGCCAAGCTCTTCGAGCGCCGCGTCGAAGCGGCGGTGGCCGAAGGCGCGCGGCTGCTGCACGGCAACCGGCGCGAAGGCGCGCTCTACCCGCCCACGCTCCTCGACCGCGTGCGCGGCGAGATGGAAGTCGTCCGACAGGAGACCTTCGGCCCGGTGTCGCCGGTGCTGACGTTCAAGAACCTCGACGACGCGATCGCGCAGGTCAACAGCACGGCGTTCGGCCTGTCCAGCGGCATCTGCACCAACCGCCTCGACGACGTGATGCGCTTCGTGAAGGAGGCCAACGTCGGCTCGGTGAACGTCTGGGAAGTGCCCGGCTACCGGCTCGAGGTGACGCCGTTCGGCGGCATCAAGGACAGCGGCCTGGGCATCAAGGAAGGCGTGCAGGAGTGCTGCAAGGCCTTCACGAACGTGAAGACCTATTCGATTCCCTGGTGAACGGCCAGGCTCGAAGCCTCGTGCGCTGAAGGGACCGCGGCCTGCGCGCAGCGGGCGCGGCCCGGGCCTCAGGAATTCGCCCGCACTTCCTCGATCGTCGTCAGGCCGGCCCAGACCTTGTCGATGCCGTCGTGGCGCAGCGTGCGCATGCCGTCGCCGAGGGCGTGGTGCAGCAGTTCGTCGCTGCGCTTGCCGTGCTGGATCTTCTCGCGCAGGCCGCGCGAGATGGTCATCAGCTCGTGCAGGCCCAGGCGGCCGCGCAGGCCCGAGCCGCCGCACTGGTCGCAGCCGGCGCAGCGGTGGTGCATCAGGCGGCCGTGGCCGGCCCAGGCGGCGAGCACCGCGTCCTCGTCGGGCGCGCTCTCGGCGCCCTGGAAGGCGTGCACGTAGTCGTGCAGCATCTCGTCGCGCCGGGCGTTCGTCGCCGGCTCGCTGACCTTGCAGTTCCCGCACAGCCGCCGCACCAGGCGCTGCGCCAGCACCGCGAGCAGCGCGTCGGCGAAGTTGAACGGGTCCATGCCCATGTCCAGCAGGCGCGTCACCGTCTCGGCGGCGCTGTTGGTGTGCAGCGTCGAGAGCACGAGGTGGCCGGTGAGCGAGGCTTCGATGGCCACCTGCGCCGTCTCCTGGTCGCGGATCTCGCCGACCATGATCACGTCCGGGTCGGCGCGCAGGAAGGCGCGCAGCGCCTTGGCGAAGGTCCAGTCGATCTTCGGGTTCACCTGCACCTGGCGCAGGCCCGCCTGCGTGATTTCCACCGGGTCCTCGGCGGTCCAGATCTTGCGCTCGGGCTTGTTGATGTGCGCCAGCGCCGAGTGCAGCGTCGTCGTCTTGCCCGAACCCGTGGGGCCCACGCACAGCACCATGCCGTAGGGGCGCGCCACGGCCACCTTCAGGCGCGAGAGGTTGTCGGCGGTCAGTTCGAGCTGGTCCAGCGGGATCGTGCGGCTGCTGGCCAGCAGCCGCAGCACCGCGTCTTCGCAGCTGCCGCTGGTGGGGATGGTGGCCACGCGCAGTTCCAGCCGCGAGCCCTGCACGAACTTGCCGAAGTTGATCTTGCCGTCCTGCGGCTTGCGCTTCTCGCTGATGTCGAGGTCGCACATGATCTTCAGCCGCCCGATCAGCGCGTTGCGGTAGCTGGGCGGCAGTTCCAGGTAGGGCCTCAGCACGCCGTCCTTGCGGAAGCGGATGCGCACCTTCTCGCGCCCGGCGGGGCACTCGATGTGGATGTCGGACACGCCTTGCGAGTGCGCTTCCAGGATCATCGAGTTGATGAGGCGCACGAGCGAGTTGTCGCTCTGCTCGATCGAGGGGCCTTCGTCTTCCTCGGGCCCGCCGTTGCCTTCCAGCGTCGCGGCGAGCTTGGTGGCGTCGGCGTGCTCGAAGAACTCGACGCCGTCGAGAGCGGACTGAGCGCCGACGTCGACACCCAGCTTCTCGTAGGCGCGCTGGATGGCTTCGGCCAGGTCGGCGGCGCGCGCCAGCACCGGCAGCACCTTGCAGCGGGCGGCGAATTCGATCTCCTCCAGCGCGCCGCGGTTGGTGGGGTCTTCCATCGCCACCACCAGGCGGGCGGCGCGCAGCATCAGCGGCAGGCCGGCGAGGCGGCTGGCCACGGCGAAGGGCAGCCGCGCCACGGCGTCGGTGTCAGCCGGGAACTGCTGCACGTCGACCATCGGGTAGCCCATCTTGCGCGCCAGCGCCATCTGCAGGTCGCTGCGCGAGACGAGACCCTTGCGCACGAGCAGCTCCCCGAGCGGCGTGCCGCGGTCGGCGCGCTGCTGGTCGAGCGCCTCGCCGAGCTGCTGGTCGTTGATGAAGCCCAGCGCCACCAGCGCCTCGCCGATGCGCACCATCGGCATGCGCGCCTGCTGCTCGATGGCGGCGTTGAGCTCGTCGCTGTTGATGACCTGGCGCACCAGCAGCAGGTCGCCGAGCTTGCGCTCGCGCAGGTCCTGCTGCTCGACGAGCGCGGCCTGCACCTGCGCCGGCGTGGCGGCGCGGTGCTCGATCAGCACTTCGCCGATGCGGCGGCCGATCTCGGCGCTGGTGTAGGCACTCTTCGGCACGAAGGTGCGGCGCACGGTGCCCTGGTTGTCCACCGGCTCGAAGAGGAAGAGGCCGGCGCTGTCCTCGCGGGCGCTGAGCGTCTGGCCCTGCCAATGCGCCCCGTGCGCGAAGTGCACCGAGAACGGGATCGGCGGCTGCTCGATGTCGACGACGATGGCCCCGTCGTTGGGGCCGGGCTGCGGGGCGAGCGGTTCGAGCAGGCGCAGGCGCCGGAACTGGTCGAAGCGCAGCGCGAGCGGCGCGCGCGTGCCGGCCACCGCCAGCTGCACCAGCGCGCGCGCAAGGTCCATCTCGAGCAGGCGGCCGGGGATGATCTTGCCGTTGTTGCCCTCGACCTGGCAGGCCATCGGCGCGGCCGCCAGGCCCGGTGCCGGGTAGTTCGGCAGGTCGGGCGTCGGCCAGGCGAAGCCTTCGACGGCCGCCGGGGGTAGAAGCGAGAGCGGGGGCGAGGCGAGGTCGGACATCAATGCACCTGGACCCATCCTAGGCGCCGGGCACGGGGCCGATGCAGCGATGACGGCCGGAAAACGCCGCCAGTTCAGGCCCGCCGGGCCCGCCCGCGCCGTCAGCCGCGCATGCTCGCTGGCAGCGCCGTCACCACCCCGGGGAAGAGCCAGATCAGCGCCACCGCCGCGATCATCAGGAAGAAGAACGGCAGCGTGGCGCGGGCGATCCAGCCGATCTCGCGCCGGGTCATGCCTTGCAGCACGAAGAGGTTGAAGCCCACCGGCGGCGTGATCTGCGCCATCTCGACGACGAGGACGACGAAGATGCCGAACCACAGCGGGTCGATGCCCGCGGCCTGGATGGTCGGCATGATCACGCCCATGGTCAGCACGACCATCGAGATGCCGTCGAGGAAGCAGCCGAGCACGACGTAGAACACCGCGAGCGCGACGACGAGCGCGAACGGCGACAGGCCCAGCGAGGCGATCCACTCGGCGAGGTGGCGCGGCAGCCCGATGTAGCCCATCGCGAGCGTGAGGAACGCGGCGCCGGCGAGGATCAGCGCGATCATGCAGTAGAGGCGGGTCGCT
>JAEUPF010000013.1 GCA_016790425.1 Rubrivivax sp.
AGCCCATGAAGGGCAGCATCGCGAACGGATCGCGGCGCACCACCCCCTGCTGGCCGGCCGCCGCCGCCGTGGTCTCGGAGCCCATCGTGGCGGCCATGTAGACGCCCTCGACCCAGTCGCGCGCCTCGGTGACCAGCGGCACGGTGGTGGAGCGGCGCCCGCCGAAGACGAAGGCATCGATCGGCACGCCTTCGGGGTCGTCCCAGGCCGGATCGAGCACCGGGTTGTTGGTGGCGGCCACCGTGAAGCGGGCGTTCGGGTGCGCCGCCGGCCGCAGCTTGCCGTCGGCACCGCGCGCCGACTCGGGCGTCCAGTCGCGCCCCTGCCAATCGGTCAGGTGCGCCGGAAGGGCCCCGCTGTCCTTCTCCAGCCCCTCCCACCAGACGTCGCCGTCGTCGGTGAGCGCGACGTTGGTGAAGATCACGTCCCGCGTGAGGCTGGCCATGCAGTTCGGGTTGGTGGCCATGTTGGTGCCCGGGGCGACGCCGAAGTAGCCCGCCTCCGGGTTGATCGCGTACAGGCGCCCGTCGGCCCCCGGCTTGATCCAGGCGATGTCGTCGCCGATGGTGGTGACCTTCCAGCCCTCGAAGCCCTCGGGCGGCACCAGCATCGAGAAGTTGGTCTTGCCGCAGGCGCTGGGGAAGGCCGCCGCGACGTGGTACTTCTTGCCCGCCGGATTGGTCACGCCGAGGATCAGCATGTGCTCGGCCAGCCAGCCCTGGTCGCGCCCCATGTTGCTGGCGATGCGCAGGGCGAAACACTTCTTGCCCAGCAGCGCGTTGCCGCCGTAGCCCGAGCCGTAGCTCCAGATCTCGCGCGTGGCCGGGTAGTGGACGATGTACTTGGTCTTGTTGCACGGCCACGCCACGTCGGCTTGGCCAGGCTGCAGCGGCGCGCCCACGGTGTGCACGCAGGGCACGAAGGTGCCTTCGGCGCCCAGCACCTCGAGGGCGCCGCGGCCCATGCGCGTCATCACGCGCATGCTCACCGCGACGTACGGGCTGTCGGTCAGTTCGACACCGATGTGCGAGATGTGGCTGCCGAGCGGCCCCATCGAGAACGGCACCACGTACATCGTGCGCCCGCGCATCGCGCCGCGGAACAGTGCGTCGGGCCCGGTCTGCAGGCGCGCGCGCATCTCGGCCGGCGCCACCCAGTTGTTGGTGGGCCCGGCGTCTTCCTGGCGCTCGCTGCAGATGAAGGTGCGGTCCTCGACGCGCGCCACGTCGGCAGCGTCGCTGCGCGCGAGGTAGCTGTTCGGGCGCAGCTTCGGGTTCAGCTTCATCAGCGTGCCGGCCGCGACGAGCTGCTCGATCAGGCGCTGGTACTCGGCTTCGCTGCCGTCGCACCAGTACACGTCCTTGGCTTCGGTGAGGGCGGCCACCTCGGCCACCCACTCGACGAGGCGGCCATGTTTGACGTAGGCCGGCACGTTCAGGCGCAGCCCCTCCAGCACGGGACGGTTCATTTGGGAAGCTCCGATCATGGAAGTCAACTTCAAGAGGAAAGACGGGATGGGGCCAGCCTCGTCGCCTGCGGCGGCCGCTGCCGGTTCATCAACACGGCGGCGGCGCCTCGGCTTCGGACGGGGTTCGACCCATGCCGCCCCGGCTTCTTCGACGCCTGCAAAGGGCCTTCCTGCCTGGGAGGGAAGGGCATTCTGCGAGCAAATCGCAGGGGCGTGACCGCCGCAGCGCGGGGGTTCATGCGTTTTCCGTATGGGTTTATGCGGCCCGCACCGCCACCTTGCCGTGCCACGCGAAGGAAGTCACGCGGCGGCGATGCAACCGCTCGGCCGGAGCCCTTGGCGCAGAACGCCGGGCCGAAACCGCGGCAATGGCACCATCGGCGCCGTGCTCGCCTACCGCCACGCCTTCCATGCCGGCAACCATGCCGATGTCCTCAAGCACCTCGTGCTCGTGCAGCTGCTGGCGCATCTGAACGAGAAGGACAAGGGCTGGCGCTACGTGGACACCCACGCCGGCGCCGGCGGGTACTCGCTGGCCGGCAGCTACGCGCAGAAGCATCGCGAGTACGAAGCGGGCATCGGCCGCCTGGTGCAGCGCGATGCCGCAGCCAGCGCGCTGCCGCAGGCGGTGCAGCGCTATGTCGACCTCGTGCGCCATTTCGACGCCGCACGCAGCGCGTCCGCCGGCACCGCCGCCGACGCCGGCAGCAACGCCGGCCAGGGCGATGACGAGGGGGATGACGAGGGCGAGGGCAAGGGGGAAGGCGAAGGCAAGCCGGCGCGGCCGCCTCGCCGTTTGCAGCGGTTGCAGCCGCAGCACCCCTTGCGCCAGTACCCCGGTTCGCCGGCCATCGCCGCAGCCTTCAAGCGGCCGCAGGACCAGCTGCGCCTGTTCGAGCTGCATCCCACCGAGCACAAGATCCTCGCCGGCTACCTGGGCAGCGACAGCGGCTGCGAAGTGCGCCTGGCCGACGGCTATGCGGCGCTGAGGTCGGTGCTGCCGCCGCCCACGCGCCGCGGCCTGGTGCTGATCGACCCGCCGTACGAATTGAAGACCGACTACGCCCGTGCGCTGGGCGCTCTCCGCGAGGCGCTGACGCGCTTCCCCGAAGGCATCGTGATGGTGTGGCTGCCGCAGGTGCAGCTCGTCGAGGCGGCGCAACTGCCGCAGCGCCTGAAGGCCAGCGCCGAGGCGCAGGCGAGGAAGGGCTGGCTGCACGCGCGGTTGAGCGTGGCCGAAGGCGACGCACGCGGCTTCGGCCTGCTGGGCAGCAGCGTCTTCGTCGCCAACCCGCCGCACACGTTGCACGGCACGCTGCAGCCGGTGCTGCCGTGGCTGGCGCGCGAGCTGGCGCAGTTCGACGGCGCGAAAGGCTACGTCGAGCGCTCGGCTTCGGCCTGACGCGAAGGCGGTGACGGCCCAGGCGCCGCGCCGGCCGGCGATGCGGAAGGCGCGGCCGACGAGGGCGCAGCCGGCGCGCCCGTACCCGGCGCGCCGCGCGCGAGCCTCCACACCAGCCAGCCGAGGGCGGCGACGCCCAGCAGCAGCACCGCCCACAGCAGCAGCGGCCGCCATGCGGTGAGGCGCTGGCGCCAGGCTTCGGCACGCACGGCGGCCTCGTTCTCGCTCCACGCCCCGAGCGTGGCGCGGCCGAAGCGCGAGCGCTCCTGGTCGAGCGCCGGCACCAGCGTCGCCAGTGGCAACGCACCGGGCGCGGCGTCGGCAGAGCCGGCCAGCAGGACGAACGGCTCGCTGCCTTGCGGCGCGAAGACCACGCTCAGCAACTGCGCCTGCACCGCCAGCGGGGTGGCCGCCGGCAGCGCACCCGAGCGCGCGTCGGGCACCAGGCGCAGGTAGCGCACCGCCGCCGGCAGCGCCAACGGCGGCGGCCGATCGACCGACCCGCCGCGTTCGATGCGATAGAAGACCGTCTGCGCGAGGTCGCGCCACGGTTCCTCGATGCGCGAGCGGCCCTGCACGCGCACCGGGGCCAGGCGGTGGCCTGCCGGCAGCGGCAGGTCGATCTCGACCAGCGGCAGCACGGCGCCCAGGTCGTAGTGCAGCGCGCCTTCCGCCGGCCCGTCCTTCGTGCCACCGCTGCCCAGCGCCGGGCTCGGGCCGGCAGGCTCGGGCACAGGCGGCACGCTGAGCGGCGTCGGCAGATCGAGCGCGACGCTGCTGCGCGTGGTGCGCACCTGCTGCGCGCTCGTCAGTTGCGGCGCGTTCGCCGGGTCGGTCCAGCGCAGGCGCACGAAGCGCGGACCGGCGGCGGGCAGCTGGATCTCGCGCTGCGCGAGGCTGCTCGCAGCCGAAGCCAGGGCCAGCAACTGGCCGCCGCCGGCGCGCCGCCACTGCTTCAGGTCGTCGCTCACGTCGAGGTCGAAGGCCGCGGTGAACTCGGCGGGGCCCGACCACGCGAGGCGCAGCAGGGCGGGCGGCGCCTCGTCGCGCGGGCGCTCGCCGAGATCGAACAGCCACCCGGGCGAAGGTGTGGCAGCGCGCGGCGGATCGCCGGCTGTGACGGCACCGCCCTCCCGCGCGCGCTGCTCCAGGCGGCGCACCGTGATGCGGTCGCCCACCACCTGCACTTCGATCGGGCTGGCGAAGTCGGTCTCGCCGCGGCGCAGCGCCGGCAGCCGGTAGAGGTCGGCCGGCCGCAGCGCCTGCGCCTCGCGACTCTCCGAAGCGCGTGGCCCGAGCAACGCGAACGGCACGCGAGTGCCGTTCGCATCGACGACGCGCAGGTCCGTGAGGCCGCTCTGCCGGCTCGCCGCGTAGGCGCTCACCGGCAACGGCAGGCGCACGAAAGCCGCGCCCTGCTCGATCGTGATCGCTGCCCGCTGCCGGAACAGGGGCTCCGGCGTCTGGGCAAGCGCCGGCGTGGCCGTGCCCAGCACCAGCAAGCCTGCAACGAGGGCCGCCGTGGCGACGGCCGCCGAAGCGCGCCGCTCAGTTCGTGCCATGTCCGCTCCCTTGCGCCGCGGCGCCGGAACCATCGTCCGCCGGGCGCCCCGCCGTTGCCGCCCTGGCCGGCAACGGCGCCACGTAGCCGATCACCAGCATCAGCACGCCCACACCGATGAACGACACGATGCGCGCCACCGTGCCGCTGCCCGACAGGTCGACCAGCACGAGCTTGCCCACCACCGCGGCCAGCAGCACCGCGCCGACGATCCACGGCGCGCGCTGCGCGCGCCGCGCCGCCAGCCACATCAGCGCCAGCGCGGTGGCGGTCCACAGCAGCGCGATGCCGGTGTGCACCGGCAGCGAACGAACCCAGGCATGCCATCGGTACGGCACACCGCCGTAGTGGTGGAAGGCGCGGATCAGCATCGCGTTCAACCACACGAAGCCGGCACCGCCCACCAGCACCGGGATCGCCGCCGCCCTCAGCGCGGGCTGCGCCGCGAGGGCCCGCTGCGCCGCCGGCGAGCCCAGCCACGCCCACACGCCCAACAGCGCGAAGGCCACGCCCACGTCGAGCGGGTTCAGCAGCGGCACATGCGCCAGCGGCCGCGCGGCACCGCTGCTGAAGGCGTTCGCCGCCAGCGTCCACAACCACAGCGACAGCGCGAGCAGCCCGGCCGCGACGACCCCGTACGCGCGCGGCGCCTCGGCCAACGGCCAGCGTCGCGACAGGCCCGGCCGCAGCATCGCCATCAGCAGCAGCGCCGGCACGACGAGCCACCCGAGCCACGGCCAGGCGCTCGCCGCATCGCCCCAGTCCGCCGTCAACGCGCGCCCGCCGAGCGCGCCCTGCACTGCCAGCACCAGGACGCCGAGCACATGCACCGTGCCTTGCACCGCGCTCGAGCGCCAGCGCGGCGCAGCGTAGCGCAGCACCGCCAGATGCGTCGCGATGGCCAGCGGCCAAGCCCAGGCGCCGCCCTGCGCGAGCGGCTGGCGCAGATCCGCCAGCGCATCGAGCGTCACGCAGGCGAGCAGCAGCGCATGCAGTGCCGGCGGCCAGCCGGCCGCCGGCCACTCGAGCTTGAGCGACACCGCGATGAAGCCGAGCGCGATCGCGCTGCCAGCCACGAGCCACACGGCCGGCTCGTAAGGCTGCTGCACGAACTGGTCGATCTGCAGCGCGGTGGTGCCCAGCGCCCACAGCGTGGCCCAGCCGACGAGCAGCGGCTCGGCCGCCTGTTCGCCGTTCATCGCCCGGCCCGCGGCAGCGCCGCGGCGCACCGCGTGCGCGGCAAGCAGCGAACCGGCCACGACCATCGCGCCGTTGAAGAGGTAGGCGTTGAACACCGCGGTCGGCTCGCCGTGGCGATCGAACGCGTGCAGCAGCGTCGGCGCGGCCAGCAACAACAGCACGTAGCCGAAGCCGCGCGCCAGCCGCCGGCCTTGCCGGAAGCCGAGCCAGACGAGGCCGGCGCCCTCCAGCGCCCAGGCGCCGGCCGTGCTACGCGCGTCGAGCGCGAACGGGATGACGAGCGTGAGGAAGACGACGGCGATCGCCAGGCTCGCCTCGAACGCCACGCGCAGCTCGGCGCGCCGCCGCATCCACGCCGACAGCGCGACGTAGAAGGCGGCCAGCCCCAGCGCCGACAGCGCACTGCCGTACGGCCAGTGCCGCACCATGCCCAGCTGCAGCGCGAAGGCGATCGTCGGCAGGCCGAAGAGCAGGCTGCCGTTGACCCACATCGCCTCGCGCCCGCCGCCGGCGGCGGCGCTGCCGTCGTGGGCCGCGCTCCCCGTCGCCCGCCGTGCCGGCAGCAGCAAGATGACGTTGAACAGCACGAAGAAGGCCACGAGGAACGCCTGGCTGCTCGCGTAGTGCTCGGCCCGATAGCTGAACAACCCCCACAGCGCCGCGACGCCGAACGTGAAGGCGAAGGCCACCAGGTTCAGCGAGCGCCAGGTGCGGGACCACGCCACCGCGGCGACGCCGAGGTCGAGCACGAGGTAGTAGCTGAACAAGGCGACGGGGTCGCCGCTGCCGGTGGATACGAGCAGCGGTGTCGCGAACCCGCCGAGCGCGCCGATGACGGCCAGCGAGCGCGCGTCCTGCAGCACCGCCAGCGCGGCGGCCAGCGCCGCCACCGCGACCATCAGCACGAACACCGGCAGCGCCGCCATCACGTGATAGGCGCGGAAGGCGGCGAAGAGGGTGAGGAACAGAACCGCGACGGCGGCGCCTTGCAGCACCTGCGCGTAGCCGGCGCGGTGGAGGCGCAGCCGCCAGCCGACCACGAGCAGGACCACCGCCGCCGCGCCGATCAACGCCAGGCGCACCTCGATCGGCACTTGCACATGCTCGCTGGCGAACTTCGCCAGGAAGGCGAGGCCGACGAAGAGGATCGCGACACCGAGCTTGACGATCGTGTTGCCGCCGAAGAGCCAGGTCTTGAGCGGCGCCAGCGCGTCAGGGCGCGGCGGGGCCGGCGGCCTCTTGATCGCCGGCGCCGCGGCCGCCGTTGCAGCGGCGGTCGATGGCGGCGTCGCGGTCGGCGCTGCGGGCGCTGTCGCCGCTGTCGGCGTGGATAGCGGTCTCGCTGTCGGTCTCGCTGTCGGCGCCGCTATCGGCGTCGCTTCCGGCGTCGCTTCCGGCGTCGCTTCCGGCGTCGCCGCCGGCGCCGCTGCCGGCGCGGCCGGTGTCGCAGGCACCTCGCCCGGCCGCGGCGAAGCTGGCGCTGTCGCGCTCGCTTCGGCGGCCGCCGGCTGCGCGCCCGCGCGGCGCAGTTCGAGCAACGCGCGCTGCATGTCGGCCAGCGCCTGCTCCAGCCGCTGCAGGCGCAGCACAAGCCAGGCGATCAGCGCGCCCACCGCAGCGCCGAAGAGGCC
>JAEUPF010000014.1 GCA_016790425.1 Rubrivivax sp.
CAGGCGCAGATCCTGGCCCTGCTCGACGAGCTGCAGGCCGAGATGGGGATGGCGCTGCTGTTCATCACGCACGACCTGAACCTGGTGCGCCGCTTCACGCACCGCGTCGGCGTGATGGAGCGCGGCCGCCTCATCGAGAGCGGCGAGACCGCGGCCGTGTTCGCGCGGCCGCAGCAGCCGGGCACGCAGCGCCTGCTGGCCAGCCGGCCGCAGCGCGCCGTGGCGCCCATCGATGCGGCGGCGCCGGTGCTGGTGCGCAGCGAAGGGCTGCGCGTGAGCTTCGCGGTGCGCGCCGGCGCCTGGCGCAAGCAGCGCTTCGACGCGGTGCGCAGCGCGACGCTGGCACTGAAGCGCGGCGAGACGCTGGGCATCGTCGGCGAGTCGGGATCGGGCAAGACGACGCTCGGCATGGCGCTGCTGGCGCTGCAGCCTCTGGCCGCCGGCGCGGTGCATCTGGACGGCGCGCGCATCGACGACGCGCCGCGCGGCGAACTGCGGCGCATGCGCCGGCGCATGCAGGTGGTGTTCCAAGATCCGTTCGCATCGCTCAGCCCGCGCCTGACGGTGGGCCAGATCGTCGGCGAAGGCCTGGCGCTGCACCGCCCGGAACTGAGCGCCGGCGAGCGCACGACGCTGATGCTCGACATGCTCGACGAGGTCGGCCTGTCCGAGCGGCACGGCCTGGTGCACGTGCTGCAGCGCTATCCGCACGAGTTCAGCGGCGGCCAGCGCCAGCGCATCGCCATCGCCCGCGTCGTGGTGCTGCGGCCCGAGGTGCTGGTGCTCGACGAGCCGACCTCGGCGCTCGACGTCTCGGTGCAGCAGCAGGTGCTGCAGCTGCTGGCTTCGCTGCAGCGCCGCTACGGCATGAGCTACGTCTTCATCAGCCACGACCTGGCGGTGGTGCGCGCGATGTCGCACCGCGTGCTGGTGATGAAGGACGGCGACATCGTCGAGGAAGGCGAAGCCGAGGCGCTGTTCAGGGCGCCGCAGCACGCCTACACGCGCGAGCTGCTGGCCGCGGCGCGGCTGGCGTAGCGCCGCCGGCGGGCCCGACGAGCGCCACGCCATGCGCCGCGGACCGCCGCCTTCGGCCGTCGTGGCCGGCTTCGTCGCCGTGCTCGTGGGCTTCACGAGCTCGGTGGTGATCGTCTTCCAGGCGGCGCAGGCGTTGGGCGCGAGCGCCGCGCAGCAGGCCTCGTGGATCTGGGCGCTGGGCCTGGGCATGGGGCTCACGAGCATCGGCCTGTCGTGGCGCTACCGGCAGCCGGTGCTGACGGCGTGGTCCACCCCCGGCGCGGCGGTGCTCGCGACCGCCGGCGCCGGCGTGCCGATGGCCGACGGCATCGGCGCGTTCATGGTCTCGGCGCTGCTCATCGTGCTGGCCGGTGCCAGCGGCTGGTTCGAGCGGGTGATGAACCGCATTCCGCAGGCGCTGGCCGCGGCGCTGCTGGCCGGCGTGCTGGCGCGCTTCGCCATCGACGCGTTCGTGCAGCTGGGCACCGAGTTCGCGCTCGTGGCGCCGATGCTGCTGGCCTACCTGGCCGGGCGGCGCTGGTGGCCGCGCTACGCGGTGCCCGGCGTGCTGATGCTGGGCATCGCCATCGCCGCCGGGCAGGGGCGGCTGGCGTTGTCCGGCGTCTCGTGGACGTGGGCGGTGCCGGTGTTCACGATGCCCTCGCTCAGCGCTTCGGCGGTGGTCAGCGTGGCGCTGCCGCTGTTCATCGTGACGATGGCTTCGCAGAACCTGCCCGGCGTCGCCGCGCAGCGCGCCGCCGGCTACGACACGCCGGTGTCGCCGGTGATCACCGCCACCGGCCTGGCGACGTTCGTGCTGGCACCGTTCGGGGGTTATGCGCTGAACCTCGCCGCCATCACCGCGGCCATCTGCATGGGCCGCGAAGCGCACGAGGATCCGGCCAGGCGCTGGTGGGCCGCGGCGATGGCCGGCGCCTTCTACGTCGCGCTGGGCCTGGCCGGCGGTGCCGTCGTCGGCCTGCTCGCCGCGTTCCCGAAGGCGCTGGTGCTGGCGGTGGCGGGATTGGCGCTGCTGGGCACGATCGGCTCGGCGCTGGCCACGGCGATGAAGGACGAGGCCAGCCGCGAAGCCGCGCTCGTCACCTTCCTCGTCACCGCCTCCGGGCTGGCGCTGGCCGGCGTCGGCGCGGCGTTCTGGGGGCTCGTGGCCGGCGTGCTGGCGCTCGTCGTGCAGCGCTGGCGGCTTCGCGCCTGAGCGCACCCGAGGTCGCTGCGGCGACGAAGCGGCGCGCCGGCGCGCCGGCGCGCACGGGGCGGTGGCGGAACGCGGATTGCAGCGATCCGCCGTTCGCCCATGAAGATCGCCCAAGTCGCGCCGTTGTTCGAGACCGTTCCCCCCGCTGCCTACGGCGGCACGGAACGGGTGGTGTCCTACCTCACCGAAGCGCTCGTCGACGGCGGGCACGAAGTGACGCTGTTCGCCGCCGGCGGCTCGCGCACGCGCGCGCGGCTGGTGCCCGGCTCCGAGCGCAGCCTGCGCCTGGCGGCCACCGAAGACTGGTTGATGAGCCACGTGATGATGGTCGACAGTGTCTTCGAGGCCGCCGCATCCTTCGACGTGCTGCACTTCCACATCGACTGCCTGCACTACCCGCTGGCGCGCCGCTGCGCCACGCCCAGCCTGACGACGCTGCACGGGAGGCTGGACCTGCCGGCGCTGCGGCCGCTGCACCGCCACTTCGGCACGCACCCGCTGGTGTCGATCTCCAACGCGCAGCGGGCGCCGTTGTCCAACGCGAACTGGTGTGCCACGGTGCACCACGGCCTGCCGGCAACGCTGTACCGCTTCCATGCCAGCCCCGGCGGCTACTTCGCCTTCGTGGGGCGCATGTCGCCCGAGAAGCGGGTGGACCGCGCGATCGAGATCGCGCTCGCCTGCGGCGTGCCGCTGCGCATCGCCGCCAAGGTCGACGCGGCCGACAGCGCCTACTTCGAGCGCGAGATCCGCCCGCTGCTGGCGCACCCGCTGGTCGAGTTCGCCGGCGAGATCGGCGAGGCGGACAAGGACGAGTTCATCGGCAACGCCCGCGCGCTGCTGTTCCCCATCGACTGGCCCGAGCCGTTCGGTCTCGTGATGATCGAGGCGCTCGCCTGCGGCACGCCGGTGATCGCTTACCCGCACGGCTCGGTGAACGAGGTGATGCAGGACGGTGTCACCGGCCGCATCGTGCGCAACCAGGCCGAGGCGATCGACGCGGCTCGCACGATCGATGACATCGACCGCCGCCGCTGCCGCGAGGTGTTCGAGCGCCGCTTCTCGGCCGAGCGGATGGCCGCGCGCTACGTGCAGGTCTACCAGGCGCTCATCGACGCCCGCAGCGACGCCCGCAGCGACGCCCGCAGCGACGCCCGCAGCGACGCGCGCGTCGACGCCCGCGGCAAGGCACCCTCGCCGGGCGACGAGCGCGGGGCGGGCAGCGCCGTCGAGACGGCGGATCCGGGATGAGCCCCGCGCGCGCGCAGCCGCCCAACGCCGAGGCCATCCGCATCGGCGACCAGTGGTACGTGGCCGCCACGGCGGCGCGCGCCGACGAGAGCCCGCACGTGCTGAAGTGCGACGACAGCTTCGCGCTGTTCGACCGCTTCGGCGACATCCGCGCCTTCGGCGCCGGCGAGCAGGGGCTGTACCACGAGGACACGCGCTTCCTGTCGCGGCTGGAACTGACGATCGACGGCGTGCGGCCGCTGTTCCTCGGCGCGGCGGTGAAGGAGCGCAACAACCTGCTCGTCGTCGAGCTGATGAACCCCGATCTGCAGCGCGAAGGCCGCATCGTCGTGCCCAAGGGCCAGCTGCACGTCTTTCGCGCCAAGCTTCTGTGGGACGGCGCCTGCCACGAGCACATCCGCATCACCAACCACGGCCTGGCCCGCGCCGGGCTCGAGGTTGCGCTGTCGTTCGATGCCGACTTCCGCGATCTCTTCGAGGTGCGCGGCATGCCGCGCACCCGCCACGGCCGCCTGGCCGAGCCGGTGCGTTTCGGCGCCGGCGGCCTCGCCTTCGGCTACGAGGGGCTGGACGGCCAGCGGCGCACCGCGCGCATCACCTTCCAGCCGCCGCCGGTGCGCCAGCGCACGCCACACGAGGCCGCATGGACGCTCGAACTGGAACCGCAGGCCGAGTGGCACCTCTTCTGCACCGTCGCTTGCGACTTCGACACGCGGGTGCAGCAGCGGCGCGGCAACGGCGCGCCGCAGGGCCCGCACCACGAGCCGCGCGAGCAGCCCACCGAGCGGCCGCCGAACTGGGAGGCCGCCATCCAGGCCAACGCGCAGGCGCGTGCGCGCCGCGAGACGGCGCATTGCCGGCTGGAGACCTCGAACCCGTTGATGGACCGCTGGATCGAGCGCTCGGTGTCTGACCTCGCGATGCTGACAACCGAGCTGCCCACCGGGCCGTACCCGTACGCCGGCGTGCCGTGGTACTCGACCGTCTTCGGCCGCGACGGCCTCATCACCGCGCGCCAGGTGCTATGGGCCGACCCGACGCTGGCGCGCGGCGTGCTGACCTGCCTGGCCGCACGCCAGGCGACCGAATCGGACCCGGCGCGCGACGCCGAGCCGGGCAAGATCCTGCACGAGGCGCGCCAGTGCGAGATGGCGCTGACGGGCGAGGTGCCGTTCGAGCGCTACTACGGCACCGTCGACGCGACGCCGCTGTTCGTGGCGCTGGCCGGCGCCTACTGGCGGCGCACGGGCGACCTCGAATTCGCGCGCGCGCTGTGGCCGCATGTGACGGCGGCGCTGGACTGGATCGGGCGCCACGGCGACCGCGACGGTGACGGCTTCGTCGAGTACGCGCGGCGCAGTGCCGAGGGCCTCGTGCAGCAGGGCTGGAAGGACTCGCACGATTCGATCTTCCACGCCGACGGCACGCTGGCCGAGGCGCCCATCGCGCTGGCCGAAGTGCAGGGCTACGTCTACGAGGCGAAGCAGGAGGCGGCCGCGCTGGCCGAGGCGCTGGGCGAGACCGGGCGCGCGGGCCGGCTGCGCGACGAGGCGGCGTGGCTGCAAGGCGAGTTCCAGCGCCGCTTCTGGTGCGACGACCTCGGCGTCTATGCGCTGGCGCTGGACGGGGCCAAGCGGGCGTGCCGCGTGGCGACGACCAATGCCGGGCACGCGCTGTGGACCGGCGTTGCTGCGCCCGAGCACGCCGCGCGCATGGCCGAGCGCTTCGTCGCCAGCGACTTCTTCTCCGGCTGGGGCATCCGCACCGTCGCGCGCGGCGAGAAGCGCTACAACCCGATGTCGTATCACAACGGTTCGGTGTGGCCGCACGACAACGCGCTGGTCGCCGCCGGCCTGGCCCGCTACGGCCACGCCAACGAGGCGCTGGCGGTGTTCAGCGCGCTGTTCGAGGCGACGCTGCACCTGAACCAGCACCGCATGCCCGAGCTGTTCTGCGGCTTCCCGCGCCGCGAAGGCGAGGGGCCCGTGCTGTACCCGGTGGCCTGTGTGCCGCAGGCCTGGTCGGCGGCGGCGGTGTTCTCGTTGCTCGAAGGCTGCCTCGGGCTGCACATCGATGCGCCGCGGCGCGAGGTGTCGTTCCGCTCGCCGCGGCTGCCCGAGTGGGTCGACTGGCTGGAGATCCGCGGCCTGGCGGTGGCCGGCGCGACGGCATCGCTGCTGCTGGAGCGGCACGGCGAGAACGTCAGCGTGCAGGTGACGCAGAAGACCGGGCGCCTGGCGGTGCACGTGGCCGTGTGAGGGCCGCGGTGCGCGCCGGCGGCTGCGGCGTGCCGTTCGCCTTGCGCAACGCCTAGACTCGCGCGATGCCACGAGCCATCCTCGACGAAGACCACATCCACCCCGCAGTGCGCGAGCGCATCTCGCGCCACCACCACGGCATCGTCGACGAGGTGCGCCAGGCCGCTGCGCAGCACGCGGTGCTGGTGGTGGGGATGGCCATCAATCCGTGGCCGCGCCTGGCGCGGCGCACGTTGCGGCGCGCCGGCATCGAGCACCACTACCTCGGCTACGGCAGCTACTTCAGCCAGTGGCGGCGGCGCACCGCGCTGAAGATGTGGACCGGCTGGCCGACGTTTCCGATGGTGTTCGTCAAGGGCGTGCTGGTCGGCGGTGCGCAGGATCTGGAGCGGCTGCACGCAAGCGGCGAGCTGGCGCGGCTGCTCGGGTGAGGCGCTGCGCGCAGCGGGCAGCAAGCGGGGGGAAGCGGGCAAATGGGTCAGCAGCCGCGCAGGCGCATGCCCGGCCGGGCGGTTGCTTCGCTGCTGGCCTTCGCTGCCGGCACGGCGTGCGGCGGCCCCGGCACGGCGAGCGCCCAGACGCCGGGTGAGCCGCTGCTGCAACCCTGCCGCCTCGAAGGACACGCGCACGAGGCGGCCTGCGGCAAAGTGCTGCGGCCGCTCGACCCCGGTGCCGCCGAGGGGCGGCAGATCGAAGTGCATTTCGCGGTGCTGCCGGCGCTGGCGCGCAACAAGCATCCCGACCCGGTGTTCGTGTTCCCGGGCGGGCCGGGGCAGTCGGCGATCGACCTCGCCGGGCATTGGGCGCGGCTGCTGGCGCGCCTGAACAACCGGCGCGACATCGTGCTGGTCGACCAGCGTGGCACCGGGCGCAGCGCCAGGCTGGCGTGCCCCGAGCTGCCGCCGACCACGCCGCTGGCTGACACGCTGCCGCAGGCGGCGCAGCTGCGGCGGCTGACCGCCTGTCGCGAAGCGCTGCAGCGCCTGCCGCATGGCGACCTGCGCCACTACACCACGTGGGTGGCGGTGCGCGACGTGGAAGCCGTGCGGCTGGCGCTGGGCGCAGCGGCGGTGAACCTGTTCGGCGCTTCGTACGGAACGCGCGTGGCGCTGGAGTTCATGCGCCAGTTCCCGCGGGCGGTGCGCCGCGCGGTGCTCGACGGCGTGGCGCCGCCGGACATGACGCTGCCTGCCGCGTTCGACGCCGACAACGAAGCGGCGCTGGCGAAGGTGTTCGCCGCCTGCGAGGCCGAGCCGGCGTGCCGGCGCCGCTACCCGGCGCTGCGCGAGCGCTGGCGCTTGCTGCTGGCGGCACTGCCGCGCACGGCGGCGGTGGTGCACCCGGTGAGCGGCCGTGCCGAGACGCTGGAGCTGACGGGCGAAGTGGTGCGAGGCCTCGTGCGCGGACCGCTCTACGCGCCGGCGCTGGCGGCGGCGCTGCCGGCGGCCATCGAGGCCGCGGTCGGCGGCCGCTTCGAGCCGATGCTCGGGCTGGCCAGCGCGCTGCAAGGCGCGCGCACGGGCATGTTGGCCGAAGGCATGCACTACTCGGTGCTGTGCGCCGAGGACGTGCCACGCAGGGCGGACAGCGGGAGCGCGGGCGCGCCGCGAGCGGCGGCGGGGGCGACAGCGGCAGCGGGGGCGAATGCGGTACGGCGGCCGGCCGCGGTCGCGGGCGCCGATGCAGTAGGCGGCGCGGGCGCCGATGCAGTAGGCGGCGCGGACGCAGAGTCGGACCTCGCGGCGACCTACCGGCGCATCTGCGCCGGATGGCCGCGCGGCGAGGTGCCGCCGGCGTTCTACAGCGTGCCACCGGCGCCGGCGCCGGTGCTCGTCTTCTCGGGCGGCGCCGACCCGGCCACCCCGCCCCGGCATGGCGAGCGGCTCGTTCGCTCGCTCGGGCCGCGCGCGCGCCAAGCCGTCGTCGCCGAGGCCGGCCACGGCGTGACAGCGCTGCCTTGCGTGCGCGACGTGCTGTTCCGCTTCATCGACGCGGCCGACGAAGCCGCCGCGGCGCAGGTGGACGCCGGTTGCGCTGCGGCGGTGCCGCGCCCCCCCGTGTACGAGCCACTGGAAGAAGTGGCGGCCCAACGGGTGTCGGGCGTCGCCGGCCGCGGGGCTTCGGGTGCGCGGCAGTGATCCGCGTCGTCGACCTGCACAAGCGTTTCGCCAGCGGCCGCGGCCGCCAGCGGCGCAGCGTGGCCGCGGTGGCCGGGGTCGACTTCACGGCGGCCGACGGCGCGATCACCGCGCTGCTCGGCCCCAATGGCGCCGGCAAGACGACGACGCTGCGCATCGCCGCAGGGCTGATGCCGCCGGACAGCGGTGGCGTGGTCGTCGACGGCATCGACGTCGCGCGTTCGCCGCGCGCGGCGCTGGCGCGGCTGGGGGTGCTGAGCGACGCGCGCGGCCTTTACCCACGCCTGACGGCGCGCGAGAACATCGTCTACCACGGCCGCCTGCACGGCATGGGTGCCGAGGCGGCGAACGAACGCGCCGCGGCACTGGCGCGGCTGCTCGAAATGGTGCCGCTGCTGGACCGCCGCACCGACGGCTTCAGCCAGGGCGAGCGGATGAAGACGGCGCTGGCGCGGGCTCTGGTGCACGACCCGCCGAACATCGTGCTCGACGAGCCGACCAACGGCCTGGACGTGCTGAGCACGCGTGCGCTGCGCGAGGCGCTGGCGCAGCTGCGCCACGCCGGCACGGGCGGCGTTGCCGCGGGCCGGCGCAAGTGCATCGTCTTCTCGACGCACATCATGCAGGAGGTGCAGCGGCTGGCCGACCGCGTGGTGCTGGTGTCGCACGGGCGCGTCGTCGCCGAAGGCAGCGCAGCGGACCTCTGCGCGCAGGCCGGCGTCGACGACTTCGAGGAGGCGTTCGTGCGTCTGGCGTTCAGCGCCGCGGAGCGTGCGCAAGGGTCGGAGGGGGCGGTGCGATGACCGCCTTCGCCGCAGCGGCGTGGCCGGTCTACCTGAAGGAGTTGGTGGATGCCCTGCGCGACCGGCGCACGCTCCTGACGGTGCTGCTCAGCTCGGTGGCGGTAGGGCCGTTCGTGCTGGTGCTGGTGTCGTCGCTGGTCGGCGGATTCGAGAAGCGGGCCGAGGCGCGCGTTGTCGTCGTCGCCGGCGGCGAGCACGCGCCGACGCTGTTGAACTACTTCGCGCGCCAGACCTACGCGGTACGCGCGGCACCGGCGGACTACGAGGCGCAGTTGCGCGCCAGCCGCCTCGGCGACCCGGTGCTGGTGGTGGCCGGCGGCTTCGAGGCGGGGCTGCGCGCGGGCGAGGCGCCGCTGGTCGAGGTGGTGAGCGCGGCTTCGAACCAGCGCGCCAGTGCCGGCGTGGGCGCGTTGGTGCGCCTGCTGCGCGGCTTCAACCAGGAGCAGGCGACGCTGCGGCTGGCGCTGCGCGGGGTGGCGCCGGGGTTGCTGGAAGCCGTGCGGGTCGACGAGCGCGACCTCGCGGACGCGGCGGCGCGTGCGGCGCAGTTGGCGGCGATGGTGCCGTTCTTCGTGTTGATGGCGATGCTCTACGGGGCGCTGAACGCGGCGCTGGACACCACCGCCGGCGAGCGCGAGCGCGGTTCGCTCGAACCGCTGCTGATGACGCCGGCGCCGCGCGGCGCCATCGTGCTGGGCAAATGGGGTGCGGTGGCCAGCGTGGCGATGCTGATCGCGGTGCTGTCGTGCCTGAGCTTCCTGCCCGGGCAGTGGCTGCTGCGCAGCGAGGCGCTGGCGGCGATGTTCCGCTTCGGCCTGCGCGAGGCGGCGTGGTTCGTGGCGCTGCTGCTGCCGCTGGCCGGAGCGCTGTCGGCGCTGCTGATGGCGCTGGCGATCCGCTGCCGCACATTCAAGGAGGCACAGGCCAACTCGACGGTGCTGCTGTTGCTCGTGTCGCTCTTGCCGCTGGTGAGCGTGTTCAACCAGGAAGGCGAGGCGCCTTGGCACCTGTGGCTGCCGGTGCTGGCGCAGACCGCGCTGATGGGCCGCGTGCTGAAGGGCGAGGCACTGCCGGCAGCGGACCTGCTGCTGCCCGTGCTGGTTTGCGCAGCGCTGGCCGCAACGGCGCTGGCCTACGTCGCCCAGCGCCTGCGGCACGCCGCGCTGCGCTGAAACGCGGGCGAAGCACGCCACCGGCTGCTCGCGGCGGCCAAACCGTTGCCAATGCGCCACGCTCGCGGGCGCGAGCGGGAATTGGCTTGTTGTTTACCCAACGACGCCCGGCTCAGGGCGCCGGCGGTCTCACCAGCCGCCGGTACGCGGCAGGCCGAGGAGTTCGCAGACGAAATCCCAGAACATGGTGCTCTCTCCGACGGGAAGGGGCGCTCGGAACGGCGCCTGGTCGGAGCAGTCTGCAAGATTGCGAAGCAGCCGCCCAGCTACAAAGGCTTGTAGGTAGGAACACCCCTGATGCCGGCCGGCCGCTGCGAGCGGCCGGCGGTGCGTGGGTGCGCGCGCTCCAGCAGCGCGCGCGGCAACCGCTCAGATGAGGCGCAGCTTGAGCGCCTTCAGCACGGCCTGGTGCTTGGACGCGGCCCCGAGCTTGCGGAAGACGTTGCGCAGGTGGAAGTTCACAGTCGCTTCGCTGACGCCGAGGATGGAGCCGACGGACCAGGCCGTCTTGCCCTCCATCGTCCAGCGCAGCACCTCCACTTCGCGCGGCGTCAGCTCCGGCGCCGGGCCACCTTCGTCATCGGGCGCGAGCAGGCGGCTGGCCGCGGACTGCGCATGCACGGCCAGCAGCTGCAGGTCGGCCATCACTCGGCTCAGCCGGCCTTCTTCGCGCGGCAGCGAGACGTCGCGATCGACGCCGAGCAGGAAATGGCGGTAGTCGGGCAGGTGCAGCGCCACGGCGACGCCGGTCTTGTAGCCGAACGCGGCCTGGGTCTCCCACAGGTCGCCCGCTCCGGCGGTGGCATAGAGCTGCTGGTCGTAGATGAACGGCACCGACATCGTTCGCAGCCGCCGGTTCACCGGGTCGCGGGCGGAAGCGGTGGGGTCGCGTTGCGACTCCCGATACGGCTCGGGGGTGTTGCCGATGGCGATGAAGCTCGCTCGCTCGCCCGGCCCGGGCGGGTCGATCACCAACACGGCATTGACGTGCGCGAACTCCAACGCCTGAGCGAAACGGATCAGGCGTGCCTCGAGCGCGGCGATGTCCGGCGCCTGGCTGATCTCGTAGTAGCGCTCGAGCAGCATGAGAAGTAGTAACGCCAACCTACAAGAGTTGTGAGCTTGTCGGGCTCCGCGCGCGGGCGAACACTGTCGCTGCGTCTTGCGACAGCGAACCTATCCCGAAGGAGGTGCCCGTGACGATACCCGCTTGGCAGTTGATCGCATGGAAGCCGGTGCTCGCTACTTTGCCCGAATTCCGGCGCGCGCTGGCGCAGATGCGGCCGCTGGGTGGGCCCGCTGCGGGCGATGGTGACGGATCGGACGGATTACGCGCAGGCGCCGCGGTGCGCCAGGGCCAGTCGTTGTGGGCGGCGGCGCATCGTGGCGAGCCGCTGGGGCTGGCGTGGGACTGGGCGGAGGTGTGCGACAGCGTCGTCGCGCTGTCCGACCCGATGAAGGTGTTGTCGAACGTGCGCCTCCTTGGCGACGACGGCTTGCCGCTGGGCGAGGCCGAGCACATCGTGCACCTGAACTCGGCGGTCCACGAACTGGATTGGCAGCCGCACGCGATGGGGCGGGTGGGCCGTTTCTGCGAACTGCCGCAGGCGCTGGCGGCGTGAAGCGCCGGCGGACCGAAGAGCCTGTGGCGTCCGCGGGCACCGCTGAGGGAATCTGACCGAGTCGCAGGCCGGCGGGCTACGGACCCGGCCGGCGGGACGTCGCTGGGAAGCGATTGTGAGAAGTGGGCGTTGGAGTGGGAGGGCCCGCCTCGCGTTCGAAGCGGGGCGGGCCCGGCGACCCCGCGCGGCTGTGCAGGAGGGCGGCTCCCTAGAATCGCGCCCATGTGGCACCCGCACGAATTCGATGTCATCGTGGTCGGCGGCGGGCATGCCGGGACCGAGGCCGCGCTGGCCGCGGCGCGCATGGGCTGCGCGACGCTGCTGCTGACGCACAACATCGAGACGCTGGGGCAGATGAGCTGCAACCCCAGCATCGGCGGCATCGGCAAGGGCCACCTGGTCAAGGAGATCGATGCCCTGGGCGGCGCGATGGCCGCAGCCACCGATGAGGCCGGGATCCAATTCCGCATCCTCAACGGCAGCAAGGGTCCGGCGGTGCGGGCCACGCGAGCGCAGGCCGATCGCGTGTTGTACCGGGCGGCCATCCGGCGCCGGCTGGAGAACCAGCCGAACCTGTGGTTGTTCCAGCAAGCGGTGGACGATCTCGTTCTGGAGGGCGAGCGGGTCGTGGGCGCCGTCACGCAGGTCGGCTTGCGCTTCCGCGGCCGCGCCGTCGTGCTGACGGCCGGAACCTTCCTCGACGGCCGCATCCACGTCGGGCTGCAGAACTACAGCGCCGGACGCGCTGGGGACCCTCCCGCCGCAAGCCTCTCGGCGCGGCTGAAGGAGTTGAAGCTGGCGCAGGGGCGGCTGAAGACCGGCACGCCGCCGCGAATCGACGGCCGCTCGATCGATTGGTCGCGGCTCGAGGAGCAGCCCGGCGACGGCGACCCGCTGCCGGTGTTCAGCTTCCTCGGCCGCCCAGAACAGCACCCCCGGCAGGTGTCGTGCTGGATCACGCACACCAGCGAGCGGACCCATGAAATCATCCGCAGCGGCTTCGACCGCAGTCCGATGTTCACCGGCGTCATCGAAGGCGTCGGGCCGCGCTACTGCCCGAGCATCGAGGACAAGGTGAGCCGCTTCGCCGGCAAGGCGAGCCACCAGATCTTCCTGGAGCCCGAGGGCTTGGAGACGAATGAGGTCTACCCCAACGGCATCTCGACCTCGCTGCCCTTCGACATCCAGCTCGCCGCGGTGCGCACGCTCCCGGGGCTGGAGCAAGCGCACATCCTGCGCCCCGGCTACGCCATCGAGTACGACTACTTCGATCCGCGCGAGCTGAAGCCCACATTCGAGACCCGGGCGGTGCAGGGCCTCTTCTTCGCCGGGCAGATCAACGGCACCACCGGCTACGAAGAGGCGGCAGCGCAGGGCCTGTATGCCGGCGCGAACGCCGCGCTCCAGGTCCTGGGTCGCGCGCCGTGGGAGTTGCGGCGCGACCAGGCCTACCTGGGCGTGCTCGTCGATGACCTGGTGCACAAGGGTGTCAGCGAGCCGTACCGCATGTTCACCAGCCGCGCCGAGTACCGGCTGCAGCTGCGCGAGGACAACGCCGATCTGCGCCTGACGGCGATCGGGCGCGAGCTGGGGCTCGTGGACGACGCCCGCTTCGCCGCCTTCGAGCGCAAGCGCGAGCGCATCGAGTCCGAGATGCGGCGGCTGCGCTCGACCTGGGTGCGCCCGGCCACCGTGCCGGCCGCGGCGGCAGAGCATTGGGTGGGCAAGGCGCTGGAGCACGAGTACAGCCTGGCCGAGTTGTTGCGGCGCCCGGGTGTCGGGTACGACGAAGCGGCGGGTCTGGCGGCAGTTGCCGGGCACGATGTTTCACGTGAAACGCTGGCGCGCGACTGGGGCCGGCGCGAGGCCGACGCCGTGATCGAGCAATGCGAGATCGGCATCAAGTACGCCGGGTACATCGACAAGCAGCGCGACGAGGTCGAGCGTGCGGCGGCGCTGGAGGCGCTCCCGCTGCCGCCGGCGCTGGACTACGCGCAGGTCGCGGCCCTTTCGCACGAGGTGCGTCAGAAGCTGGCACGGCACCGGCCGGCCACGCTGGGCCAGGCGGCGCGCATCTCGGGCGTGACGCCGGCGGCGATTTCGCTTCTGCTGGTTCACCTGCGCAAGGGCCGCCTCGGCGATTTCGCGCAGCTGCCTCGGTCCGACGCCGCCGGGGCGGAGGCCCCGCCCGACGCCGCTGACGAGGCGGCGTGAGCCGCGAGAGCCGCGGCGAAACGCGCCGGTCTGGAGGGCAGGGCCGGGTGCTGCCGCGACAGCCCGAACCAGCGCCGGGTGCCGAGCGCGACGCCATCGGCGCCATCTGCGACTCGCTCGGCGTCGCGGCCGCGCCGGCGCAGCTGGACGCTGTGGTCGCGTTCCTGCATCTCTTGCGCCGCTGGAACGCCACCTACAACCTGACCGCGGTGCGCGAACCTCAGGCGATGCTCGCCCAGCACGTCGCCGACTGCCTGGCGGCAGTGGCCGCGCTGAGCCGCCGGCCCGCGGCTGCGGCGCCCCGTCGAGTCCTCGATGTCGGCAGCGGAGGCGGGCTGCCCGGAGTGCTGATCGCCATCTTTCGGCCTGAAGCCGAGATCACCTGCGTGGACGCCGTCGGCAAGAAGGCGGCGTTCATCCGGCAGGTCGCCGGGACGCTCGCCTTGCCGAACCTGCGGGTCGCGCACTCCCGCGTCGAGTCACTGGCAGCGATGCCGTTCGACATGATCACCGCCCGGGCCTTCGCGACCCTCGCGGACCTCGTGCGGCTGACCCGGCGGATGCTGGCCGAGGGCGGTTGCTGGGTGGCGATGAAAGGCGCCACGCCGCACGCCGAGATGGCGGCGCTGCCGCCGGACGTGGAGGTGTTTCACGTGGAACCACTGAAGGTTCCGGGCCTGCAAGCGCAGCGTTGCCTCGTCTGGATGCGGCTGCGGCGCGACAGTCCAGCGCTTGCCGGCGGCTGATTCCGCCCCGGGCTGCGGAAACGGCCTGCCGCTTCCCGGCGCTGCCCGCTTTCTCGGCTAACCTCGCGAGCACATGTCCAAGCTGCGCATCTTCTGCGTCGCCAACCAGAAGGGCGGCGTCGGCAAGACCACCACCACCGTCAACCTCGCCGCCGGCCTGGCGCAGGTCGGCCAGCGCGTGCTGGTGATCGACCTCGACCCGCAAGGCAACGCGACGATGGGCTCGGGCATCGACAAGCGTGCCTTGCCCGCCAGCGTCTACGACGTGCTGCTCGAATCGGCCGGCATCGTCGAGGCACGCCAGCGCAGCGCCAAGGGCGGCTACGACATCGTCGGCGCCAACCGCGAGCTGGCCGGCGCCGAGGTGGAACTGGTCAACCAGGAACGGCGCGAGCGGCGGTTGAAAAGGGCGCTGCTTCCGGTTCGCGACCAGTACGACTTCGTGCTCGTCGATTGTCCGCCGAGCCTGAGCCTGCTGACCCTCAACGGGCTTGTCGCGGCGCACGGCGTGATCGTGCCCATGCAGTGCGAGTACTTCGCGCTGGAAGGGCTGTCGGACCTCGTCAACACCATCAAGCAGGTGCACGCCAACCTCAACCCCGACCTGCAACTCATCGGGCTGCTGCGCGTGATGTTCGACCCGCGCATCACGCTGCAGCAGCAGGTCAGCGACCAGCTGAAGGCGCACTTCGGCGAGAAGGTCTTCGACACGGTGATTCCGCGCAACGTGCGGCTGGCCGAGGCGCCCAGCTACGGCCAGCCCGGCGTGGTGTTCGACCCCACGTCCCGCGGTGCGCAGGCCTTCATCGAGTTCGCGCACGAGATGGTGAAGCGTGTCGGCTGACGGGCGGGCCGGCGAATCGGCGGGCGCGGCGCGCTTCCTCGGCGAACAAGACCGGGCACTGCTGTCGCGCGTCGAAGACGCAGGCCTGAACGCGAGTGCGCCGCCGCAGCAGCGTTGGATGGACGGCTGGCTCGTGCGCCTGTCGCCGGGCAAGGCGCAACGGGCGCGCTGCATCAACGCCGTGGCGACCGGACGGCAGCCGCTGGCGCAGAAGCTGGCCGCCTGTGCCGAGCTGTTCCGCGCGCTCAACCTGCCGCTCCTCGTGCGCATCACGCCGTTCACGCAGCCGCCGGGCCTCGACAGCCAGCTTGCGGAAGCCGGCTGGGCCTCGCACGACGACACGCGGGTCATGGTGCTGCCGCGCCTTGCCGGGGCGGCGCTGTCGCCCGGACCTGCGCCCGAGGCGGGCCGATGGATGGAGCTGCCGCCGGCCGCCTTCGCCGAAGCCATCGGCTCGTTGCGCGGCTCCTCGGCGTCGGCGCGGGCGGCGCACGCTGAGCGGCTGCGCTCCTCGCCGGTGCCGTATCGCGGCTTCGCGCTGGTCGGCGCGGATGAAGACCAGATCCTCGCGTGCGGGCAATTCGCCCACGAAGGCGGCCTCGTCGGCCTCTACGACATCGCCACCGCAGCCACGCGGCAGCGCAGGGGCCTCGGTGCTTGGATCTGCAAGCGTTTGCTCACTATCGCTATGAACGACGCGCGGCCAGAGGCGGCCTATCTGCAAGTGGGCGCCGACAACGCCGCCGCGCGCCGTATCTACCAGCGCCTGGGTTTCGCCGACGCCTACACCTACCACTACCGCGCCGCACCGGCGGCGCCCGGCACGCCGTAGGCAGCGCTACGCCGGCGGGAGGCCAGCGACCGCCTCAGAGCCCGAGCGCTTCGTCGACTCCCAGGTGCACGTTCATCGCCTGCACGGCAGCGCCACTGGCGCCCTTGCCGAGGTTGTCCAGCCGCGCGATGGCGATGGCTTGTCCCTCGTTGGCGAAGACGAAGATGTCAGCGCGATTGGTGTCGTTGCACGCCTGCACGTCGAAGTAGCCGCCTTCCAGCGTGGCCGGGTCCGACAGCGGCATCACGCGGATGAAGCGTTCGCCGCCGTAGCGCTTCTCGTACGCCGCCTGAACGGCCGCCGCCGTGGTGCCCAAGGCGGCCAGCGGCAGCGGCACGGTGACGGCCAGGCCCTTGTAGAAGTTGCTGACGACGGGCAGGAAGATGGGCTTCGTCGTGAGGCCCGCGTGCGCCATCATCTCCGTCAGGTGCTTGTGGGCGAGCTTCAGGCCGTAGGGCCGCGGAGCGCCGAGCACCGGGTTGCCGCGCCCGGCCGCGAGCGCGGCGCTCATCGCCGCGGCACCGGCCTGGTACTCCTGGATCATCTTGTTGCCGCCGCCCGAATAGCCGGTGATCGAGGTCGCCGACACCGGCCAGGAAGCGGGCACGAGGCCGGCGTCCACCAGCGGCCGCAGCAGCAGGATGAACGCGCTGGCGTGGCATCCCGGGTTCGAGATGCGCTTGGCCGCGCGCAGCGCCGCGCGCTGGCCGGGGGCGAGTTCGGGCATGCCGAACACCCAGCCGGGCGCGGTACGGTGTGCCGTGCTGGCGTCGATGAGGCAGGTTCGCGGGTTGGTCACCAGCGCCGCCGCCTCGCGCGCCGCGGCGTCGGGCAGACACAGGAATGCCACGTCGGCGGCGTTGAGCAGCCGCGCACGTTCGGTGGCGTCCTTGCGCCTGTCGCTGTCGATGCGCAGCACCTCGAGGTCGTCGCGACGCGCCAGATACTCGTGGATGCGAAGGCCGGTGGTGCCTTCCTGGCCGTCGACGAAGATCTTGTGGCGCATCGGAGACCTCTTGAGTGGAGCGTGTCGCGGCGCGCAGCGGCTGCCACCCGGCGCGACAGGCGCCGAGGATAAGGCAAGGCTTTGGCCGAAGTGGCCGAAGTGGCCGAAGTGGCCGAAGTGGCCGAGGTGCCGCACCGGCGCCGCTGGCCTGCGGGCCGAACCGGCCGGGACCGCTGGCCCACAATGCCCTCATGGTGACGAAGAAACCCAAGGGACTGGGGCTCGGCCTCGAAGCCCTGCTCGGCCCCAAGGTGAGCGAGGGGCCGGCCGCGGCCGGTGCGCCTGCTGAACTGCTGCTGGCGCAACTGCGGCCAGGCAAGTACCAGCCGCGCACGCGCATGGACGAAGGTTCGCTGTACGAACTGGCCGAGAGCATCAAGAGCCAGGGCGTGATGCAGCCGGTGCTGGTGCGCCCGGTGGCCGCCGCGGGTGCCGGCCCGGGCGACGACGCCGAGGGCGCGCGCTACGAGATCATCGCCGGCGAGCGGCGCGTGCGTGCCGCCGCGCTGGCGGGGCTCGACCGCGTGCCGGTGCTCGTGAAGGCGGTTCCCGACGAGGCGGCCGCAGTGATGGCGCTGATCGAGAACATCCAGCGCGAAGACCTCAACCCGCTGGAAGAAGCGCAGGGCCTGCAGCGCCTGGTGCGCGAGTTCGGCCTCACGCACGAGCAGGCCGCGCAGGCCGTGGGCCGCTCGCGCAGTGCGGCCAGCAACCTGCTGCGCCTCTTGAACCTGGCAGAGCCGGTGCAGACCATGCTGATGGCGGGCGATATCGATATGGGCCATGCGCGCGCGCTGCTGGCGCTCGACCGTGCGGCGCAGATCACGGCGGGCAACCAGATCGCGGCCAAGAAGCTCTCGGTGCGCGAGGCCGAAGCGCTGGTCAAGAAGATCGGCGCCGAGTTCAGCCTCGTGCCGCAAAAGCCCAAGAAGGAAAAGTCGCGCGACATCAAGCGCGTGGAAGAGGAGTTGTCCGACCTGCTCATGGCCGAGGTGGAGGTGCGCGTGAAGAAGCGCGTCAAGCGCGCCGGCCGCATGGAGGACGTGGGCGAGCTGGCCATCCAGTTCGGCTCGCTCGACGCGCTCAACGGGCTGATCGAGCGCTTGCGCGGACACTGAGTGTCCGTAGCGCGGCGGCCACGCCGCGCGTGACATTGCGCACGCCCGGCGCGGCGGCGTGCGGCATCCAGGGTGAAAAAATGTCGGCGCAGGCCTACACTGAGCAGCTCATACCTGCCTGAGCGGCCTCCATGGGGCGCTGTCTCGCGCGGGTGTTTTGATTTCTCGCACTGGAGCTGCCATGACCCCCCTCCGCGCTTTCGTCCGCCCCACTGTGCTGGCCGCCGGCCTGTGTCTGCTGGGCCTTGCCGTCCAGGCCCAGACCGCCAAGGCCCCCAAGACGCAGTTGTGGATCGACCTGTCCACCGGCAGCATGGCCGGCATGCCCGAGATGGACATGCCCATGGGCGGTGGGCTCATGGGCATGATGGGCGGCGGCCGTGCGGCGGGAGCGGGCGGCAACACGCATTACGGCATGGCGCGCACCATGGGCATCATGCCGCCGCGCGTGATCGACATCGCCCTGCACAACAGCCTGCGCCCGGGCGTGGAAGCCAGCCAGGCCATCCCTGCGGGCATGCGCATGGGCGAGAGCCTGCCGCTGCTGCCACCCAAGGCCCAGCCCACCTCGCCGTCGGAACCCGGCGAGGTGCCGCAGGAATACGAACAGCACAAGCCCAAGGGCCGCATCCTGATCTATTGGGGTTGCGGTAGCGAGGTGCGCGCGGGCCAACCGCGCGTGATCGACCTGGCGCGCGCCAAGCCCACCGACTTTGCCGTGGCCTTTGCGGGCCGCGCCGTGCCCGATCGGGGGGCGCGCGTCGGCCCTTCGCACGCGCTGTACCCGAACGAGCGCAACCAGGTGCAGCTTTCGCGCGAGAGTTCGCTCGTGGGCGAGCACCAGATCCGGGGCGAGGGCGTGCCCGCCTCGATGAAGTTCACGCTGGGCAGCGCGCAGGACCTCATGCCCGCCATCGCCCTGCGCACCAGCGGCAAGCCGCAGGACAGCATGGGCACGAATTGGCAGCCGGTGCGCAACGCGCGCGCCTACTACCTGCATGCGATGTCGCAGAACGGCGAAGACATGGTGATGTGGTCCAGCGCCGAGACGCCCGACACCGGGATGGGCCTGTTCGACTACCTGCCCAACGCCACCATCGACCGTTGGGTGAAAGAACGTGTGCTGCTGCCGGCCGACGCCACGCAGTGCGCCATCCCGAAGGGCATCTTCGCCGCTGGCGCCGGCCGCGAATCCACCCCCATGCTGCGCATGATGGCCTACGGCGGCGAGAGCCACATCGTGCACCCGCCGCGCCCGGCCGATCCCAAGGCGCCCTGGGAGCCGGAGTGGTCCGTGCGCGTGCGCGTCAAGGCGCACACCATGACCATGCTGGGTGAGGAGCAGGGCGGTGGTGCCATGCATGGCGTGGATCGCAGCGACATGGCGGAGCCAGCCGAGCGCGAGGAGGGTGGCGCGGGAGCGCAACCTGCCAACCCTGTGAACCCCATCAATGTGCTGCGGGGCGTCTTTGGCCGCTGAAGAATGAAGCAGCAAACCCCTGTGGCGCTGCGCGCCTTCCCCCTTCTCTCTCGCCTCGCTGCGCGA
>JAEUPF010000057.1 GCA_016790425.1 Rubrivivax sp.
GCTCTGCGGCGGCTGCGCCTGGCGCTGCAGCGTGCGCATCTGGTCGTAGCGGTCGGCCGAGAAGCGCGTGCTGGCATCGGCGTCGCGCATGACCACCGGCCGCAGGAAGACCATCAGGTTGGTCCGCTTGCGCGTGCGCGATTCGCTGCGGAACAGCGACCCCAGCACCGGGATGTCGCCCAACAGCGGCACCTTGCTGCGCGTCGTCTCGAAGCGGTCCTCGATGAGGCCGCCGAGCACGAGGATCTGGCCGTCGTCCACCGTCACCGTGCCCTCGATCGAGCGCTTGGTCGTCGAGGGGCCGGCATTGCTCGTGCCGGCGGCGACGTCGGTCTTGACGCTGCTCTGCTCCTGGAAGATGACCATGCGGATGGCGCCGTTCTCGCCGATCTGCGGCCGGATGCGCAGCGTGATGCCGACGTCCTTGCGCTCGATGGTCTGGAAGGGGTTGGTCGTGGCGCCGCCGGTCTGCGTGAACTGGCCTGTGATGAAGGGCACGTTCTCGCCGACGACGATCTTGGCCTCTTCGTTGTCGAGCGTGATCAGGTTCGGGGTGCTCACCACGTTGGTGGTCGTCTGCGACTGCAGCGCGCGCAGGATGCCGGCGAGCGAGTAGACGCCGCCGTAGTTGCGCAGCAACGCGATGTTGAGGCCCTGGCCGATCTGCGACACCGCCGTCGCGGCGTTGCCGGTGGCCGCGGCGCCGGTGATGCCGATGATGTTGCCCGAGCCGCCGAAGTTCGTGCCGGTGGCCACGCCCCACTTGTCGCCGCTCTGGCCGAGAAGGCCCTGCCACTGGAAGCCGAGTTCGACACCGTCGCCGCCGTCGACCTCGACGATCATGCTCTCGATGTAGACCTGCGCGCGGCGCGTGTCGAGCTGGTCGATGAGGGCCCGCACCTGCTTGTACAGCGGCTCGGGCGCCGTGATGATGAGCGAGTTGGTCGACGGGTCGGCCTGGATGAAGCCGCCCGTGGAGGGCCCGGCCGAAGCCGAGACCGGGGCGGTCGCCTGCGTGGCTCCGGCGGGCACCGGCGCGGCCGTGTTCACGGGGGCCGCCGCGGCGCCCCCGACGCCGCCACCGCCGGTGGTCGACCCTGCCGCACCTCCAAGGGCGCTGAAGGCCGCACGCACGACCGTGGCCAGCTTCACCGCGTCGGCGTTCTTCAGGTGCACCACCCACATGCCGCCGCCGGCGCCGACGAGGTTGGTCGGCCGGTCCAGCCGCTCGATATTGGCCTTCACCTGCGCCAGCCGCGCCGCGTTGGGCGCGCGCACGATGAGCGCGTTGGCGCGCGAATCGGCGATCACCGTCGTCTGGCCGCCGCCGCCGACCCCCGGCACGCCGGGCACCCCAGCGCCGCCGCCGTCGGAGAGGCGCTGCACCAGCGGCGCCAGGTCGGCCGCCACCGCGTGCTGCAGCGGGATGATCTCGACATCGGTGCCCGGCGGCTGGTCCAGCGCCGCGATGATGCGGCTCATGCGCTGCAGGTTGTCGGCGTAGTCGGTGATGACCAGCGAGTTGCTGCCCGGGTTGGCGTTGATCGTGTTGTTGGCGGTGATCAGCGGCCTCAGCACCGCCACCAGGTTGTTCGGGTTCTCGTAACGCAGCGGGAAGATCTGCGTGATGATCTGCTCGCCGCGCTGCGGCACCGAGCCCACCGAGACGGTGCCGGCCTGCAGCTTGGCGTCGGCCTCGGGCACCACCTTCAGCAGGCCGCTGTTCTCCACCACCGCGAAGCCCAGGCCGCGCAGCGCGCTCTGGTAGCTCGCATAGGCCTGGGCGATGGTCTGCGGCTGCTCGCTGTAGACGGTGATCTGGCCGCGCACGCGCGGGTCGACGACGATCGGCCGCTCGAGCATCGCGGCGAAAGCGCGCGTCACCGCTTCGATGTCGGCGTTGACGAAGTTCACCGTCACCGTGGCAGCGCGCGGCGCGCGCGCGGCGGGCCGCGGCGCCGGCTGCGGTTGTTGCGGCGGCGTCTGCGGCGTCTGCGGCGTCTGCGCTTGCGCCTGGGCCGGTGCCGGCACCACCGCAACGGCCGTGGCAACGGCGGTGGCGCCGCCCGCCCAGGCCAGCACCGCGAGCGCACCGGCGACGCCCGTCGCTCCGGTGCTGAGGGGCAATCGTCGCTTCATGGTCATCCGATCGAAATGACGGACTGCGCGCCCTGGCGCCGCCCGATGATGTTCAGCAGGTTGTTCAGTGCCGCCTCGGCGCCCGGCGCGGCGCTGGCCTGGCCGCGGAAGCGCACGCGTCCGGCGGCGATCTGGCCGTTGCCGGTGAGCTGCAGCGCGCCGCTGGTCGTCGTCAGCAGCAGGCTCGTGCCTTCGCGCTGCGAGCCGTCGCCGGCCAGCGTGAGCCGGTAGCTGCCGAGGATGTCCAGCGTCGAGATGCGTGAGGCGAGCGATTGCAGTTCGAGGTCGGCGCGGCCGGCGAAGGTCCAGCGGCCGCTGGCGGACTCCAGCACGATGCCCGGCGTGCTCAACTGCAGCGCGCCGGAAAGCTGCAGCGTGTTCCACGGCGTGCCCAGGCCGGCAAGCCAGGCGGCGGGCCATTGCCCGAGCGGCCCGCGGCCGCCCGGGGGTTGCAGTTCGACGCGCAGGCGCCCCAGGCCCGGCACGATGCGCACGCGCTGTTCGCCGGCAAGGCAGCAGGCGTGGCGCAGGCGCACGACGATGGCTGCGCCATCGAGGCCGATGTTCCAGTGCAACCGCCCCGGCAAGGCGCTGGCGTCGCGGCTGCCTTCGCCGCCGGTGAGCACCAGCGCCGCCGAGCCGGACCAGACGCTGCCGCGCGCGTCGCTGAGCAGGAAGTAGCCGCCGCTCCTTTCGGCCACCGCCGAGGCGAGCCAGGCGGCCGGCGCGAAGACGGCGAGCGCCAGCAGCACACCGGCCGCGGCGCCGAACGCGAGCCAGCGCTTCACGCGCCGCCTCCCATCGCGACGGTCACCGTGCCGCTCAGCCCCGAGGTGCCGCGGGTCAGGTTGGCTTCGATCGTGCGTGCGCGGGCGCCCGAGCGCGCCTCGGCCAGCCAGTCGCGCAGCGCCACGCTGCCGACGCCGGTGACGGTGAGCACCGCGCGGTCGCCTTGCAGCGCCAGCCGCGCCTTGTCGCCCAGGCGCGCGGTGGCCGCCTTCAGCACGTTGCCGGCCTGTTCGGTGGACACCGGCGTCACCGAGCGCAACTCGCGCGCCTCGGTGGCCAGGCGCTGCATCGCCTGCAACTGCGCATCGGCGGCGTCGATCTGCGCCGGCGAGCGTTGCAGCGTGCGCAGCGCCGGCGCCAGCGCCACCCACCACAAGAGCGCGAGCACGACCAGTGCCGTGGCGGCGCCGATCAGCCGCCGCTCGCGGCGCGCCAGGCCCTGCCACCAGTGGCGCAGCCAGTCGCGCGGCGTGCGCACGGTGGCGGCGGTGTCGCTGTCGGTGATGTTCATCGGCTCGCGCTGGGGCTGGGGCTGCGGCTCATCGGCCGGCCGGGGTTGTCGTTGTCGTCGCCGTGCGGCGGCTCACGGCCACGCGTCCCTCGGCGAACTCGGCCGCCAGGCCCGCGGCAGCCAGACGTTCGCGCAACTGGCGGATCTGCTGCTCGCCCCAGCCCGGCGTGGCCAGCGTCAGCTTGCCGCCTTCGAAGCGCACCGTCGGTGCCGGCCCGGCGCCATCGGGCCAGGCGGCGGCCGCGGCACCGAGCAGCGATTCGAAGTCGGCATCGCCGGCGCGGCCGGCCAGCGATCGTGCGCGGTCGGTCTCGCGCTGCATCTGCAGCGGCGCGTCGAGCACCGTGCGCACGCCCGGGTAGGCGGCGCGCAGCGTCTCGTTCATCGCCTCGCGCTTGCGCTCGAGTGTTCGTTCCTGGTGCCAAGCGTAGGCGTTCAGGCCGGCGAGCTGCATCGCCGCCAGGCCTGCCAGGCCCCAGCGCGCGGCGCGCCATTCCGGCAGCATGAAACGGCGGCCGAGGTCGCGCAGCGCGCGCATGCCGCGGTGGCGCGCGGCCAGGTCGTACTGGCGCAGGTTGGTGGCGCCGCGGCAGGCGAGCATCGCGCGCTCGGCTTCGGTGAGCACCGCCACGCGCGTGCCGAGGAAGCGTTCGGCGTGCACCGCGGCGGCCGGCGTCGCCGTCCAGCGCGCCAGTTCGCCGGCGCCGACGATCAGGCTCTTGGCAAGCGCGCCGTCGAGGTTGACGCAGTTGACGCCGTCCTTGCGTGCGAAGACGAGGTAGATGCTGCCCTGGTTGCCGTCGCCGCCCTCGTCGACGAAGAAGTGGCCCATCGGCTGCGCCACCGGGGCGCTGGCCGGCACCACCTTCTCGACATCGGCGCCGGCCGCCTCCAGCGCATTGAGCACCGCGGCCAGCCACGGCTTGTGCGTCACCGCCACCCAGCCCGTGCGGCCGGGCTGCGCACCCGGGGCCAGCACCAGGTGCACGGCGGCATCGTCGTCCAGCAGCGTCTCTTCGAGCACGCCCATCAACGCCGCACGCATGCGGGCCGTCGGCGCCTTGGGCACCTTGATGCGGTGCCAGCTCACGTCGGCGTCGGCCAGCACGACGATGACGCGGTCGGCCTTGGGCAGCAGCGTCGCCGCCGTGCGCCCCGTCTGCGTGACCACGGTGCCGTCGGCGCTGAGGACGAACGCGTAGTCGTCGGGCGCGCGCAGGCCGGCGCCGGCATCGCTGCCCGAAGCGCCGGCGATCCGTTCGCGCGGCGGAAGGACGATGGCTAGGACGGACATGGCACAGGCTTCAGGGCGGGGGCGGCGTGGCGGGCTGGCGGGCGGGGCGGATCGGGCGGGACAGGCGAAGCGGCGTCGTGGGGCAAGGCGGACGCCCGGCGGCAGGCGGCAGGCGGCAGGCGGCCCGCCGGTCACTGGCAACACGAGACCGGCGGCAGGAGGCGCGTATTCTGGCTTTCAGGTCAAGAGGGCAGTCGATGAGGCCGCGTTCAGCGCGGCTCGGTCAGGTTGATTCGTTCACGGCGGCGCACCACGACGCCGTTGGCCGTGCGCTCGACGAGCGAACGCTCCTCGAGCACGCGCTCGTCCAGGCGCAGCCGGCCGGAGATGACGAACCAGTTCGAGGTGACGGACAGGCGCCCCGCGTCCAGCGGCGTGTTGGGCGGCAACTGCGCGCGCACCTGCTCCAGCGTCTCGAAGGGCTGGCGCTGGCGCTGCTGCACCAGCCGCTCGGCGGTGCCGAGGTCGAGCTTGTCGATCGCGGCGACGAGCACCTCGCGCTCGGCGGTGTTGACGTTGATCGGCGTCGGCTGGGCGGTGGGCAGCAGCGTGATCCACGGCGCCAGCCGCGCCAGCGTCTCGCGTTCGATGCCCAGCCAGGCGAGATCCTCCAGCCGTTGCGGCGGCACCGGTCGCGTGCGCGCGGTGGCCGCCTCGGCGTTGCTGCCCGGCCAGGCGTCGCGCACCACCGCGGCGATGCGCTCGGCGGCATCGGCCGGTGCGCCGGCCAGGTCGGCGAGCGCGCGCAGCGCCTCGAGCTGCGCCGGGACGACCTTGCCGTCGGGGCCGACGAGGTTGCGCAGGTTCCACTGCGCCTGTGCGTCGACGATGCTGCCGGACAGGAAGGCCTCGGGGCCGCCGCCGTCTTCGGCGTTGTTGTCGCGGTCGGCGGCGAGGAACGACGACAGGCGGGCCTCGGCCAGCGGCGTCGCCCACGGCTCGTCCAGGCCGTCGTAGGCGTGCTGGCCGTTGCGCGTGCGCGCTTCGTTGACGCGGTAGTCCTCGCGCAGGATGAGGCGCGCCCAGTCGAGCGCGCCGATGAGGATCCACGCCGACTGCGTGCGCGCCCGTTCGGCCGCCTCGACCTGGATGGCGCGGTTCTGCTGCCACACCATGCCCGAGGCGATCGTGGCCACCATCGTCAGGATGACCATCGCCAGCAGCAACGCGGCGCCGCGGCGCGGCGCGGTGCCGAGCGGCCGGCCGGACAGTGCCGGCGTCAGGAGCTGCACCGGCTTCATCCGTCCGACGGCCCGAGCGCGATGTCGCGCGTCAGCGTGCCGCCTTCGAGCGTGATGACCAGCCGCACCGCGGCCGGCAGCGCCTCCATCGGCGGCGCACCGGCACTGCCTGGCGCGGCGGCGTCGCCCGTGGACTGGCAGTTGGTCCACGCGCCGCCGCGGTGGCAGTAGATCTGCCACTCGCTGGCGCCTTCGGCCATCGTCAGCTGGCCCGGCTCGTTGCCGAGCAGGCCCTGGCTGGCGATCCACGAGTCGGCGAGGTCTGCCAGGCGGGTGAAGGTCGGCCCCACCCAGCGCTGCCAGCGCCCTTCGCGCAGCGACCAGGCCACCAGCACGACGCCGCCTTCGGTACGGCGCGTCAGGCGCAGCGTGCGGCCGTCGAAGTGCAGCGCCCGCACCGCCTGCGTCTGGTGCAGCGCCAGCAGGTCCTGCTCCCATTGCGTGAGCACCGTCCCCAGCCGCTGCGTGCGGTCCAGCGCCACCTTGCTCGCCTCGCGGGCGCGCAGGATGCCGTCCAGCCCCTGCCAGGCGACCGTGGCGAGGATGGCCATGATCATCATCGCCACCAGCACTTCGACGAGCGTGAAGCCGCGCCGCGGCGGCGCGGCCCGTGCTGCCGGCGGCCGCATCGGGCAGCGCGGCGTCGCGGCGGCGCCTTTCACAGCCGCCCCAGCACGGTGGACACGCTCACCAGCGGGCGCCCGTCCTCGTCGGCCATCACCGCATCGACGCGCCTGAAGTTCGGGTTCGGTGTCGGCCGGGTGACGATCTTGCCGAGGTAGTTGCGGCCCAGCTGCTGGCACTGGAAGTCGGCATCGCCGACGCCGGGAAAGGCGCGCGCCAGGCGCAGCGCGGTGAGCTGGTTGTCGGCGCACCACTGGGCCGCGGTGACATCGGCCAGGCGGCCGGCGTTGTCGGTCAGCACGCCGGCGGCGCGCAGCCCGGCGGCCAGCGCGATGGCGACGATCGCCAGCGCCACCAGCACTTCGAGCAGGGTGAAGCCGCGGCCCTGAGCGCGCAGCGCGCAGCCGCAGTGCCGAGCGCGCAGCGCGCCGCCGCAGTGCCGAGCGCGCAGCGCGTCCCTCATGGCGAGTTGCCGGGCTCGGCGGCCGGCGCGATGGCGAACGGCGCCAGCCCGTCGGTGGCGATCTCGATGCGCCGGTTGTCCAGGCTCAGCACGACGCGCTGCGCCGGCAGGATGGCGTCGGGCCCGAGCACGAGCGACCTGCCGCCGACGATGTGCGCGGTGACGCGCGGCTCCAGCCAGTGGCGGGGCGTGACGACGCTGACCGGCAGGCCGACGAAGCGGAAGTTCTCGTCGGCGGCCACCGCGGTGGCCTCGGCTGCGAAACCGCTGGCGCGCTCTTCGTCGCCGGCCGGCACCCACACCACCGGCACGCCGGCGGCGCGCGCCTCGGCACGCGCACCCTCGAGCAGCGCCGTCAGGCGCGCCGCTTCTTCCTCGAGCTTGGTGGCGGCGCTGTCGCGCAGGGCGATGCTGACGGTGGCCGCGCCGATGGCCACCAGCACCAGCACGACAAGCAGCTCGATGAGCGTGAAGCCGCCGCGCCGCGCGCCCGGCGCGCGCCCGCCGTTCAGGGGCGTGGGGACGATGCGCGCAGCCGCGCGCTCACTGCCACGAACCGACGTCGGCATCCTTGCCTTCGCCGCCGGGCTGGCCGTCGGCGCCGAAGCTGAACACGTCGATCTCGCCCTTCACGCCCGGGTTCAGGTACTGGTACGGCCGGCCCCACGGGTCGGCCGGCAGCTTGTCGAGGTAGGGCTTCCAGTTGGGCGGGATCGCGCCCGCGCTGGGCTTGCGCACCAGCGACTCCAGGCCCTGCTCGGTGCTCGGGTAGCGCTGGTTGTCCAGGCGGTAGAGCTTCAACGCCTGCATCAGGTTGTTGACGTCGGTGCGCGCCGCGGTGACGCGCGCCTCGTCGGCACGCTCGAGGAAGTTGGGCACGATCAGCGCGCCGAGCACGCCGATGATGACGAGCACCACCATCAGTTCGATCAGCGTGAAGCCGCGCGCGGCGCCTCGGGTGAAGCCGCGCGCGGCGCCTCGGGAAAAGCGGGTTGTCATGGGGCTGGAGGATGGGCTGGAGCGCGGGCCGCGCGCGGCGCGATTCGCACAGGGCGCGCCGGGCCTCGTTCGGCGGGCCGGCCGCGCCTAGTCTGCCGCAGTTCGCGGCGGGGCCGTGAATGAGCGTGAATGATAATGGCCGCATGTCTGCGCGCTGGCCGACTTTCCTCGTCTGGGCCCTCGTGGCCGCGAGTGCGGTGGCGTGGGGTTTGAAACTGTTCGTCACGGCGCCGGGCGCGCCGCCGCAGGTGGCCATCGCCGGCCAGGCGCAACTGCCGCGCGGCGACGTGACGCGTGTTCTCGGCGCCGACGCGCCACCGCCGGTCGACGCCGCCGCGGGCGAATCGCTGGCCGGCGGTTCGGCCGAAGGTCGCGTGCAACTGCTGGGCGTCGTCGCGCCGCGCGGCAACGAGACGGCGCGCAACGGCGTTGCCCTGATCGCCGTCGACGGCAAGCCGGCCAAGGCTTTCCGTGTCGGCGCGGTGGTCTTCGACGACAACGTGCTGCAAGCGGTGCGCGCGCGCGGCGCCGACCTCGGCCCGATGGGCGGCAAGGTCGCGGTGGCGCTGAACATTCCGCCGCCCGCGGCGGCGGCCACCGGCACGCTGCCGGACGCACGGTCGGGTGGCGGCACCGCCACCCCGGCGCCAGCAGCGGGCCGCCCGCCTGCAGCGACGACGACGCCGGCTGCCCCGATCGCGCCCGCACTTCCGCAACGCCGTCCCGGGCCGGCGGGCGCGTCTGCGGGCGTGGGCGCGGTGGTTCCGGTGCCGCTGCCTGCGCCGGTCGCACCGGTGCCGGCGCCCCACGCACCGGTGGCTCCGGCAGCGCAGGCGGTGCAGGCGCAGCCCGCGGTGCCGACGCCGGAACCGCCCTCGACCGCGCAGCCGCTGCTCCGCTGAAGGCATCGCGCTGTTACCGCAGCGCGCACTTGTTGCGCTGCCGCGCAGCGCAGGCAACAACGGGCAAGGCCCTCGGCGGTCGGTGCGGCGGTCGGTGCCGCCGTCGGTGCGGCCGTCGGAGCGGCCCTCCGGGCGTCAGTACAGCCGCGGGCCGAAGATCGCCGACAACTCGCGCTCGGGTTCCGGCTCGGGCTCGAAGGGCTCCGGCTCGGCTTCGAGTTCGCCCGGCGTCGAAGCGGCCGTGTCCTCGCGTTCGGCCACCTCGCCCAGCAGCGCCGCGGCGCTGCGCACCAGCGGCCAGGCCAGCGTGGCGCCGGTGCCGTCGGTGGCCTCCATGCCGAGCTCGAGCAAGGCCGACGCGCTGAACAGGCTCAGCGCCTGGTCGAGGCCGCGATGGTGATGGCTTCGGCAGAAGACGCAGTAGTCGGTGACCGCCGGCGCGATGCGCGAGGCGACCATTAGCGCCGCGCACGCCGGCACGCCGTCGATCATCAGCAGGTGGCGCTTGCTCGCCGCCATCAGCATCACGCCGACCATCACCGCCACCTCGAAGCCGCCGAAGGCGGCCAGCACCTCCACCGGCTCGGCGACCTCGCGGTGCCGCGCCTGCGCGCCGAGCACCACCGCCATCAGGTGCGTGAGGCGGCCGGTATCCATGTCCGGGCCGCTGATCACGAGGTCGCGGATGGGGCTGTCGGACAAGCGCGCCAGCACCAGCGCGGCGCTCTCGTGCGCGCCGACGCCGACGCCGGCCAGCACGGTGGCGTTGCCGCGCAGCTTGTCGCCGATCTCCATGCCGGCCCGCATCGCCGCGTGCGCCTGCTCCAGCGACATCGCCATCGCCACGCGCGTGTTGCGCGTGCCGTGCGCGATCTTGCGCAGCAGCAGCCGGTCGTGCAGCGGTGGCTCGTCGGCCATGCCGCAGTCGACCACCGTCACCTGCATCTGCTGCGCCTGCGCGAACACCGTCAGCGGCAGCTGGTTGGTGAGGATCTTGCGCACCGTGTCGCTGGTGCCGCGGTTGTGCACGCCCGAAGCGGTGTCGACGCCGTCGACGGCGACGCCGTGGTCGGCGGCGAACACCATCAGCTGCGGCTCGCGCAGGCGCGGCTTGAGCGAGTTCTGCATCAGCCCGATGCGCGTGGCCAGCGGTTCCAGCTCGCCCAGGCCGCCGTTCACCTCCTGCCGGCGCGACAGCTTGTCGTGCAGCGCACGCTCCAGCGCCGGGTTCGAAGTGGGGGTGACGAGGGAACGGGCGGACATGGCCCCCGGAGTCTAGCGAGCGCAGCCGGCGCTGTCCCGGGCCGGCACGGGGGTGGCCGTGCAGGGTCGACGCCAATTCGACGCCGGGTGTCAGCGGCGAGTCAGCGCCGAGTCACCGCAGGGTCATCGCAGGGTCACCGCAGAGTCACCGCAGAGTCACCGCAGAGTCACCGCAGGGTCACCGCAGGAACAGGCGATACACCGGGTTGTCGGTCTCTTCGACGAACGGGTAGGCCAGCGTGCGCAGGAAGCCGGCGAAACTGCGTTCGTCGGCGGCGGGCACCTGGAGGCCCACGAGCACGCGGCCGGAGTCGGCGCCCTGGTTGCGGTAGTGGAACAGGCTGATGTTCCAGCCCGGGTGCATCGCGGCGAGGAAGCGCATCAAGGCCCCGGGCCGCTCGGGGAATTCGAAGCGGAACAGGCGCTCGTCGCGCGCCAGCTCGCTGCGCCCGCCGACCATGTGCCGCACATGCTCCTTGGCCAGTTCGTCGTCGGTGAGGTTGACGGTGGCAAAGCCGTGGCGCTCGAAGTGGCGGGCGATGCGCTCGGCCTCGTCGCGCTTGCTGATCGTCAGGCCGACGAAGAGGTGCGCCACGCGCTCGTCGCTGATGCGGTAGTTGAACTCGGTCACCGAGCGCGGGCCGATCAGCTCGCAGAAGCGGCGGAACGAGCCGCGCTCCTCGGGCACGGTGATGGCGAACAGCGCCTCGCGGTGCTCGCCGACCTCGGCGCGCTCGGCGACGAAGCGCAGGCGGTCGAAGTTCATGTTGGCGCCGCAGGTGACGGCGACGAAGGTGCGGCCCTTGAGCTTGTGCGTCTCGGCGTATTGCTTGATCGCCGCCACCGGCAGCGCGCCGGCCGGCTCGAGCACGCTGCGCGTGTCCTGGAAGACGTCCTTGATCGCGGCGCAGACGGCATCGGTGTCGACGCAGACGTAGTCGTCGACGAGCTCGCGCACGACGCGGAAGGTCTCGGCGCCGACCTGCTTGACCGCGGTGCCGTCGGAGAACAGGCCGACGTCGGCGAGCATGACGCGCTTGCCGCTGTTCACCGAGCGCAGCATCGCGTCGGAGTCGACCGTCTGCACGCCGATCACCTGCACCTCGGGCCTGAGCGCCTTGACGTAGGCGGCAACGCCGGCGGCCAGCCCGCCGCCGCCGATGGCGACGAAGACCGCATCGAGCGGCCCCTGGTGCTGGCGCAGGATCTCCATCGCCACGGTGCCCTGGCCGGCGATGACGTCGGGGTCGTCGAACGGGTGCACGAAGGTCAGGCCCGCGCGCGCCTGCAGCGCCAGCGCCTCGGCGTAGGCGTCGGAGTAGCTGTCGCCGTGCAGCACCACTTCGCCGCCGAGCGCGTGCACCGCGTCGACCTTCAGCTTGGGTGTCGTCACCGGCATCACCACCACAGCGCGGCAGCCCAGGCGCCGGGCCGCCAGCGCAACGCCCTGGGCGTGGTTGCCCGCCGAGGCGCAGATGACGCCGCGCGCCAGCGAAGCCGCATCCAGCCGCGCCATCTTGTTGAAGGCGCCGCGCAACTTGAAGCTGAACACCGGCTGCTGGTCCTCGCGCTTGAGCAGCACGTGGTTGCCGATGCGCCGCGACAGCGAGCGCGCCGGTTCGAGCGGGCTCTCGCGCGCCACGTCGTAGACGCGCGCCGTCAGGATGCGCTGCAGATACTCCGCGGCGATGCGGCGGCCCTTCGCAGCGAGCGGCCGCGCGGCGGCGCCCGGCGCGGGCGCCGGCGCATCCTCCGGTGTCTTTTCGGCGGTCTGGCGGGGCGGAGCGAGAGGGCGGCGCGGCACGGGCGGGTCGGCGTCGGAGAGTGCGGGTGGCTTCGGTGGCTTCGGTGGCCTCGAAAAGGGCGCGGATCATAAGTGGCGCGTTGCCACCGACGGTGGGCGCGCCGTGCCGCGCGACAGCGCAGCGATGCGCAAGGACGCCCCAAAGAAAAGGGGCCCGGTCCTTGCGGTCCGGGCCCAATCCACCCTTGATGGAGGTGGAGGAGACAATCGGCGGAGCCGCGTCCACTGCGGCACCCATGAAAAACAGTCTAGCACCCGTTGTTGCGCCGCAATAACGCTGCGCAGCGAGCGGTTCTCGAAAACTTGACCCAGGTCAGGAACGCGACGATGGAATGCAACGTGCATTGGGCCGGAGGGCTGGGAATGGCCTTCGTGGCCGAGACCGGCAGCGGCCACCTCTTGACGATGGACGGCTCGCCCGACGGCGGCGGCCGCAACCTCGCGCCGCGGCCGCTGGAGACGCTGCTCGCGGGCGCCGGCGGCTGCACCGCCTACGACGTGGTGCTGATCCTCAAGCGCGGCCGCCACGACGTGCGTGACTGCCGCGTGCGGCTGACGGCCGAGCGGGCGAGCGAGGACCCGAAGGTGTTCACGCGCATCGGCATGCACTTCGTCGTCGGCGGCCGCGGCGTGCCCCCGGCGGCGGTGGAGCGCGCCGTGGCGCTGTCGCACGACAAGTACTGCTCGGCCACGGCGATGCTGCTGAAGACGGCGAAGATCGAGACGAGCTTCGAGGTCGTCGAGGTGGCGTAGCGGGCGGCGTCCGTTGCGCGCGCACTGGCGCCCGGGCGCCAGGACCTCGGGCGCTCCGAGGCGCTGACCCGCTCGGGCCCCGGCGCTCAGGCGCTCAGGCGCTCAGGCGCTCAGGCGCTTAGGCGCTCAGGCGCTCACGCGCTCAGGCGCGCAGACTCAGAGATAGCGCGCCGTGGTCGTCATCACGCGCGCCGCGGCGCGCATCAGCGCGCGGGCCGGCAGCGGCAACGGCTGCGCGCCGGCGGCCAGCGCCTGGTCGCCGTGCCGGCGCTCGTCGTCCTTCATCTGCGCCACGATCGAGCGCGAACGCTGGTCCTGCGCCGGCAGGCGCTCGAGGTGGCCGGCCAGATGCTGCTCGACCTGGCGCTCCGTCTCGACGACGAACCCGAGGCTCCAGCGATCGCCCAGCCGGCCTGCCGCGAGCCCGAGTGCGAAGGCGCCCGCGTACCACAGCGGATTGAGCACGCTGGGGTGGGCGCCGAGTTCGCGCAGGCGCTCCTCGGTCCACGCAAGATGGTCGGTCTCGTCGCGCGCGGCCTGCGCCATCTGCGCGCGCACCGTGGCGTTGCGCGCGGCGAGCGCCTGCGCTTCGTACAGCGCCTGCGCACAGACCTCGCCGACATGGTTCACGCGCATCAGCGCGCCGGCCTCGCGGCGCGCCGGCGCGTCCAGGCCGTCGTCGTCGCCGGCGGCAGCCGCTGCCGGCGCGCCACTGCCACTGCCCGGCGGATACGGCCGCACGCTGCGCGCATGACCGGCCACCGTGCGCAGCGCTGCATCGGCGGTGGCCAACAGGCGGTCCAGCGGGCCAAGGGGGTCGATCGATGGCATGTCTTGGATATGAGGTGGGGCCGAGCACCCGGCCGATGGATGAGCGGCCCGCAGCCGGGCGCGCAAGTCAATCGAGGATAGCCCGCCGCGGCGTGAAAGGCGGTTGCGGGAAGGGCATCGGGTTCTCACGGAGAGAGCCGCTATCGCGTTGTTGCCAGACAACATCCGGCGGCCTTTTCTCGCCGGCTTGCTGGAAAGCGCTGGAACCCTCTGGTGCAATAGCCGCAACTTCCGCTGAGGAGGTTGGCCTGATCAACCCGGTGGCCCCACACACGACGTAGCCGGGTGACCTCCCCGATCGGGACCTCTCGTTTCAACCTAGGAGATCTCTGCAATGAAAAAATCTCTGCTCGCCCTGGCTGCGCTGACGGCGTTCGCGGGCGCGGCTTCGGCCCAGTCGTCGGTCACGTTGTTCGGCATCGTTGACCTGTCGGCGGTGAGCGTCAAGAACGGCGCCAACTCGCAGAAGTTGCTGGCCTCCAACCAGCTCAACAGCAACCGCCTCGGCTTCCGCGGCGTCGAAGACCTCGGCGGCGGCATGCGCGCCGGCTTCTGGCTCGAAGCGGGCATGGACAACGACGTCGGCAACGTCGGTGGCAGCAACGGCCTGGCCGCCCCGGCCGCCGGCTCGACCATCTTCAACCGCCGTTCGACCGTCAGCCTGATGGGCGGCTTCGGTGAAGTGCGCCTCGGCCGCGACTACACCCCGTCGTTCTGGAACTACACCGTGTTCGATCCGTTCGGCACGAACGGCCCGGCCTCGATGCTGAGCCTGGTGTCGACGCTCGGCTCGGGCGCGATCACGCTGGTGCGCGACAACAACACCATCGGCTACTTCCTGCCGGCGATGGGCGGCGTGTACGGCCAGTTCCAGGTCGCCGCCGGTGAAGGCGTCGCCGGGCAGAAGTACTTCGGCGGCCGCGTCGGCTACGCCGGCGGCCCGGTGAACGTGGCCGTGGCGTACGGCAAGACCGCCAAGGACGGCGGCCTGGCCGACGACTACACCGACATGAACGTCGGCGGTTCGTTCGCGATGGGTGCCTTCACGCTGATGGCGCAGTACAGCAAGCGCGACTTCCTGACGCGCGACCAGAAGACGGTCCTGTTGGGCGGCACGCTCGCGCTGGGCGCCAGCACGCTGAAGGCTTCGTACGTGAAGAGCAGCGGCGCGCAAGGCACAGCGGCGCGCGACTTCGACGCCAAGCTGATCGGCCTCGGCTACCAGTACGACCTGTCCAAGCGCACCGCGCTGTACGCCTCGTTCGGTTCGCTGAACAACGACGGCACGACCGCCACCGGCTCGACGTTCACGATCGGCACCGGCCCGGCGCTGGCGGGCGGCGAGACCTCGCGCGGCATCGCCATCGGCGTGCGTCACTCGTTCTGATCGGGGGGAACCCGGCCGCTGCGCCGCAGCCGGCCGGGCTCCGCCGACAGCCACAATGGCCGCCCTCGGGCGGCCATTTTTCTTGGGCGTGCGCCGCCCAGGCCACCGGGCAGCCCTGCTTCCACCGCGCATGCTCGCCTTCATCCTCCGCCGCCTGCTGCAAGCCATCGTCGTGATGCTGACGGTGGCGTTCCTCGCCTTCATGCTGTTCCAGTACGTCGGCGACCCGGTGACGAGCCTGCTCGGCCAGGACGCGACGCAGGAGCAGCGCGAGCAGCTGCGGCGCGACCTCGGTCTGGACCAGCCGTTCCCGGTGCAGTTCGCCCGCTTCGTCGGCAACGCCGTGCAAGGCGAATTCGGCCTCAGCCTGCGCCAGGGGCGCAAGGTCTCGACGCTGATCGGCGAGCGCTTCCCGGCCACGCTCGAGCTGGCGCTGGCCGCCGCCGTCATCGCCCTCGTGGTCGGTGTGCCGTTGGGCGTCTACGCCGCGCTTCGGCGCGGCGGCTTCGGCTCGCAGGTGGTGATGACGCTGTCGCTGCTGGGCGTGTCGCTGCCGACGTTCCTCATCGGCATCCTGCTGATCCTGTTCTTCGCCGTCATCCTGAAATGGCTGCCGAGTTTCGGCCGCGGCGACACCGTGGGCCTGTTCGGCTCGACGGCATGGACGACGGGCCTCTTCACCCTCGACGGCTGGAAGCACCTGCTGCTGCCGGCGATCACGCTGTCGGTGTTCCAGCTGGCGCTGATCCTGCGCCTCGTTCGCGCCGAGATGCTGGAGGTGCTGCGCACCGACTACGTGAAGTTCGCGCGCGCGCGCGGCCTCGCCGACCGCTCGGTGTACTTCGGGCACGCGCTGAAGAACACGCTGGTGCCGGTGATCACCATCACCGGGCTGCAGCTCGGCTCGCTGATCGCCTTTGCCATCATCACCGAGACCGTGTTCCAGTGGCCGGGCATGGGGTTCCTGTTCATCCAGGCGGTGCAGTTCGCCGACGTGCCGGTGATGGCCGCCTACCTCTGCCTGATCGCGCTCATCTTCGTGCTCGTCAACCTCGTCGTCGACCTGCTTTACTTCGCCGTCGATCCGCGCCTGCGCATCGAGCGCCCCGCCGGCGGGCACTGAACGCGGCGACGAGCGCGACACTGGGCCCGACAACGAACGCGACCACGAACGCGACAACGAGCGCCACCACGAGCGCAGCAACACGCGCGCCACACCGAACACCTTCCACCTTGGACACGCCCTCCACCCCCGTTGCCGCCGCCGCCGCCCCTTCGGCGCTGCGCCGCTTCCTCGCCGGCGACGTCTGGCACAGCTTCAAGACGTCGCCGGTGGCGATGCTCGCCGCGGCGATCGCCTTCGTGTGCATCTTCTGCGCCGTCTTCGCGCCATGGGTGGCGCCGCACGACCCGTTCGACCTCGCCTCGCTGAACCTGGCCGACGCGCGCCTGCCGCCGGCCTGGACCGACGAGGGCCAGGCGCGCTACCTGCTGGGCACCGACGACCAGGGGCGCGACATCCTTTCCGCCCTCTTCTACGGCGCACGCATCTCGCTGGCGGTGGGCCTGGCGTCGGTGCTGCTGTCGGTGCTGGCCGGCGTCGCGCTCGGCCTGGTGGCGGGCTTCGCCGGCGGCCGCGTCGACGCCTTCATCATGCGCGTGTGCGACGTGATGCTGAGCTTCCCGGCGATCCTCATCGCGCTGCTGATCGACGGCGTCGGCCGCGCGATGTTCCCCAACGCGCACGACACGCTCGCCTTCGGGGTGCTGATCTTCGCCATCGCGCTCGGCGGCTGGGTGCAGTACGCGCGCACGGTGCGCGGCTCGACGATGGTCGAGCGGCACAAGGAGTACGTGCAGGCCGCCCGCGTCATCGGCGTGGCGCCGTGGCGCATCATGTTCCGGCACGTGCTGCCCAACGTGCTGGGGCCGGTGCTGGTGCTGGCGACGATCCAGGTCGCCGCCGCCATCCTGACAGAGGCGACGCTGTCGTTCCTGGGCGTCGGCGTGCCGCCGACCTCGCCGTCGCTGGGCACGCTCATCCGCATCGGCAACGACTTCCTCTTCTCCGGCGAATGGTGGATCACGATCTTCCCCGGCATCATGCTCGTGCTCATCGCCTTGAGCGTGAACCTGCTCGGCGACTGGCTGCGCGACGCGCTCAACCCCCGCCTGCGCTGACGGGCGCGGCGACGAAGCGATGAACGGCACCCCTGCCCCGCTGCTCGAAGTGCGCCACCTGCGCGTGGAGTTCCCCACGCGCCACGGCACGCTGCTGGCGCTGGACGACATCTCCTTCTCGATCGCGCCCGGCGAGGTGCTCGGCGTCGTCGGCGAGTCCGGCGCCGGCAAGTCGCTCACCGGCGCGGCGATCATCGGGCTGCTGGAGCCGCCCGGTCGCATCGCCGCCGGCGAGGTGCTGCTCGAAGGGCAGCGCATCGACAACCTGCCCTACGAGAAGATGCGCGCCATCCGCGGCCGCAAGATCGGCGCCATCTTCCAGGACCCGCTGACCTCGCTGAACCCGCTGTACACGATCGGCCGCCAGCTCGTGGAGACGATCCGCACGCATCTGCCGGTGAGCGGCGAGGAAGCGCGCCGGCGCGCCATCCGGCTGTTGCAGGAAACCGGCATCCCGGCCGCCGAGCAGCGCATCGACCAGTACCCGCACCAGTTCTCCGGCGGCATGCGCCAGCGGGTGGTGATCGCGCTGGCGCTGGCCGCCGAGCCGAAGCTCATCGTCGCCGACGAGCCGACGACGGCGCTGGACGTGTCGATCCAGGCGCAGATCATTTCGCTGCTCAAGCGCCTGTGCAAGGAGCACGGCGCGGCGGTGATGCTGGTGACGCACGACATGGGCGTCATCGCCGAGACCTGCGACCGCGTGGCGGTGATGTACGCCGGCCGCATCGCCGAGATCGGCCCCGTGCACGATGTCATCAACGCCCCGGCGCACCCGTACACGGTGGGCCTGATGGGCTCGATCCCGGCAATGGACGAAGACCGCGAGCGGCTGGCGCAGATCGAAGGCGCGATGCCGCGCCTCACCGCCATCCCGCGCGGCTGCGCGTTCAACCCGCGCTGCCCGCAGGTGATGGCGCGTTGCCGCGACGAGCGGCCGGAGCTGATGGCCGCCGGCGCCACGCGCGCCGCCTGCTGGCTGGTCGATGAACGGCACGGGGTGGCCGCATGAACGAGCCGGTGGCCCTGGCTTCGCAGCCGCATGCCGCCGCTGCGTCCGGCGGCGCTGCACCGCTGGTCGAGGTGCGCGACCTCGCCAAGGTCTTCGACGTCTCGGCGCCGTGGCTCAACCGCGTCGTCGAGCGCAAGCCGCGCCAGTTCGTGCACGCGGTGGACGGCGTGTCGTTCGCCATCAGCAAGGGCCGCACGCTGGCGCTGGTGGGCGAGTCGGGCTGCGGCAAGAGCACCGTGGCGCGGCTGCTCGTGGGCCTGTACACGCCCACGCGCGGCGAAGTGCTCTTCGACGGCCGGCGCACCGCGCAGCTGGCCGGCGCCGAATTGCGCGCCTTGCGCCGGCGCATGCAGATGATCTTCCAGGACCCCTACGCGAGCCTCAACCCGCGCTGGAAGGTGCTGAAGATCGTCGCCGAGCCTTTGCTGGAGCACGGGCTGGTGGCCACCGAGGCGGAGCAGCGCGCGCGTGTGGGCGAGCTGCTGGCCAGCGTCGGCCTGGCCGCCGCCGACAGCGAGAAGTTCCCGCACCAGTTCAGCGGCGGGCAGCGTCAGCGCATCAGCATCGCGCGGGCGCTGGCC
>JAEUPF010000101.1 GCA_016790425.1 Rubrivivax sp.
ACGCCGCACGACGTGGAGATCATCAACCCCGAGCACGTCGTCGCGCACCTGGCGCAAGGCGGCAAGCTCGACATGCAGATCAAGGTCGAGAAGGGCCGCGGCTACGTGCCGGGCAACCTGCGCCGCTACGGCGACGAGCCCCCCACGAGCATCGGCCGCATCGTGCTCGACGCCAGCTTCTCGCCGGTGCGCCGCGTCAGCTACGCGGTCGAGAACGCACGCGTCGAGCAGCGCACCGACCTCGACAAGCTGGTGATGGAGATCGAGACCAACGGCGCCCTGGCGCCCGAGGAAGCCATCCGCCAGAGCGCGCGCATCCTCGTCGAGCAGCTCGCCTTCTTCGCGCAGATCGACGTGCAGGGCGCCGACATCGTGATGCCGGTGGCACCGCGCCGCGACACGTTCGACCCGATCCTGCTGCGCCCGGTCGACGAGCTCGAGCTGACCGTGCGCTCGGCCAACTGCCTGAAGGCCGAGAACATCTACTACATCGGCGACCTCATCCAGCGCACCGAGACCGAGCTGCTGAAGACGCCCAACCTCGGCCGCAAGAGCCTCAACGAGATCAAGGAAGTGCTGGCCTCGCGCGGCCTCACGCTCGGCGCGCGGCTGGAGAACTGGCCGCCTCAGGGCCTGGACAAGCGCTGAGGGGCGCTTTCCTGCTGCGACGAAAATCGCTCGCTCAGTCGATGTATTCCATGCGTGCACCCCGCGGTACCTGATCCGGCCGCGGGATCGACATAAGGAAAGGAACGCACCATGCGCCACCGCAACGGCCCCCGCAAGCTCAACCGCACCACCTCGCACCGCCTGGCGATGCTGAGGAACATGTGCAACTCGCTGCTCACGCACGAAGCCATCAAGACCACGCTGCCCAAGGCCAAGGAGCTGCGCTCGGTGGTCGAGCCGCTGATCACGCTGGCCAAGGAGCCGACGCTGGCCAACCGGCGCCTCGCCTTCGACCGTACGCGCGACCGCGCCGTCGTCAGCAAGCTCTTCGACGAACTCGGCCCGCGCTACAAGGCGCGCCCGGGCGGCTACACGCGCATCCTGAAGATGGGCTTCCGCGTCGGCGACAACGCCCCGATGGCCTTCGTCGAGCTCGTCGACCGGCCCGAGCCGGCCGCCGGCGAGGAAGCGCCGAAGTCCGCCGAGGCGAGCTGAAGCGCGGCGCGGCGGCGCGCCGCGGGCGCGCCCCGAAGCGCACCCGGAGCGCCCTTCAAGCGCGCTTCAAGCGCCCTTCAAGCGGCCTTCAAGCAACCCTCAAGCGCCCGACCCGACATGCCACAGGTCATGTCGAAGCTCGTCGACGTCGCCGGCCTGCAGGAAGCCGTCGCCCGTTTCGTGCGCGAACGCGAGTGGGAGCCGTTCCATTCGCCGAAGAACCTGGCGATGGCGCTCACTGGCGAGGTGGGTGAACTGGTCGAGTTGTTCCAGTGGCTCAGCGAGAGCGCTTCGCATGAAGTGGCGCGCAACCCCGCCACGGCGCGCGCGGTGCGCGACGAACTGGCCGATGTGCTGATCTACTTCGTGCGCCTGGCCGCGGTGCTGGAAGTCGACCTCGACGAGGCCGTGCGCAGCAAGCTCGCCTCCAACGAGCGCCGCTACCCCGTCGCCAGCGCCCGCGGCAACTCGCGCAAGGCGCCTCGTGAAGGCTGAAGAAGGCTGAACGGCGGCGCGCCCATGGCGCGGCCGTGTGAGGCGATCGAACCACCCCGGCCTCGGGCCCTCGGGCCGGTGCGAGGTGCGCCGGCCGCGCCGCCCCTCCCCTTGTGGAGGCGCGACGGCCTGCGCACCGGCGGCGGGTTACCTAAGTCACGCGGGGCCTCGGGCCCTGCTGGCTATTCTTCGGCGCCATGGTCGAGCGCCTCACCCCCGCAGCCAACCGGCGCAGCGCCTTGCTGCGCCTGGCCACGCTGAGCCTGCCCGCTGCGCTGGCGGCGTGCGGGATGTTCGGCAGCAAGCCACCGCCGCCGCCGCCGGCGCCACCGCCGCCGCCACCACCGCCGCCGACGCAGGTGCGGCAGCAGCCGGTGCCCGTGACCGGCACCGTCAGCGCTGCCACCGACCTGAACCCGAGCGCCACGTTGCGGCCGTCGCCGCTGGTGCTGCGCATCTACGAGCTGCGCTCCGACACCGCCTTCACGCGCGCCGACTTCATCGCGCTGTACCAGTCCGAGCAGGCCACCATCGGCCCCGACCTCGTGCTCAAGGACGAGTTCATGCTGCAGCCGGGCGAGTCGCGCGACTACCAGCGCACGCTCAGCGTCGAGACGCGCTGGCTGGCGGTCTTCGGCGCCTACCGCAACGTCGAGCGTGCGGTCTGGCGCGCCATCACCGCGGTGCCGGCCGGCCGGTCGCTGCGGCTGGCCATCCGTGCCGAAGCCCAGGCGCTTTTTCTGACGCTGCAGCCTTGAGAAGCTGCCGCGCGCGGCGCACCGGGTCCGGCTCGAACTGCCAAGCGCGCGGCCACTGAACGGCACTGGACGGCAACGGCAGCGGCCATGACCAACCGCCATCGCGTCATCTGGTCGCAGGGCATGTTCCTGCAGCCGCACCACTTCCAGCAGCAGACCCGTTACCTCGAAGGACTGATCGACGCGCGCACGCGCGCAGCGATGCCGCACGCCTGGGGCTTCGCCGAGCTCGTGCTCGACGAGAGCCAGCTCGCTGCCGGGCGTGTGGCGATGACGCGCGCCATCGGCCTGCTGCCCGACGGCACCCCGTTCTCGTGCCCCGACGCCGACGCGATGCCGCCGGCGCTCGAGATCCCCGCCGACATGCAAGGCGAGCTCGTCTGCCTGGCCGCGCCGCGCGAACGCGCCGGCGCCACCGAGGTCGACTTCGGCGACGGCCAGGCCGACCCGCTGGCGCGCTTCGCGGTCCAGGAGCACGAGCTGCGCGACCAGGTGCACGCCGCCGACGACCCCGAGCCGGTGCAACTCGGCGCCTTGCGCCTGCGCCTCGTGCGCGGCCGCGACGCCACCGACGCCTTCGCCGTGCTCGGCATCGCCCGCGTCGTCGAGCGCCGCGCCGACGGCCAGGTGGTGCTCGACCGCAACTACATCGCGCCGCAGACGCGCATCGAAGCAAGCGGCCAGCTCTCCTCGCTGGCCACGCTGCTGCACGGCCTGGTGCAGCAGCGCGCGCGCACGCTCGCCGCCTCGATGGGCCAGCTCGGCCAGGGCGTCTCGGAAGTGGCCGACTTCCTGATGCTGCAGCTGCTCAACCGCACCGAGCCGCTGCTGCGGCAGTACGCCGGCGCGCCGAGCGTGCACCCGCATGCGCTGCACAGCGTGCTGGCACAGCTGGCCGGCGAGCTGGCCTCGTTCTCGCGCAGCGAGCGCCACCCGCCCGAGTACCCGCTGTACCGCCACGAGGATCTGCAGGCCACGTTCGCGCCGCTGGTGCAGGACCTGCGCGACTACCTCTCGCAGGTGTTGCACCGCAACGCCGTGCAGATCGTGCTCACCGACCGCTCGCGCGGCGTGCGCACGGCCGTCATCAACGACGGCGAACTGCTGCGCACGGCCGGCTTCGTGCTCGCCGTGCGTGCACAGCTGCCGGCCGAAGTGGTGAGGCAGCGCTTCCCCACGCTCAGCAAGCTGGGGCCGCCGGAGCGGCTGAAGGACCTCGTCAACCTCAACCTGCCGGGGGTGGCGATGCGCAGCCTGCCGGTGGCGCCGCGCCAGCTGCCCTACCACGCCGGCAGCCACTACTTCGAGCTCGACCGCCAGAGCGAGCTGTGGAAGCAGATCCAGGCCAGCGGCAACCTCGCGCTGCACGTGGCCGGCGATTTCCCGGGCCTGGAGCTGGAGCTGTGGGCGATCCGGCAGGCCTGAGGCGGCCGCGGCCTGCCCCGCCTGCCCGGCCCGCACCGGCCTCCCGCTGAAGCCGCGAGACCAGCAGGCAACGACCCATGGCTGCCGACCGCCCCCCCATCGACGACCCGTTCGGCCCGCCCGGCGGCGGCGATCCGCGCACGTTCGTCAAGCCCAACCCCGGCGGCCGCGCGGGCGCCGCGCCGGCGCACGCCGCCGGTGCCTACGCTGCCGTGCCCACCGGCGCCGGCGCCGGCGACAGCGGCCACACCGTCATCGGCGCCGGCGACGCGCCCGTCGATCACGGCCTGAGCCCGCTGCTGGCGGCGGCCAACCGGCTGCTGCTGCTGGTGCCCTCGATCCGCCAGATGCGCAGCGCGCCCGACCCGGCGGCGCTGCGCGCATCGCTGGCGCAAGGCGTGCGCGACTTCGTCGCCTCGGCGCAGTCGCACGGCGTCGCGCCCGAGCGCGTGATGGCGGCGCGCTACATCCTGTGCACGATGCTCGACGAGGCCGCGGCCGACACGCCCTGGGGCGGCGGCGGCGTCTGGGGTCGCCACAGCCTCCTGGCCGAGTTCCACAACGAAGCGTTCGGCGGCGAGAAGGTGTTCCAGCTGATGGCGCGCCTGGCCGACAAGCCCGCTGCCAACCGCGACCTGCTCGAACTCATCTACGCCGCCATCGCGCTCGGCTTCGAGGGCCGCTACCGCGTCATCCAGAACGGCCGCGCGCAGCTCGAAGCGGTGCGTGCCAAGCTGGCGCAGATCCTCGCCCAGGCGCGCGGGCCGTATCCGGCGCCGCTGGCCCGCCACTGGGCCGCGCAGCCGCTGCCGCAGCGGCGGGCGCTGAGCTGGCTGCCGCTGGCGCTGACCGCGCTCGTCGCCGTGCTGGTGCTGGCCGGCGCCTACGCCGCGTTCTCGACAGTGCTGGCCACGCGGTCCGACCCCGTGTACGGCCAGATCCAGTCGCTGCGCCTGGCGCCGCCGGTGGCCGCGGTGGCGCAGCCGGCGGCGCAGCCGCGCCTGGCGGTGTTCCTCGAGCCCGACATCCGCGCCGGCCTCGTGGCCGTGCGCGACGAGGTCGACAAGAGCGTCGTCACCGTGCGCGGCGACGGCCTCTTCGCCCCGGCCAGCGCCACGCTCGTGCCCGAGCGCGAAGTGCTGATGCGCCGCATCGGCGAAGCGATGGCGCGCGTCGGCGGCAACGTGCTCGTCACCGGCTACACCGACAACACGCCGATCCGCACGTTGCGCTTCCCGTCGAACTGGCACCTCTCGGACAGCCGCGCGCAGGCCGTGCGCAGCCTGCTCGTCGCCGCCGGCGTGCCGCGCGAACGCGTGCGCGCCGAAGGCCGCGCCGAAGCCGACCCGGTGGCGCCCAACGACACGCCGGCGAACCGGGCGCTGAACCGGCGCGTCGAGATCACGCTGCAGACGACGGCCGCCGCCGCAGCGGCCGCGCCGCCGGCGCAGCGCTGAAGCCTTTCGAGCCTTTCGAGCCTTTCGAGCCGCACCCATCATGGGCAAGATCCTCGGCCTCGTCTTCAACCGCTGGACGCTGGGCGCGCTGCTGCTCGCCGCGTTCCTGGCCGTGCTGTGGCTCATCGGCCCGCTCGTCGCGGTGGGCGAATGGCGGCCGCTGGAGAGCACCACTTCGCGCTGGGTCGTCACCGCCGTCGTGCTGGTGTTCGTGCTGGCGCTGGTGGTGTGGAAGGTGGTGCGCGCCCGGCAGGGCAACAAGAAGGTCGTCGAGCAGCTCGCCGCGGCGCCGGCCGGTGGCGGCGCCGCTGCCGAGAGCCCCGAGATCGCCGCCGTGCGCAAGCGCTTCGCCGAGGCGCTGGCCACGTTGCGCAACGCCCGCTTCGGCACCGCGGCCGCCTCGGGCCAGGGCTTGTGGGCGCGGCTGAAGAACCAGCTCGGCGGCCGCTACCTCTACCAGCTGCCGTGGTACCTGATCATCGGTGCGCCCGGTGCCGGCAAGACGACGGCGCTGCGCAACGCCGGCCTGAACTTCCCGCTGGCCAAGCAACTCGGCGAACACGCGGTGCGTGGCGTCGGCGGCACGCGGCTGTGCGACTGGTGGTTCACCGACCAGGCCGTGTTGATCGACACCGCCGGCCGCTTCACCACGCAGGACAGCGACGCCGCGCAGGACAAGGCCACCTGGAACGGCTTCGTCGAGATGCTCAAGCGCTCGCGCAAGCGCCAGCCGCTGAACGGCGTTCTCGTCACCGTCTCGGTGGCCGACCTCGTCGGCCGCAACCTCATCGAGCGCGAGCAGCACGCGCACGCCGTGCGCGCGCGCGTGCAGGAGCTGCACGAGCAGCTGCGCATCCGCATCCCGATCTACCTGCTCGTCACCAAGTGCGACCTGCTGGCCGGCTTCGGCGAGCACTTTGCCTCGCTCGACAAGGACCAGCGCGCCGCACCGTGGGGCTTCACCTTCCCGCTGGCGCCCGCCGGTGCCTGGAACGACAAGCTCGCGCCGGAATTCAACGCGCTGCTCGAGCGGCTCGACCAGGGCCTCATCGACCGCCTGCAGGCCGAAGGCGACACCGTGCGGCGCGCCCGCATGTACGGCTTCCCGAACCAGTTCGCCAACCTCGCCGCGCCGCTGGCCGATTTCACGCGCCAGGTGTTCGCGCCGTCGCCCTACGAAGCCGAGCCGATGCTGCGCGGCGTGTACTTCGTCAGCGGCACGCAGGAAGGCACGCCGATCGACCGCGTGCTCGGCGCCGTGGCGCGCCGCTACCGCATCGAGCAGTCGATGCTGCCGCCGCAGAAGAGCAGCGGTCGCAGCTTCTTCCTGCAGCGCTTGCTCAGCGAAGTGGTGTTCGCCGAGCAGGGCCTGGCCGGCACCGACCGCCGCTGGGAGCGCTCTCGCAACGCCTGGGCCATCGCCGGCTACGCGGCGATCGCCGCCGTCAGCGCCGGCCTGCTGGCGGCGTGGACGGTGAGCTGGCGCAACAACGCCGCCTACGTGCAGGCGGTGCAGGAGCGCGTGGACCTCGTGCGCCGGCAGGTGCAGGAAACGCCCAACCGCACCACGCCCGACCTGTTGCCGGTGCTGCCGGCACTCGAAGCCACACGCCGCCTGGCCAGCGACGCCGGCCCCGTGCGCGAGGCCGATTCGGTGCCGTGGTCGCTCGGCTTCGGCCTCTACCAGGGCGAGAAGCTCGACGGCGCGGCGCGCAGCGCCTACCAGCGGATGTTGGTGGACGCGGTGCAGCCGCGGCTGGCCTTGCGCGTCGAGGAGCAGCTGCGCGCCAGCGAGCAGCCCGACTCGCTGTACGAAGCGCTGAAGGCGTACCTGATGATGTACGAGCCGCCGCGCTTCGAGGCGGCGTCGCTGAAGCAGCACATCGAAGCCGACTGGGAGGCGCGCCTCGGGCGCGAGATCAGCGTCGAGCAGCGTGCGGCGCTGTCGGGCCATCTCGACGCGCTGCTCGAACGCGGCGCCACCGTCTCGCCGCTGCCGCGCGACGAGCGGCTGATCGAGGCCACGCGCACGCGGCTGGCCGCGGTGCCGCTGCAGCAGCGCGTCTACAACCGACTGCGCCAGCGCGGCCTGGGCGCCGAGTTCCCCGAGGTCACCGCGGCGGCGGCCGGCGGCCCGAACACGCAGCTCGTCTTCGTGCGCGCCAGCGGCCTGCCGCTGACCAAGGGCGTCCCCGGCCTCTTCACCTACGACGGCTACTACAAGGGCTTCCAGAAGAAGGTGGGCGAGGTGGCCAGGACGCTGGCCGACGAGCAGGGCTGGGTGCTCGGCGTCACCGCAGCGCCGCTGGCGCAGGCGGCGACGCCGGGGCAGGCCGTGGCGCAGGCGGCCGACGGCCTGCTCGGCACGCGCGTCGTCGACGACGTGCGCCGCCTGTACCTCAACGAGTACCGCGACACCTGGCGCGCCTACATCGCCGACATCCGCCTGCAGCCGCTGACCAGCATGGCGCAGGTGATCGAGAAGACGCGCTTCCTCTCCGGGCCCGACACGCCGCTGCTGCCGATGCTCAAGCGCTTCGCGAAGGAGACGACGCTGCTCGCGCCGCAGCCCGGCGCCGCCGGTGTGGCCGGTTCGCTGGTGGAGCGTGGCCGCCAGGCGGTGGCCGGGGCGCTGGGCAGTGCCGGCACCGCGCTGGCCCCCGGCGACCGCCTGGAAAGCATCGTCGACGACGAGTTCCGCCCGCTGCGCGCGATGATCACCGCGCCCGAAGGCGGCAAGCCGCCGATCGACGGCCTGATCGAGCGCCTGAAGGAACTGCAGGTGCACCTCATCGCGGTGAAGCAGGCGCTGGACCAGAAGACCCAGCCCCCGAGTTCGCCGCTGCCCAACCAGATCAAGGCCGAAGGCGCCAGCTCGCCCGAGCCGGTGCGCAGCCTGCTCGATTCGCTAGGCAGCAGCGGCGCGCGCGCCGCCAACATCGCCACGCGCGGCTCGCTGGCCGCCGATGTGCGGTCGGTGGTGGGCGAGTTCTGCCAGCAGGCGGTGAGCGGCCGCTACCCGTTCGACCCGACCGCGGCGCGCGAAGTGACGCCGGCCGATTTCGCGGCGCTGTTCGGGCCCGGCGGCCGTTTCGAGCAGATGCAGAACAAGCTCGAGCAGTACATCGACACGAGCACGCGGCCGTGGCGCTTCAAGCAGGGCGAGAACTCGCTGGGCAGCGACTTCGGCACGCTGCCGCAGTTCCAGCGCGCCAAGGAAATCCGCGAGGCGTTCTTCGCGGCGGGGCCCGTGCCCGGCGTCAGCATGGAGATGAAGCCGTTCGAGATGGACGCGCGGTTGAAGGAGTTCCTGCTCGACGTCGACGGCCAGATCCTGCGCTACGACCACGGGCCGCAGATCCCCGTGCAGATCAAGTGGCCGGGCCCGCGCGGCAGCGGTGTCGTGCGCGTCACCGTGCAGCCCTCCGGCGGCGCCGGCCTCGTCAACGACGGGCCGTGGGCGCTTTTCCGTCTCTTCGATCGCGTGGCCATCACGCCGGGCAATTCGCCGGAAAAGTTCCGCGCCACCTTCGACATCGACGGCCGCAAGGCGATCTTCGATGTCAGAAACAGCAGCGTGCGCAATCCGTTGCGGCTGCCAGACCTGCGCGCCTTCCAGTGCCCGCAGGGCCTGTGAAGACGCCGCCGGCACCCACGCGGTAGAACGCCCGCACAAGGCCTCGCGTGGGCTTCGAAGCCACCTTCGGCAGCGGCGGCGCGCCCGGCTGGTACGGCAAGATCAGCACGCTGGGCGACTTCGCTTCGCGGCGGCTGCCGCCGTCGACGCTGAGCGCGCTGGACCATTGGCTTGCCGATGTCGTGGCCGGCAGCCGCGCGCAGCTCGGCGACGACTGGCTGGACCTGTACCTCGCCGCGCCGCTGCAGCGCTTCGTGCTGGGGCCGGGGTTGCTCGACGCGGCGGGCGGCACGACGACCATGCGTGCCGCCGGCGCGGCCGGCCGCGCCGTCGGCTGGATGGGCGGCCGCGCCGAACCCGCGCCGACCTGGTGGTTCGGCGTGCTGATGCCCAGCTGCGACAACGTCGGCCGCTATTTCCCGCTCGTCGTGCTGCAGCCGCGCAGCGCGCCGCCGGTGGAGCGCTTCGGCCTCGATCACCTCGAGCGCTGGTGGCAACGCGCCGGCGAAGCGGCGCTGGCGACGTTGCAGGACGACGTCGATGTCGAGCGCTTCGACCGCGCGCTGGCGGAACTGCCGCCGTGGCCGGCGATGCGCGAGAGTGGCCCCAGCGGCGCGGCCCGCGGCGTGCCCGCCGGCGAATGCCACGTGGCCGCCGCCGGCACCCTGGGCGAACTGGCGCAGGCGTTCGCCGCCGCCGACTGGCTGGCGCGGCTGCAGGGGCGCAGCCTGTGGTGGTCGTGGCGGCCGGGTGATTCAGCGCCGGGCGCTGTCACCACCGCGGCCGTGCCCTCGTCATGCCGCATCGTCGCCGGCCTGCCCTCGGCGCCGGTGTTCGCGGAGATGATTCGGGCGGCGGATTGAGGGTTTTTGTCCTGGCGGGCCATTAGACGTTAGAGGCCTCAGACAACCGTATGCGGCGCGGACGCGTCTTCACAGTGTTTGACGTCGAGTGTCGCTTTGGCCTGCCTCTGCGCAAGGCCTTCGCGCTGCAGGTCCGAGGCGACCGCGCGGCTGTCGTCTTGCTGAGGGAACGTGCACCTCTTGAGTTTGTCGACCCAACAAACTCCGTTGTGTCTGCCGTCGGCAGCAGTCAATCTCGCCCATTCGCGCTCGCCAAGCCACTAGCCCTGCCTGCCACAGACAAGGTGTACTTCCAGGCCATGACTCTCGGGTCCAAAGACACGAAGTTCGACTCACCTGAAGCGGTGCAGGCGCTGATGTCGAACGCAAGCATTCTCGCGGTCTTCGACCCGCTTGAGACGGCCGTCAGCCTGCGCTCGAAGATCGGGACAGAGGTCGCGATTGTTGTCGAGCGCACCGAGGCTGAGTGGAAGGCATTAGGACCCAGCAAGTTCGACGAAGCCCATAGCGCGATCTGGGATGAGTTCGTTCGCACGTACCAAATGGTTACGGCTGACGTCCGCCCGCCCTACTGGAACGACGGTCATCGCCTCCTGATCGTAAAACAGGGCTGGGTCCGGTATGACGAGCCTGCGCAAGCACTTGATTGGCAAGCACGCCTCACCCTGCCTTGTGAGGCCATCCCAATCGATCGCCACCGCGTCTCGTCCTCATATGCAATGGAGGGCAAGTTCCAGTTTGACACGCAGGCTGCGACGGCGATGATCGAGCGCTACTTTGCGGCGGGAGTGCCAGTCCCCTTGAGCCGCGAGACCCTGGCGGGTGCACAACGCGCTGTAGACCTACATCGTTCCGGAAAGACCGCCATTGTCGAGTGCACCATTGCACTTGAGATCGCCGTTGCCGAGGTTGTGAGTGCCGCAAAGGTGAAGGCTGGCGTGTCGAAAAAGAAGCTCGACGAGTACAAGAAAGAGATCGGGCTTGGCTATCAGGTGAATGTGGATCTGCCTATGCTGCTCGCACCGTTGTCTGACGATGAGCGCCAAGTTCTGGGAGCGGCTGACGCTGTGCGGAAGCGTAGGAACGAGATCATTCATGCGGGGGCGCAGCCAACGCGCGAGGAGGGAGAGCAGGCAGTGAAGGCTGTACGCACCCTCCTTGACCTCCTGCGCAGCCGCGGCTTCAAGGTGTGACCGGGCATGTCGCCGCGCTGAGGCCTAACCACTCGCTCGAGAGGCGACCCTCCGCGGACGGGTGCTTTGCCCGGCCACCCGTTGTGGTTCAATATCGGGCACCTGGGCAAAGCACCCGTCCGCTCCGGTCGCCTTAGCTCGAACGTTATGCTTCACATGCACGCACCGTACGGCATCCACCGCTTGGTCGTCGCCGCTCTCGCTGTCATGGCCCTTGAAGCCCGTTCGGGTTCATTGGCCGATGAGCTTACAAGCAAGTCCTTCTGGTCCAACTTCGATTGGAGGACGGCCACGACATCGACCGTTTGGACGGACTCCGCGTTTTCCCCCTATTCATCTTCAGCGTCAGGCGACGTCTTCGAAAAGAACCAGAGGCTTCCCCTACTCGGGCGCATCTACAACGTCTCACTGGTGCGCAGCGTATCTCAAGCGCATCTCCCCAATTATCTTGTGGCTGCGACCAGCCTTGAGTCCTTGAAATGCAGTGACTTGGTGTCTGAATGGTCGCAGATCCTCGGGCGCGAAGACATATCGATGGACAACAGCTACAAGCCCACCGCGGGCTACACACTGGGCGAGATAGTGACTGTCTGGCGACTCAAGAATACGAACGCCGTCGCGCAGTGTGTGACCCTTGGCCCCACCCTACCTGGGAGCTTTGTGGTCACCTTCCGTCCATCCGAGCACCCCGTGCCTGAGAGTCCCGTTCACCTCAACTGCACCCGCAACTTTTCGCCAGTAGGTACGAGTCCCGACGCGCGCAGTGCCGCGCGCATGGCCATATCTATCATCCCTTCCCAGAGCGTCCTTGCCGACGCTGACGGCTTGGTGATGGTGACGAACGTGAGGACAACGTTCGCCGCATTTGAATGGACTATCTCGACCGATGTCATCGTACAGACCATCCGAATTGATCGGACGAACGGATTCCTTTCCGGAGCCGCGCGTAGCAAGAGCGACGGACGGCTCGTTGGGACCTACCAAGGAGAGTGCGAAAAACGCATCCAAGGGGAGCGTCGCTTCTAGTGAAGCCTAAAACCCCTCGCTCAAGCGCGGACTGGCCGCGGCGGGTCGCCTTGGCCGCGCAGCGCTCGTGGTCTATGCTGCGCCGCGCGGCCAAGCCGTCCCACCGCGGCCAGCCGCTAGCTCGACGCTGGGCGTCGTGACTCATGCCATCCCTGACCCCCGCCGCTATATACGCAGCGCGGTCCGACGACGCGCTCCACGAACTGCTGGCGGCGGAGTTGAACCGGCGACTCGGAGAGAGCGTGGACGGCGACTCAGGGACGTTCCTTCGCCGCCTTCAGGAGCTGCCAATTGGGCTTCGAGCAATGGCAAGCGTCTATCAACTGGACGTAAGCTTGGCTCTGGATGACCTGGGCCACCACTTCCGCAACTGGCACGACTTGCGCTTGGCGGCTGAGACAGCGCGAGGTCTCAGGGAGCTGGGGGCAACTCGGCACGCAGAGGCGTTCGAGGCAGCCGTGCGCATTGCCGAACATCATTGGAGTTTCTTTGCCAGGCCAACGTTTGGTGACGAGTACCTTGGCTCCGCTGTCGAACGAGAGTTGTCGCCGCTGAACGAACGACTGTGGTCGCTTCAGGGCTACCGGAACCAAGCGGGCCGAACCATCCTCTCCTTCTGGCCACCATACGCGCGAATGCATCCGCAGAGAATTGTTGGCGACGACGCCTGAACCATTCGCTCGAGAGCGGACGCGGCGAGGCAGGGCGCAAGGTCCCCCTGCCTCAGCGCGCCGCTCAGCTCCCACGTTGGGCGGCGCAGATCAAGGGCGGTTGCGCCCCAGGAGTACCATGGGTGCTATGCAAATCGCAACAGGTACCGTTGTCGACGGGAAGATCGTTCTCGAAGGCGTCCCACTGATGGAGGGCGCGAGAGTCACCGTGGTCACGCGGGGAGCTGATGAGGGCTTCTCGCTATCCGAGGCCCAAGAGAACGAGCTTCTCGTTACTTCATCTACTACCGCGCCGATGCCGCGGACCTCAAGGTGTTGGCGTTCTGGCACGCAAGTCGTGGTAGCCAGCCCATCTAACCATTCGCTCGACCAAACAGTGAGCAGGTGGTCGGACCGTTCCACCCTCTGCGCTTGCCGTCCCGATCAAGACGCCGACTTGACCGCCTGACAGTCAGACGAAGTCCAGCGACGGCAGCTTGTCCGTCCCGTCGCGGCAATGCCAGAGGAAGAGCGCCAGCCCCGTGTCGCCGGTCCACAGCGTGTGTCGCCCCTGGCCATGCCGTTCGCGCATCCGCTGGCATTGCCCGATGGCATGCATCGCGAACGCGCGCGCCCGCGTGAGCCACCTCTCGTCGCCGCTGCGCCGGAACAGCTTCAGCAGCGCATAGCCGTTGCCGGCGGTGCCGTGGCAGAGGCCATGGCCCTTGGCCAGCGGCCCGGCGCGCCAGATCGCTTCGCCGCCGGCGAGCAGCAGTTCGTCGAGCTCGGGCGAGCGCCCGCGCGGGAAGCCCGACAGCGCGGTGACGATGCCCGGCGCCCCGTGGCACCACTGCATCAGGAAGCGCGTCGAGCCGGAGCGCGGCGTGAAGGTGCCCGAAGGCCAGTTGACGGCGCCGCCTTCGCGCTGCGCGAAGCAGCGCAGCGTGCGCACGCAGCGCTCGTACAGCGCCTCGCGCCGCTCGTCGTCGAGCAGCGCGGCGCCCGTCAGCAGCGGGTAGACGTTGCCGGCGAAGCCGTGCCCGGCGCCGAGGTACTGCACGACGCTGCCGTACAGGTCCTGCGTCCACAGGTGGCAGCCGGCCTTCTCGTCGGGCAGCCAGGTGCGCCAGACCTGCCGCGCGTTGTCCAGGAAGAGCTCGCGCCAGCGCGCCTCGTGCGTCGTGCACCACAGGTGCCAGGCGGCCACCATCGTGCCCGGCGCGGCCCACAACGCCTCGTTGGTCGGGTTGCCGATGTTCGCTCGCACGCACTCGTGCACGCGTTCGGCGGCGGTCGCCGAGCCGGTGATGCGCCAGCGCACGAGCTGCATCCCGGTCTCGCCGAGGAAGTACGAGGGCACCACTTCGCCGGTGTCGGGCTCGGCGAGATAGGACGCGAGGGCCTGCTCGATGCCTGCGGCGGCGTCGAGCACAGCGGCCGCGGCGCCTGCGCGGGCCAGCGTCCACAGCGCCCACAGCACGCCGGCACTGCCCAGGTAGAGCGACTTGAAGCCGGTGCGCGGCGCTTCGCCTTCCTCGTCGAGCGGGTGCACGGGCCAGTGGCCGGCCGCGGTCCGCTCGCGCGCCGCGTTGCTGACGATGGCCTCGATGGCTGCGCGCGCCCGTCCTTCGTTCCAGGTGAGCGAGGGGTCGAGCGGCTCGTGCCGCGCGGGCTCGAAGAGCATGGCTGCCGCCGAGATTTGCGGGTCCGCCGCCGGAAGAAGGCTTGCGCGGCTTGCGGCGCTACAGCGCGCGCGGCCGCGTGTCCTCGAAGCGCGCGATCGTCATCTCGTTCGGCTCGCCCACCCACACCGCCACGGCGGTGTAGTTGTCCTGCTTGGGCGCGGCGCGTGCCGCGATCTGCGCGCGCATGTCGTCGAGCCACTCCTCGGGCGAGTCGGCGCGGTGCAGCGCCGCGGCGATGTCGTGCGGCTCGAAGGTGTCCCACCAGCCGTCGCTGCACAGCAAGAAGGCGTCGCCCTCGAACAGTTCCACCGGCCGCACCACGGTGTGCGGATTGACGTCGCCCTCGATGCCCAGCGCCGCCAGCAGGTGGTTCTTCTGCGGGTGCGCGCGGCCCTGTTCCTCGCTGAGCATGCCCGAGCGCACCATGTGCTGCACGATGCTGTCGTCCTGCGTCAGCAATTCGCCCTGGCCGTGGCGCACGCGGTACAGGCGCGAATCGCCCACGTGCGACCACAGCGCGTGCTCGAGCTGCGGCTCGATCCACAGCGCCACGATGGTGGTGTGCATGCGGTGCTCGGGGCGGCGTGAGTCTTCCTGCGCCAGCACGAGCTCGGCGTGCGCGGTGCGCAGCACGTGGGTCAGCCGCTCGGGCGAGAACTCGGCGTCCTCGCTGCCCAGCGCCCGGGCCACGCTCTCCACGGCGCGGTACGAAGCCTCCTCGCCGCGCGAATGGCCGCCGGCCCCGTCGGCCAGAACCGCGTAGTGGCCGGCCGGGCCGCTGCCGTGGCGCAGGTCGTCTTCGTTGCCGCCGCGCGCGCCGGGGTCGGTGCAGGTGGCGATGCGCAGGCGCGGCATGTTCGGTGGCGTCTCTTGCTCTGGGGTTGGCCGGGATGCTGACACACCGGCCGCAGCAAGCGGCCGCCGGGGCGGCGCCATCATCGGCGACAACGGGGCGCGCGGGCAAGCACCTCGGCTCGCGCCGAGCCTCCCCTGGCCGCAGGAGGCGCCGGGGCCGCGTGCGCGTGGTCAGCGCCGCGCCTGCTGCTGGCGCTGCCGCTGCTGCGCCTCCAGCCGCTGCACCTGCTCCTCGTAGGCGGCCACGAACGCGCGGCCGAAGAGGGTGTGGAAGTCGTCCTCGGCTTCGTCGCGGATGCGCTGGTGGTGCTGCAGATAAAGCTCCCACAGGCGCGCCTTGCGGCTGGCCGGCAGCAGGTTGGTGAGGATCGAGCCGGCGCCCAGCCGCTCTTCCAGCGCCGCCGGGTCGAAGCGCTGCAGCATGCCTTCGATGGCCGCGCGCATGCCGGCCACCGTGCCGATGGAATGGCCGACGAGGTCGAGCATCACGTCGTCCATCGCGCTGGCGCCGTCCATGAAGCCGCGCTGTGGCGGCGACAGCAGTTGCGCGATGCCTGCGGCGGCGTCGGCCGAGAACTTCAGCGGGTTGTTGCCGCTGGCCTGGATCTGCGTGACCTTGGTGCGCAGTTCGTGCTTGGTGCTGGCGCGCACGGCCACGAGCTGCAGCGTGCCTTCGACCGCGCCGCGCAGGATGCGGCCGATGTGGCGCATCAGCGCCGCGCCTTCGCCGGGCGGCAGCGGCAGGTCGACGCCGGCCCCTTCGCAGAAGGCGTGCCACAGCGCCGCGGTGTCGTTGCCCGCAGAGGCAGGCCCGGCGGCCGCGGGCGTGTGCGGTGGCGCCATGGCCATCGGCGGACGTGCCGGCGCTGCGGCGGCCACCGGCGGGCGCGGCGCGGCGGTGGCGGTGGCCAGCGGCGCGCGTGGCGCTGCGGTGGCAGGCGGCGCCGCGGGCCGTGGCTTTGCGAAGGCCGGGGCAGGCGAGGGCGCACGCGTGGGCGGCACTGCGGGAGCGACTTGCCTTGCCGCCGGGCTGCCGCCCGCGCCGGGCACGCGCGGTGGCGTGTAGGCGCCGTGCAGCGCCGGCTGGTGGTCGGGGAAGGCCACGGGACCACCGGCGGGTGCCGGCGCAGCCCGCGAGGAAGGTCCGGCCGGCGGGGCTGCGCCGCCGCCTTCGCCGAACAACTGCAGCGGATCGGTCGACAGGCCGCCCCCCGCGCCGGCAGCCGGAGCCGCGGTGCCCGCCGTCCCTCCCGGTGCGGCTGCCGGCGTGGCGTCGCCGAGGAAGCGCGCCAGCGCGTCGCCCGTCGTGTCGCCACCGACGCCGAGCCCGAACGCCTGATCGATCGAAGGCGCGTCGGCACGCCCGCCGGCGCCGTCGCCCAGGAGGTCGGCGAACGGGTCGTCGGCCGCTGGCGCAGCAGCGCTGCCGGGCGAGCGCGCCGCCGGCGCAACGGCCGGCGCCGCGGCCGGCGTGGAAGCAAAAGGGTCGAAGTCGTCGGGCAACGATGCCGCCGCAGCGCTCTGGCTGCGCGCCACGCCGCCCAGCGCCGGGTCGATGCCGCGCGGCGGCGGCATCAGGTCGGCGAACGGGTCGTCGGCCGGTGCAGCGCTGCCGGCGCCCACCGGCGGCGTGGCGGCGGCGGGCGAGGATGCCGAAGGCCCGAGCAGGTCGGCGAACGGGTTGTCGTCAGCCAGCGGCGCAGAGGGGGCGAACGGCGTCGGTGTGAACGGTGCCGGCGAAAGCGGTGCCGGCGTGAACGCCGACCCTTGCGCGAAGGGTGCCGCAGGCGGGCGCGCGCCGGAGACGATGGTCGCGTCGATGTCGCCGCTGCTGCGTGGCCGAGCCACCGGCGCGCCGGCTGCGGAGGCACGCGACAGTGCCGGCCCCGCCGCAGCCACGGGCGGGCAATCGGCACGCAGCAGGTAGCCGCCGATGCGCACTTCGTCGCCGTGCTTCAGCGGCGCCGCCTCGCCGGCGCCGAGCGTGCGCTGCGCCACCGTGATGGGGTTGGCCGCGCCGACGTTGCGGATGGTGAAGCCGTTGCCGACGAAAGCGATCTCGGCTTGCTTGCGCGAGATGTAGCGCTCCGGATCGGGCAGCGCCATCGTGCTGTGGTCGGCGCGGCCGATGGTGCCGCCGGCGGTGTCGAAGCGGGCCGTGATCGGCCGCGTCAGCGCCTGGTCGTTGAGCGAGACAGCCAGCAGCGTGAGGATCATCGGCGTTCGAATGCGGCGCGCTGGGATCGGCCGCGCATCGTATCGGCGGCTGCGGGAGGAACGGGGTCTCGCTGCGCTGGAGCGCCCTCGTGCCGAGGGAGGCCGAGGAGGCGGAGGAGGCGCGAAAGTCGGAGGAGGCGAGGCGGAAGCGACGTGGCAGGCATCGTCGGCGCCGCCTTGCGAGGCGGCAACCGACCAAAGTCACGGGGCCCGGGTCTGCGCGTCAGGGCCGCGCGGCGAAGGCGTCGTCGCCGATGATCCCGCGCAGGCGCGCGCGCAATGCCCGCGCCGCGGCCAGGCTTTCGAGCGCGCCGACGAAGACGCGGTGCAGCCCGTCGCGTTCGACGACGCGCACCACGCTCTCGCGGGTGCTGAGCCCGCCGGCTCCGGCCAGCCGCGCGGCGATGTCCGCACGCAGCGCCTGTGCCGATGCTTCGAGCCGGAACGCCCCGGCCTGAACCGCGAACGGGCCACCCGGTCCGGCGCTCGCTGCGGCATCCGTTGAAGGGCTGCTTCCCGTGCTGCCGCCGCCGGCAGCGGCCGGGCCGTGCTGCGGGGCCGCACGGGGCGGCTGCGCCCGCGGCGCAGTGGCGGTCGCGGCAGCAGCCCCGGCCACCGCAGCGGTCGCTGCAGCAGCGGCGGCGGGCGTGCCGCCCGCCGGGCGCACGGCGAAGCCGCGGCGCGCGGCGTCTGCGTCGCCGGCGCTGGCAGCAGGGATGGCGGGCGCCGTGGCCACGGGCGAGGACGGCGCCAACGCCTGCGTCCGCGGCGCCTCGGTGCTCGCCGGGATGGCGGTGGCGGTCGCCGCCGCGCCCGGCCTCGCGCTGGTCGTGGCGGCCGTCGGCGCAGGCATGCTGCCGGCGTCGGCGGCCAGCGGCGACGAAGCGACCGGCCGCGCATCGGCTGCCGCCGCAGGCGCTGCCGCCGGGATTGCGGCAGGGGCGGCCACCGTCGCCGCGGGCGGGCCGCGCAGGCTGTCCACCGCCTGCATCACGAGCGAGCAGCCTTGCAGCGTCAGCACTGCGACCGCGGCCGCGGCCGCCAAGAAGGCGACCGGCGCCGCGGGCGCCAAAAAGGCGATCGGCGCCGCGGGCGCTCGAGGCGCCGGCGTCTTCTCACGCTCGAACCGAGGTCTGGCCATGCGCTCGTCCTCCTGGCTCTGCCGCTCTTCACGTGCGGGGCGCATTGTCGTCGCCGCGGCCGGTGCAGCGCACGCCGGCCGTGGCCGCTGCCCCCGGCTGCCCTCGCATGCCCTGTGGATGGCCCCATAGGCCGCGGCATGCCGCTCGCAGTAAAAGGCGCCCAGCGCAGCGCGCAGCGACGCGACGCGCGGGCCAGGAGGGCGCAATGGCGCGAGGTCGACCGAGGGGCCGCGGGCGCGGCGGCGAACGCGGCGCCGAAGCGCTGCTGCGGCCGCTGGCGGCGCTGGTCGCCTGGGCCTGCGCAACGGGGGCAGCGGCTCAGGCACCGCCGCTCACGCCGCCGCCGAGCGCCGGCCCGGTTGCGGCGCCTGCGCCGGTGGCCGGCAGCACCGACTGGGCGGTCGAGGTGCGCCGCTACGAGATCGTCGGCAACACGCTGCTCGATGCCGCGCGTCTCGACGCGCTGACCGCACCTTTCACCGGCCGTGTGCCGCTGTTGCGCCTGCGCGCCGCCGCCGCCGCGGTGCAGGACGCCTACCGCCGCGCCGGCTGGGGCGGCGTCGTCGCCTTCCTGCCCGAGCAGGACTTCAAGGACGGCGTCGCCCGCATCCGCGTCGTCGAAGGGCGCCTGGCGCGCTACGTCGTCAGCGAGAACAAGCACTACAGCGCCGCCAACATCCGCGCCAGCCTGCCTTCGCTGGTGCGGGCGCAGCCGGTGAACGTGCGCCGGGTCGACAGCGAGATCCAGCTCGCCAACGAGAACCCGTCGAAGTCGATCCAGGTGCTGCTGGAGCCGGGCGACCAGTTCGGCGCCGTCAACGCCTTCGTCACCGTGCTCGACAAGCCGGCCACCCGCTTCACGGCACGCGACGACAACAGCGGCGGCCGCGCCGGCGGGCGCTGGCGCGCGGCGCTCGGCTGGCAGCACGCCAACGTGTGGGACCTGGACCACGTGTTCGCCGTCGAAGGGCAGACCGCGCCCGCGGACCCGCAGGCGGTGAAGGTGTTCAGCGCCAGCTACCGCGCGCCGCTGTACGGCCCTTCGATGGCGCTCGACGCCTACTACGCGTGGAGCAACGTCGACGGCGGCACCGTGGGCACCGCGGCCGGCGATCTGCAGTTCGCCGGCCGCGGCACCATCGCCGGCTTGCGCCTGTCGTCGTTCCTGCCGCGCTGGGGCAACACCGACCAGCGCCTCATCGTCGGCCTCGAGTCGCGCGACTACCGCAACAGTTGCACGATCGCCGGCCTGCCGCCCGGCGCCTGCGGCGCCGCCGGCGAGAGCGTCTCGGTGCAGCCGGCGAGCCTCACCTACACGACGCAGGCGGCCGGCGACTGGCGCTGGGGCCTGAGCCTCGGCGTGCACCACAACCTCGCCTTCGGCGGCGAGCACGCCAGCCAGGCCGCGTTCGACGCGGTGCGCAGCGGCAGCCGGCGGCGCTACACGCTGGCGCGCGGCAACGCCACGCTGGCCACTTCGTTCGGCGAAGGGGCCGGCGGCGCCAGCGCGCGGCTGGCCGCCCAGGGCAGCCGCCGACCGCTGGTGCCCGGCGAGATGTTCGGCATCGGCGGCGCGCAGTCGGTGCGCGGCTACGAGGAGCGCGAGCTGAGCGGTGACAGCGGCTTCGCGCTGACGCTCGAAGTGAGCGGGTGGAACTGGGGCGCTTCGCTCGGCGAGCGCTTCGACACCTGGCGCGGCAGCGAGCTGAGGCCGGTGCTCTTCGCCGACGCCGCGCAGGTGACCAACCACGAAGGCGCGCCGTGCCGCCCCGGCCAGACGCGTTGCCGCATCGCCGGTGCGGGCCTGGGCCTGCACGGCGGTTGGCGCGACCTGCAGTTGCGCCTGGACATCGCGCGCGCGCTGCGCGACGCCGCCGCCACCGAGCGCGGTGACTGGCGTGCGCACTTCAGCGTGCTGTTCAACTTCTGAAGCGAAGGAGTGCGCCATGCCGCGCCGCCCCCACCGCCTGCTGCCGATCGCGGCGGCGGCCGCCTGCCTGCTCGCCGCGGCGCCTTCGCCGCGCGCGCAGACACCGCCCGTGCTGCCCAGCGGCGCGCAGGTGCAGGCCGGCCAGGCGAGCATCACGACCCAGGGCGCGCAGATGACGGTGCGCAACACGCCGGGCACGGTGCTCAACTGGCAAAGCTTCAACATCGGCGCCGGCGCCGGCGTGTACTTCGACCAGCCGAGCGCCGCCAGCCGCGTGCTCAACCGCGTCACCGGCAACGATCCGTCGGCCATCTTCGGCACGCTGGGCAGCAACGGCCAGGTGTGGCTCTTGAACCCGCACGGGGTGCTCTTCGGCGCCGGCGCGCGCGTCGACGTGGCCGGCCTCGTGGCGAGCACGCTGCGGCTGGCCGACAACGACTTCCTCGCCGGCCGCCACCGCTTCGCTGCCGCGCAGGGCGATGCCGCGGCGGTCGTGCGCAACGAAGGCACGCTGCGCACCACCTACGGCGGCCAGCTCGCGCTCATCGGCGCGCGCGTGGAGAACGCGGGCGAGGCCAGCGCCCCCGGCGGGCAGGTGATGCTCGCCGCCGGCCGCAGCGTCGATCTCGTCGACACCGGCCTGCCGAACCTCGTCGTGCGCCTGCGCGAAGGCGCGGGCACGGTGCTCAACAGCGGGCGGCTGGTCGCCGACGGTGGCCGCATCGACCTGCACGGCGCCATCGTCAACCAGGAAGGCCTCGTGCGCGCCGACACGCTGGCGCCCGACGCGCAAGGCCGCGTCGTGCTGCGCGCCAGCGACACGCTGACGCTGGGTGAGCGCAGCGTCACCGCGGCGACGGCGCCTGCCGAAGCGACTTCCGTCGCGGCCGCAGGCAGCGCGCGCGGCGGCTCGATCGACCTCCTGGGCGCGCAGGTGGCGCTCGTCGGCAACGCCATCGTCGACGTCTCCGGCAGCGCCGGCGGCGGCAGCATCCGCCTGGGCGGTGGCGCGGGAGGGCGCGACGCGAACGTGCCGAACGCGCGCGCCGTGTACATCGGGGCCGACGCCGAGCTGCGCGCCGATGCCAGCGGCGCACGCGGCGACGGCGGCAGCATCGTCGTCTGGAGCGACGCGGCGACGCGCGCCTACGGCCGCTTCAGCGCCCGCGGCGGCCGCCTCGGCGGCGACGGCGGCTTCGTCGAGACCTCCGGCGGCTGGCTCGATGCGCGGCCGCGCGCGGTCGACCTGGGCGCACCGGCCGGCCGCGCCGGGACGTGGCTGCTCGATCCCTTCGACATCCTCATCACCAGCAACCCGCAGTTCGCCGACCAAGGCATCGAACTCGGTGCCGGCCCGGTGTTCACCTCGGTGGACTACGCCTCGGTGCTGACGACGAACACGATCGCCGCGGTGCTCAACAGCGGCACCTCGATCAGCGTCGTCACCGGCGAAGGCGAGGGCGGGTTCCAGTTCGGTCATATCGAGATGCGCGGCGCGACGCTGGCCGTTGCGCCGCCGCGGCCGGTGACGCTGACGCTGCAGGCGCACCGCGACATCGTGATCGACGGCAGCGAGATCACCTCCAGCGGCGCGCCGCTGTCGCTGACGCTGGGCGCCGGCGCACCGACGCAGGCCGCGCCCACCGTGCCGGGGCAGGGCGCGATCGAAATCGTCGGCAGCCGCTTCTTCACCAACGGCGGCGACATCACGCTGGGCGGCGTGCTCGCGCAGAGCTTCACGCGGCCCGATGGCTCGTTGACGTCGCAGCGCGCCGTGGCCACGACCTGGCCGTTCGTCTTCGGCGGCGAAGGGCCCGGGCGCGCCGCGGCCAACGGCGGCTTCTACGGAATCGACATCCGCGACTCCACCTTCGACCTCGGCGCGGGCACGTTCCGCGCCGCGGGCTACTCGCAAACCGAGGCCGGCATCCACATCGGCGCCAGCCCGTTCAGCGAGACCGCCGTGCGCATCGACGCCGGCCGCATCGACCTGTTCGGCGTGGGCGAGACGGTCACCTCCGACGGCTCGACCGGCGTCCAGATCACCGGCGATACGACGCTCACCGCGACGCAGGCGTTGCGCGTCGAAGGCTCGGGGCATACCGGCGTGCAGATCGATGGCGGCGCGCGCCTGGCGTTGAACGCCGCGGCGGGCAGCGGCGCGAAGTTCGAGCTCGTCGGCTACGGCGGCTTCGGCCACGGCGTGGCGCTGCTCGCTGACTACGACACCGGCGAAGGCAACGTTGCCGGGCGCGGCACGCGCCTCACGGTGGACAACGGCAGCTTCGGCGTGCAGGCGCGCTCGACCGCGCAGGCGGGCCTGGTGATGCTCAACGACAGCGGCGCGCCCGGGCCGCTGCTGGACCTGGGCGGGGCCACGAGCGCGGTGTTCGACGTGCCGGCTTCGGCGGCCGGGCGGTTCGGCGCGACAGCGATCTGGTTGAGCGACGTCGATCTGACGCTGCCCGCCGCCGGAGTCAGCCGCTTCACCGGCGACCTCGGCATTGCCTGGAACGCGGTCGCGGCTACGGCAGGCGCCGGCACGCTCTCGTTCAGCGCGCCCGCGGTGCAGCTCCTCGATTCGAGCATCACCGGCAACGGGCTGACGGTGGACTTCGCGCTCGCCGGCGCGCGGCGGCAGGGCGTGCGCATCGACGGCACGACGATCACCACCGGCGGCGGCGACGTGCTCTTCGGGGCACTGCAGACGGTGAGTTCGCCACGCCTGGGGGCTTCGGCCGAAGACCGCTGGCTCGAGGTCGACGGCAGCGCCGATGCGCCGGCGCTCCTCATCCGCGACAGCACCATCGACGCTGCAACCGGCACGGTGCGCGGCGGTGGCGCCAACCACGCTGCGGGCGACGGCACCGAGGTCACCGGCAGCGCGATCCGCGCGCGCGGCATCCAGCTCGCCGGCCGCTCGGAGTCGTGGACCGGACTGACGCTGCACACGAGCACGCTGGACGCGACCGGGCAGCTCACGCTCGACGGCTTCGCCGCCGGCACGGGCACCACCGCCAGGACGGGGCTGGCGATCGGCGAAGGCAGCGCGCTGCGCGTCGTCGACGCGGCGGCGCTGGCCGGCGCGGCAACCGGCTCGCAGATGCGGCTGCACGGCGAGCACCTCTTCGGCGGCACCGGGCTCGTGCTGGAAGGCGGCACCGCGGGCAGCGGCGCGCTGCCGACGTCGATCGTCGTTCAAGGCGCTTCGCTGCTCGTCGAGGGTCTCGGCGGGGGCGGCGGCGTCGGGCTCTCGATGCTCGGCAACGCTGCCGGGGCGGTGATCCTCGTCGGCGGTCCGACGCCGCCTGCGCGGACGCTGGTTTCGGCTGCGCTGCCGACGCCGGCGCCACTGCCGCACGCGGCGCCGCCGGCTGCGGCCGCGGGGCCGGCGCCGCTGCAAGCCGTCGCGCCCGGCGCCGCCGGCCTCACCATCGATGCGGCGCAGGCGAGCGCGCTGACGCTGCGCGGCAGCACGAGTGGCGGCACGGCCGCGGCCCTCGACGTCGAGGCGGTCGAATTGCGCGGACCCACGGCAGCGACCAGACCCACGGTCGTCGAATCCGCCGGCGCGCTGGCGATCACGGGTTCGCTGCTGTCCGCCGGCGGACCGGTGACGTTGCGCTCGCAAGGCGCGCTGACGATTGCCGATTCACAGCTGACGAGCGCCGGGCCGCTGACCTTGCAGGCCAGCGGTGCGGGCGTCAACGGCTCGCTGCTGAGCGTGCTCGACGCCTCGCTCGTCTCGGCCGCGCTGCTCACGCTCGACGGCCGCGCCACGAGCGGCGGCATCGGCGTCTCGCTGCTCGGCGGCAACACGCTGCGCGGCGCCGATGTGGCGGTGCTCGGTGCCGGCAGCGGTGCGCCCGGGATCACGTTCGACGCGCTGGCGGCTGCTTCGACGCTCGCCGCGACGACGGGCAGCGTCAGCATCGACGGCGGCCCGGCCGGCGCCGCTGCGGCGATCCTCGCCACCGCCGGCCAGGCCAGCGCCGCCGGTGGCCTCGCCGCCCCAGCAGGCCCGCCGGGCGTGGCGTTCCGCGGCGCCTGGTCGGTGCAGGCGGCCGACACACTGACGCTGCACATGAGCGGGGGGCTGCCGTTGCTCGGCGGTTCGTTGCCCGGTTCGCGGCCGACCTTCGGCGCCGGCAGCGCGTTCGTCCTCCTCAACCACACGCCGGGCGGGTTCGCCATCGGCCCGGGGCTGGAGGTCGACTCCACGGCGCTGAACAGCGCGCTGGCCGGCATGCCGGCCGCGGCGACGATCGCGCTGCGCGACGCGGCCGCCGGCGGCACCATCGCCGTCAGCGGCGCCATCGACGTGCCTTCGCGACTGGTGCTGCAGGCCGGCCGCATCGACCTCACCGGCGCCGGCTCGCTCACCGCGCGCGGCACCGGCGATGCGCTGACGCTGCGCGGCGTGGCGGCGAACACGCTCGACCGCTTCACCAACACGAGCACCGCCGGCGGCGCGGCGCTGGCGGCGCCGAACGGCCGCTGGCTGCTGCTGGCCGGCGACCCGCGCGCGGTGACGCTGGGCGGGCTCTTCGCCGACTTCACCGTGTTCGGGCTCGATGGCGGCGCCGCCGACATTCCTCCCGGCGGCAACGTCTTCGGCTTCGGCGTGCCGGTGGCCGTGGTCACCGGCAGTGCCGGCGACCCGGCCAGCGCGAGCACGAACCACGTGCTCGACGCCACGCGCACGGCGGTGACGATGCCGATCGCCTTCAGCACGCCGACCAAGAGCCGCCTGTTCGATGCCGCCGTCGCACTCGACGGCGGCGAAGGCCAGCCCGAGCGCACGCTCGACTGGGCGAGCCTGCCGCGCGACGAGGCGATCTCGTTGCTGGCGGCGCGCGGCCGCTACAAGCAGAAGATCTTTGCCAACGGGGTGTACCGGCTGCAGCAGGACCCGCGCCTGGCTGACGCGCCGGCCTGCGCCAACGAAGCCGAGGCGCAAAGCGGCAAGTGCATCGTCACCGAGGCGCTGAAGCGGCAGCTGCTGGCGGCGCGGCCTTCGGCCGAGGTGCTGCTGCCGAGCGCGCAAACGTTGCGGCCGGGCCAGCGGCGCGTGGTGCGCGCCGAGCTGCCGGGCATCGAGCGCAAGCTGGCCTTGCTCATCGGCATCAACCGCTACGAGGACCGCCGCGTGCCGGAACTCACCGGCGCAGTGCCCGACGTGCGCGCCGTGCGCGAGCTGCTCGAAGGGCGCCTCGGCTACGAGACCACGGTGCTGGAGAACGCGAGCCGTGCCGATATCGTGCGTGCGTTCAACCAGCTGGCGTTGCAGGCGCAGGCCAACGACTCGGTGATCGTCTACTACGCCGGCCACGGCGTGGTGGTGCCGATGGCCGGCGCCGACACCGGCTTCTGGCTGCCGGCGGACGTCGACTCGGAGTTCCCGCAGACCTGGCTCGCCAACGCCGACATCGCGCGCCTCGTGGCCGCCATCGGCGCCAGGCAGTTGATGCTCGTTTCCGACAGCTGCTACTCGGGCACGCTGGTGGGCAAGGAGCGCGTGCAACTGCACAGCGGCGGCCTCGACGCCGACGACCTGCTGCGCCGCCGCGCCGCGGTGGCGATGAGTTCCGGCGGCGACGAACCGGTGGCCGACAGCGGCCGCGGCGGCCACTCGATCTTCGCCTGGCACTTCATGCGCGCCCTGGAGGGCCTGGACCACTGGCAGGTGGGCGGCAGCCTCTTCGAGCGGGTCAAGGCCGCCGTCGTGCGCGATTTCCCGCAGACGCCGCAGTACGGCGCCTCGCGCAGCGCCGGGCACCAGGGCGACACCGATTACCTGTTCGAGCGCAGGGCGCTGGAGAGCGCGAAACCCTGAGCGCGCTGCGCCCGGCGCCGTGCGCCGGTGCGTGCGCCGCGAGCGGCCGGCGAGGGCCGCCGGCGCGATGCGTCTACAGTGCAGCGACCGCCGCCCGCGCGCGGCAGGCGGCTCCGACAGGGCCGCGCGGCGGCAGGAGATGCACGATGCTGGAGGGCTTTACCCCGTGGCCACCCGATGCGGCGGCGCGCTGGCGCGCTGAAGGTTTGTGGGAAGGGCGCACGATCTGCGAAATGCTCGCCGCGACGGCGGCACGGCACCCGGCGCGGGTGGCGGTCGTCGATGGCGAGCGGCGGGTCGCCTATCCGGAGCTCGTCGCGCTCGTCGACAGGCTGGCGGCACGGCTCGTGCAGGCCGGGCTCGGGTACCAGGACCGCGTGGTGATGCAGTTGCCGAACTCGCTGGCGTTCGTCGTCACCTGGCTGGCGCTCGTGCGCATCGGCGCCATCCCGGTGATGGCTTTGCGCGCGCACCGCGAGACCGAGATCGCGCACTTCGTCGGCCATGCCGGTGCGGTGGCCTGCATGGTGCCCGGCATCGTGCAGGGTTTCGACCACCGCGCGATGGCGCGCGCGGTCGCGGCGCGGTGCCCGACGCTGCGCACGACGTTCGTGCTCGGCGAGCCGCTCGAAGGCCAGCTGGCGCTGGCGCCGCTGATCGAGGCGCCGGGCGACGAGCCGCGCGACGGCGCCGGCATGGCCGCCGCGCTGGCCGCCGTCCGCGTGGACGCGTCGGACGTGGCGACGATGCTGCTGTCCGGGGGCACGACATCGCTGTCCAAGCTGATCCCGCGCACGCACGACGACTACCTGCTCAACGCGAAAGCCTGCGCGCGCGTGGCCGGCTTCGACGAGCACACGGTGCTGCTGGCGGTGCTGCCGCTCGGCCACAACTACAACCTCGCCTCGCCGGGCATGCTCGGCGCCTTCGGCTGCGGCGGCTCGGTCGTCGTGTCGCCGGCGATGGACGCGGCCACCGTGTTCGCGCTCGTGCACGCGCACCGCGTCACGGTGATCCCGGCGGCGGTGCCGCTCATCACCGCCTGGCTCGCCGCGCCGCTGCCCGCAGGCTGCGACCTGTCGTCGCTGAAGGTCATCCAGAATGGCGGCGCCCGGCTGGCACCGGAGCTGCGGCGGCGCCTGCGCGAACGCTTTCGCTGCACGCCGCAGGAGATCTACGGCACGGCCGAAGGGCTCATCAACATGACGCGCCTGGACGACCCCGACGACCGGCTGCTGGAGACTTCCGGCGCACCGGTGTGCGAAGCCGACGAGATCAAGGTCGTCGACGACCAGGGCCGCGAAGTGCCCGACGGCGAGCCGGGCGAGTTGCTGGCGCGCGGGCCCTACACGATCCGCGGCTACTTCAACGCGCCCGAGAAGAACCGCGAGGCCTTCACGAGCGACGGCTTCTACCGCATGGGCGACATCGTCCGCAAGCGCGGCCGCTACGTCAGCACCGAGGGGCGGCGCAACGACCTCGTCAACCGCGGCGGCGAGAAGATCTCGTGCGAGGAGGTGGAGAACCTGATGTTCCGCCACCCCGCGGTGCACCAGGCGGCACTGGTGGCGATGCCCGACCCGGTGTTCGGCGAGAAGGCGTGCGCCTTCGTCGTCTGCAAGCCCGGAACCGCGCTGGCGCTGGCCGAGCTGGTGGCGTTCCTGAAGGCGCAGCACATCGCCAGCTTCAAGCTGCCCGAGCGGCTCGAAGTCGTCGACGCGCTGCCGACGAGCCTCGTGGGCAAGGTGCTGAAGCGGCAACTGCGCGAGGCGATCGCGGCCAAGCTGCACGAGGAAGCGCAGGGGCGGCACAGCGACGCGGCGCGCGGCCGCGAGGCGCCGCGATGAAGATCCGCATCGTCGGCGCCGGTCCGGCAGGGCTTTGCTTCGCCTCGCTGATGAAGCGCGCCGACCGCTCGCACGACATCGCCATCGTCGAGCGCAGCCCGCGCGACGCGACCTGGGGCTTCGGCGTCGTCTTCTCCGACCGCGCGCTCGAGTTCCTGCGCGCCGACGACGAGGCGCTCGTGCGCGAGCTGGCGCCGCACTTCGAGAGCTGGCCGCGCATCGCCATCGTCCACGACGGCACGCGCGTGCCGGTGGCCGGCAACGGCTTCTCGTCCATCGGCAGGCTGCAACTGCTGACGCTGCTGCACCGGCATGTCGAGGGTCTCGGCGTGCCGATCCGCTTCGACGCCGAGGCGACCTCGCTGGCCGGGTTCGCCGATGCCGACGTCGTCGTCGCCGCCGACGGCGCTTTCTCGTCGATCCGCGGCGCGCGCGAGGCCGCGTTCGGCACGACGGTCGACTGGCGGCCGAACCGCTTCATCTGGTACGGCACCACGAAGGCCTTCGACAGCCTGACGCTGACCTTCCGCCGCACCGCGCACGGCGTCTTCTGCGCGCACCATTACCGTTATGCGCCCGACCGCAGCACCTTCCTCGTCGAAGTGACCGAGCCGACATGGCAGCGCGCCGGTTTCGAGCGGATGGACGAGCGCGAGACCCTCGCCGCCTGCGAGCGCGCGTTCGCCGCCGACCTCGAAGGCCACCCGATCCTCTCCAACCGCTCGCATTGGCGCCGCTTCCCCGCGGTGTGGAACGAGCGCTGGAGCACGGGCAACGTCGTGCTGCTGGGCGACGCGCTGCGCACCGCGCATTTCTCGATCGGCTCGGGCACGCGCCTGGCGATGGAAGACGCGGTGGCGCTGGCCAAGGCCTTCGCCGCCTGCGGCAACGACGTGCCGGCCGCGCTGGCGCGCTTCCAGGCCGAGCGGCTGCCGCCGGTGAGGAAGATCTGCGACGCCGCCAACGCCAGCCTGCGCTGGTACGAGCAGATGGACGAACGCGTGAGCGCACTCGACCCGCTCGAGTTCGCCTACAGCTACATGACGCGCACCGGCCGCGTCGACCACGCGGAAGTGCGCCGCCTCGACCCGGCGCTGGCCGCGGCATACGAGGCCAGGCACCCGCAGGCCGCCGCCTGAACACCGCCGCCTGAACACCGCCGCCGAATCTCGCACCTGGATTCCGAACCCGAACCGAGGAGAACCCCCCATGCCCACCCCCCGCCCCGGCGAAGCGAAGCTGCCGCACCTGTTCCAGCCCGGCCGCTTCGGCCGCTTCGAGATCAAGAACCGCATCAAGTACGGCGCCTGCTGCGTCTCCAACTACAACACGCGCGACGGCTTCATCACCGAGCGCGAGATCGCGCGCATGAAGGTCATCGCGCGCACCGGCTGCGGCATCATCACCAACCAGGGCGCATACCCCGACCCGCTGGGCGAAGGCAAGGCCTACTTCCGGCAGGTGGCGATCTTCGACGACAAGTTCCTGCCGCAGTTCGAGCGCATCGCCGCCGACATCAAGGCCAACGGCGCGATGGCCATCCAGCAGATCCTGCACGCCGGCCGCTACGGCGGCATCGACCTGGGCTACTGCATCCAGCCCTCCGACGTGCCGCAGACGCTGCCGCACTTCCGGCCGCCGAAGATCATGACCAAGGCCGAGATCGCCGACTGCGTGCGCCAGCACGCGGATGCGGCCCGGCGCGCCGTGCGCGCCGGCTTCGACGGCACCGAGGTGACGAGCTTCATGGGCTACCTGCTGGCCAACTTCAATTCGCGCTTCACCAACCAGCGCGGCGACGAATACGGCGGTTCGGTCGCCAACCGCGGCCGCTTCATGCGCGAGCTGATCGACGGCATCAAGCAGGCCACGCCCGACAACCCGCTGGTGGTGCGCCTCAACGGCGCCGAGCTGATGGACCGCTGGGGCGGCAACACCGAGGACGAGTGCTTCGAGCTGATGCAGCAGGCGGTGGACACGGGCGTGGACATGATCAGCGTCACCGTCGGCTGGCAGGAGGCACCCGAGTCGTCGATCGGCCGCGACATCGAGCCCGGTCACTGGAACTACCTTTCCGAGCGCGCGAAGAAGCTGTTCCCGAACACGCTCATCACCTTCGGCAACCGCCTGCCCGACCCGCGCATGGCCGACGGCTGCGTGCGCGACGGCGTGTTCGACTACTGGGAGGTGTGCCGGCCGCTGCTGGCCGACCCCGACCTCGTGCACAAGGCGGCCGAAGACCGGCTCGACGAAGTGCGCCGCTGCATCGGCTCACTCAACTGCCTGTCGCGCCTGTTCCGCGACCTGCCCTACACGTGCACGATGAACCCGGCGCTCGGGCACGAGGTGGAGCCCGAATACCAGGTGACGCCGGCGGCGGTGAAGAAGAAGGTGATGGTCATCGGCGCCGGCCCGGCGGGCATGGAGTGCGCCATCACGGCCAGCAAGCGCGGCCACGACGTGACGGTGTTCGACAAGGCGCCTCGCATCGGCGGCAACCTGCACGCCTACGCGGTGCACGACCTGGCGCGGCCCGACGACCTGCTCTCGGTGGTGCAGCATTACGAGACGATGGCGCGCAAGCTCGGCATCGCGGTGCGCCTGAACACCGAGGTGCACGCGAAGTTCATGCGCAGCGTGCTGCACGAGTACGACGTGTGCGTCGTCGCTGCCGGCGCCGGCATCGACCGCAGCCGTTTCGCGCACGTCGAAGGCGCGGCGAAGATGCTCGACGCGCTCGACGTCGCGCACGGCCGCGTGAAGCCGAAGGGGCCGCGCATCGTCGTCATCGGCGGCGGCAAGATCGGCCTGACGCTGGCCGAGTCGCTGCGCAAGCGCGACGGCGCCACGGTCACCGTCGTCGAGGCCGACAAGCGCATCGCCGGCGACGTGAAGCCTTCGTTCAAATGGCGGCACGCGGCCTGGGTGGAGGAACTCGGCATCGAGTGCATCACCTCGGTCACGCTGGTGCGCGTGGCCGACGACGGCGTGACGGTGCGCGAGGCCAAGGGCGGCGAGCGCTTCGTCGCCGCCGACAGCGTGATCCTCACCGCGGCCGCGCAGCCGGCGCACGCGCTGCTGCACGAGTTCGAGTGGATGGTCGACGAGCTGCACGGCGCCGGCGACGCGCTCATTCCCCGAGGGCTGGAGCAGGCGATCCAGGAAGGCTTCCGGCTGGGGGTGCGGTTGTGATGAGCGCGATCGCATCCGCGCCGGCGCAACCGGCGGCGCGCGAGCCGGCCGCGCCGGCGGCATCGCTGCTGCCCGACCCCGCGGCGTGGGCCGCCGCGGCGGCGCGGCACGAGGCGCTCTTCGCGCCGCTGGATGCGGGGGCGCGCGTCGCGCTGCTGGCGCGCTCGGCGCCTTCGCAGGTGCTCGTTTGGGTGATTGGCGAGATCGCCGAAAGCGGCGGCAGCGGCGGAAGCGCCGAAAGCGGCAGCGGCGGCGATGACCGCGTGTCTGCGCGCCTGGAGGCTTTCGCCGGCTACGCCGCGAGCGGCGCCGACATCGTGCTCGCCGCCGACGATGAGTCGCTGGCGGCGATTCGCGCTGCGCTGGGCGGTGCGCACGAAGGCGCGGCGCTGTTCGAGACGCTGCGCGCCGCCATCCGCGCCGGCCACGTCGTGTGCTACATGCTCAAGCGCCGCTGCGTGCTGGAAGAGCGCGGCTTCGACGAGATGCTCGACGCGCTCGGCTTCGTCTTCATGGGGGCGTGCCGGTGATCTTCACCAACCCCTCGGGCGCGCCCGAACTGGCCTGCGACGAATGCGGCTGCCGCTGGTTCGACCGCCTGGGCGGCGACCGCTGCACCTGCTACGAATGCGGTGCGCCGGTGTCGGGGGAAGCACAGGCCGAGTTCCGGCGCGCGGTGCAAGCGCACGCGGCGAAGCGAGGCGCGGGAGCCGGCCGCGCGCAGCCCGACGCGGCGGCGTCGGATCGCGGAGCGGGCTAAAGCGCCGGGCGACTCACCGAAACGGATCGACCACGGTCAGGCTGCCCAGGTTCTGCCCGTGCTGCAAGTCCTCACTCAGGAGCGTGCGGCAGCCGGCCGTCATCGCCCCGGCCACGATCAGCGAGTCGTAGAAGCCGAAGCGCCAGCGCGCCTGCACATCCAGCGCTCGATGAAACAACGCCTCGCTGGCGGTGACCTGCATCAGCGGCGCCAGCACTGCATCGAGATAACTGCGTGCGGCCTCTGCCGGCAGCGCGACCTCGGCCTTGCGCAAGGCCACGTTGAGGCACTCCTGCACCACTTGCGAGCTGATGCACGCGTTGCCGGTGGCCAACGCCTGGCGGACGATCTGTTCGGCCGTCTTGTGCTTGCGGCGATCGGTGATGTCGAGGTGGTAGATGAAGACGTTGGTGTCGATGAAGAACTCAGCGCTCATTCATCGCCTCGCGGCTCAACCGGCGGCCGACCTTCATCTTGCCGCGCACCTGCTGCATGACGGTGTCGTAGCGTTCCAAGCGCGCACTGGTGTGGGCGTAAGCGGCAAGCCAGCGCCGGAACTGCTCGTTCAGCGTGGTCCGCTCCGCCCGCGCCCGGGCGCGGGCCGCCTCGATGAGAGCTTCATCGGCGCTGAGAGTGATGTTCTTCAAGGCAGTGGGTGGTCAAGGTTCGTGCGGGCAGTGTACACGAGAGCAGTGTGATGTTCCGCTGAGCGGCTCGACACGCCCTCGGGGGCACCCCATTCCAGCCCTGCGGCGACGACGCCGGGCCAGTGCGCCGCCCGATACCCCGCGCGAGGACTCGCGAACAGGCGCGCGGATCAGCAGATCGGCGGCGGGGCGCTGATGGGCCGCCCGGCGAACGCGGCGCGCGCCGCGGCGTCCCAGCGTGCTTGCAGGTCGAGCGCGGCGAGTTCGTCGGCGGCGAGCGGCCCGTCCATGCGCCGGCCGGCGCACCAGCGGATGCCGGCGTTCCACTGCGGCCCTTGTTCTTCGAGCAGGCGGCGCGCTTTCGCCACGTCGGGCATCCAGACGAGCGGCGCCATCTCGCGGTCGATGTCGTCGGCGTCGTCGGCCACAGGCAGCGTGCGCCGCTCGCCGCGGATCTCGGTGCCGGTGATGCGCATGAAAGCCGCGCCGGCGGCATGCGCGAGCACCGCGTCGTCGCTTTCCATCCAGCGCACGAGCGTGGGCAGCACTGCCGGGTGGCCGTAGCGGGCGAGCGCGGCGCAGCGCTTGTCGGCCGAAGGCAGCGCCATCGTCGCGGTGCCGATCGCCTTCGTGTCTTCGGGCGTGCCGAGAATGCACAGCCATTGCAGCGCGACCTCGTCGCCGTCGGCCACGGCCTTGCGCAACGGCGTGATCGCTTGCGCGAGGCCGGACCATGCGGCGCTGGCCCACGCTTCGTGGCGGATGGCGGGCTCGGGCCGGGCGAGCGCTTCGCGGTACGGCCTGGCTGCGCTGCCGGCGCTTCCTGCACGGGGGGCCGATGGCATGGACGTGGCGGCCTGCGACGCCGTGGCGTGACGGTCGGCCCGCCAAGCCGCGGCCCAGGCCTGCGCGCAGACCTCGGCGTCATCGTCCAGCAGCAGGCGCGCCAGGCCCGGCGCGTCGGGGGCGAGGCGCCGGTGATTCGCCAGCGCCGCGGCGGCGGCCGCAGCGACGCTCGGCTTGGCGTTGGCGAGCGCATTGCCCAGCTCGCCGACGACGCGGCCGGGGCTCGCCTGGCCCATCGCGTCGCGAAGGCCGAGCAACGCAGGACCGGAAGCGCGCGAGAACTCGGCGATCACCTGCGGCGCGAGGGTACGGTCATCGCAGCGCAACGCAGCGACGGCGGCGGTGAAGACTTCGTCGCGGTCGGCGTTGCCATCGGCCGAATCCGCCAGCGTGGCTTCGAGCCGCTGGCGCAGCGCGTCGGCCGGCGCCACCAGCAAGCCCTGGATGTGCGCCTCGATGCGCTCGTTCAGGCCCGCGAAGTCGCGCAGCGTCTGCTCCGGCGAATCGAGCGCCGCGCGGCGCTGGCCCCAGAGGAACGCGAGGTCCTCGGCGTGGATGTCGAGCAGGGCGGGGATGTGGCGGGCGCGCGGCACGGGCAGCAATGCAGGCAGTGCAGGGCGCCGGTCCGCAGCCGCGAACTCTTGTTCGCGCCGCGCTCAGTTGATCGAGACGCTGCCGGCGCGGATGCGCTTCGTGCCCTTGGCCCGCACGAGCACGTCGTCGCCATTGATCACGACCTTGCCGTCGGCGCGCAGGTCGATGGAGGACTCGCCGCACTTGAGCTTCAGCGCCTCGCCGGCCTCCAAAGCAAGGGCATCGGCCGAAGCGGGGGCGGTGTATCGAGCGATCCGGCCGACGACCACACCCGTGGAGCCTGGTTCGTCTGGTGGAAGGACGAGGACGCGGTCCTTCGGCCGAAACCCGCCGATGAGCCCCCGCAGTTGCACGCACTCGCAGCGCATTGTCGATCCGTCCGCCAACTGCACGATGAGCCAGCCCTCGCTGTCGATCTCCGTGAGGTGCGCCCTCAGCAGCCTGCCGGTGCCAGGGAACAGGTCGACAGCTTCTGCGTGGAGCAAGGCGTTCATTCGTATGACCTCGATCGGTTTCGCCGACTCTCGTCCTCGGCAGTCAGACTTGCATCCAGTCCTGCGGAGCGGTGAACCGAACGGTGCCGATGCCAGCCCGTTCGATTGAATCGCGTACCGGCTGAGCGATCATCAATGCGTTCACGTTCTCAGCCAGCCGGAAGAGCAAGGCGCCCGCGGCTCGGGCCTCGTCGATCACCAACTCGTCGAACGACACGTTGACCAGCGGCTTGCCGCTGATGCTTTCCCATTCCGACTTCGACATGTCAGCGGCAGCGACCAGCCCCACGACGTTGTAGATCTTGTATGGATACTCCTGTCCGCCCTTCGTGTTGCGCAGCACTGCGTCGAACCACTCGACATTCGAGACACCCGCGTCGACCACGGCCCGCTGCAGCCGCTCGGACATGAGCGGAATGCCGAGATCTAGCAGTTCCACAGGCGGTCCCGTGTAACCGCGCAGCGGTTCGAATTCGATGGCAACAGGCGTGGAGAAGGTGAGGCGCTCGGGGTTCAGGCGCTTGCCTGATTTCCAGGTCCGCACGCCGCCCAGGCGGAACGTGTTGCCTATGCGCATGAGCGCTTCGCCGTTCTCGGACTCCGGAATGTCGCAATCGAGGATGTAGTACATGGCGCTCTACGCGAGATTGAAGTACGTCTTCATGCGACTGGACGTGTAGTAACCGTTCTGAACGCACTTCTTGGTCCGCTTGGACAGCCCGATGAGCATTGCGCGATGCTTGGACGACACTGCGTTGAGACGGCCGACAAGGCCGAAGGGAGGTCGCGTGCAGTCGAGTTCCTTCCCGCACACCGGGCATTCGTCCTCCGGCTCTGCCAGCTCTTCGGCCATAGCCTCGAGCGTCTTCAACACCTTGTTGTTGTACGACACGTGCGCGTCATGGAACTGCCGATTCGCCTTCTTCATCGCGCGCGAGGCGTACTCGGTCTTGAACTTCGTTGTGCAGTTCCCCCACTTCTTGCTCCAGCCGTATTGGCCGGGTCGAACCGCATAGTTGCCGGGCAGCCAGACGCCATTGGCCGCTGCGTTGACGTTGTAGCCAATGTCACTGGCGAGCTTGAAAGGCCCTCCCTTGCGCATGAAATCATGCAGGGCGGTCGCCTTGGCCAGGGAGGCACCTCCTGGGATGCAATGGTGAGCAGCAGGGACGATCGGTGAGCTGACGGAAAGGTCGTCCGGGCTGCGTATTTCCCAATTCGGTTCCTTGCCGAGGTTGGTTCCCAGCGCGCTCGAGCAGTTGACGACGTCGTTTTCCGGCGGATCCTCATCGGAGTCGGAGTCGCTCGTGTCGGGGTCCGCGGTCTCCTCGTTTTCGAGGTCTTCCTTGGCTGGTTCCTCGCAGTACCAGCAGGGCCCTTTGCTCTCGGCAACGGCCCACAGCCCTATGGCGACCGGTTCGAGTAGCTGTGTCACGAAGGCCTCCTATGGCTGCCTAACCGCAGATGTTCTTCTTGTTGTGCCACAACGGATCCCCCATGCGGCACACGTTCTTGCCTTCGAGCATCACGTTGAACGAGTACATCAGGTACTCGCATTCCTGCTTGAAGGTGCTGCTGAGGATGCCGCCGACGCTGCCCGGCTCGTCGCCGGCGCTCATCGAGTACTTGGCGCCCTTGACCATGATCATCTCGCCGTCGGCCTTGACCTTCGTCGTGCCTTGCGACGTGTCGGCCGACTTGCCGATGTTCGGGTAGGGAATCGGGATCGGCCCCGCGGGCGGCGCCGGCGTCTTGCACACGTCGGGGAACACCATGCTCATGCCGCCGCTGCCCTTGTGCGCGAAGCCGGTGAGGTTGTGGACGGTGCAAGGCATCGTTGCGGGCTCCGGTGAGTCGTGTGCGGCGAGGGATTCGGTCAGGCGGCGCGCGCCAGCAGCGCCGCGGCGCGGTCGGCGTGGTCGGAAGACGCATAGACGAGGCACGGCGCGCGCCGGTAGCCTTCGCGCAGCGCGTGCGCGGCCAGCGCCAGCAGCGCCGGGCCGTGCGCGGCGCCGAGGTCGCCGAAGACTTCGGCCGGGTGCTCCATCACGGCATCGGGGTCGAAGGCGGCCGATTGCCGGATGCGCGCCACGCCGAACTCGCGCGCCCAGTAGCGCTCGCCGTTGAAGCTGCAGTAGACGGTGGCCACCGGTTGCGGCGGCGGCGCTTGCGCGAAGAGCTGTGCGAAGGCCGCAGCCAGCCCTTCGCCACGATAGGGTTCTTCGGCGTACAGGTGCCCGGGCTCCTGGCCGCGGGCGGCACCGAGCACGCGCGCCAGCGCCGGCAGGGTTCTTTCGCTGCGCGCTTCGTCGGCAGTCGTCAGCAGCAGCATCGCTGCGCCTTCGGAAGGCGTGAAGCCGTCGCTGACCGTCTCGCCGCGGATGCGCTGCTCGAGGTCGAGCGAGCCGAGCACGTACAGGTCGACGAGGCTGTCGACGCCGCCGATGAGCACGTGCCGGTGCTTGCCTTCGGCAAGCACCTGCTCGGCATGGCGCAGCGCCAGCAGCCCGGCGGCGCGGCCGCGCGGTGCGGCCATGCTCGCGCCGAGGTCGATCGTGTCCGGGCATTGCTGGTCCAACCGCGCGAGGAAGCGCTTCGCGTCGATCGGCTGTGTCGTGTGGTGCTCGGGCAGGCCCAGGAACAGCGGCACGCGCTCCTTGCGCGCCGCGAACGCTTCGGCCACCGGCGCCAGCGCTTCTTCGAGCGCGGCGTGCGCCAGGCGCAGCATGCGCGCTTCGCGCGTCTGCAAAGGCAATTCGGCCAGCGGTGCGGCCAACTCGGGCAGACCGTCGTCGGGCACGGTGCCGACGATGAACGGCTCGAAGCGCCGGTCGCGCCAGTCGATCTCGCGCAGCCGGGCCACGCGCGCGCGCGCCGACGCCGCCGTCTCCTTCAGGCTCAGCCCCACCGGCGTGACGAGCCCGGCGTTGGCGATGACGAGTTCGGGGCCGGCCATCTTCGCGTTCTTCGCTTCACGCGTGCTTCGCGCGCGCTTCACGCCGCAGCGGCGTACTGCGCCGGCAAGCCGCGTCCGGCGGCCAGCGGCGCCGGCGGACGGCCGCTCTTGTCGTATTCGGCGCAGCGCAGCTTCACCACGCGCAGCTTCAGCAGCTTCTTGTCCACCGCCAAGCCGGCGCGCCACAGCATCTGCAAGCGCCCGGCATCGGGTTCGAAGAGCACCGTCTCCAGGTTCAGCGGGCGGCTTTGCGGCTTGCCGTCGAAGTCGAAGCTCGCGTCGAGCGTGAGGCGCGGCAGCGCGAAAGCGAGCGGCCCGCCTTGCGTGAAGCCGCGCAGTTCGACCGGCTCGCCGCCTTGCAGGTAGCCCGGCGCGACGAGATCGGGCGGTGCCACCTGGAAGTAGCGCGCGTCGAAGTCTTTCGGCAGGTAAGGCGCACGCGTCGTCGTCCACGCTTCGTCGTAGGTGCCGGCATAGGCGCGCCGCGGCATCCACGTCGGCGCCACGGGCGCGAAGCAGGCCGGCCGCGGGCGGTCGGTGTGCGCGTTGATCGGCGCGGCGGGGTCTTCGAGGTTCGGCAGCGGCGGCAGCGCGTCGCCGCGCGTCTTCGCCGCCGCCTCGGCGTCGAAGAGCCCGCGGCCCACGGGGTTGCGCGGTTCCCAGTCGCGCGCGGGCTGTCCTTCTTCGCCCGGCACCACGCCGCCGAAGGCCAGTTCCCAGCGCAGCGGCATGCGCTCCCACTCGGCCGGCTCGCCGGGCTGCCAGCCGTTGCCCTGGCGCTGCCAGCGCCGGTCGCCGAACACGCGCACCGCCTTGCGCAGGGCGCCCACCTGCACGCTGACATCGGCCACGCGCGTGCCCGGTGCCGGCGCCACGGCGCGGCCGATGAGCACGATGTCGGTGGCGGGCTTGGGCAGCGCGAATTCGCCGGCAGCGCGCAGGCTCGTCTGCGCCGGGTCGCCCCAGTACACGTCGGCGGCCAGCAAAGGCACCTGCTTGCCGGCCAGCGCCGGCGCCTCGGCGGTGAAGGCGAAGGTGGCCTTCACCGCGAGGTAGGCCGACTCGACGCCGTGCACGTCGGGGAACACCGAAAGCGCAGCGGCGAACGGCGTCTGGTTGTCGACTTGCAGCATGGCGGGTGCTGTGCTGTGCTTTGCGGCGGGCGGCGTGGTGGGCTGCGGCGGCGTTCAGTTCTGCGCGATCTTCGAGCCCTTCAACACCATGTCGCCGCTGGCCTTGATGCCGATCTTGCCGCTGCCGGTGACGGTGATGTCCTTGCCCTTGATCTGGATGGTGCCGTCCTTCTTCATCGTGATGCTGGCGTCGCCGGTCTTGATGGTGATCTCGTCGCCGGCCTCGAGGACGAACTTCTTGCCCACCTTGAGCTTGTCGTCCTTGCCGATGTCGGTGGTGCGGTTCTCGCCGACCGTCAGCGTCTCGTTCTTGCCCACCGTGGTGGCGAGGTCCTTGCCGATCGACACCGCCTGCTTGCCGCCGATGTCGGTGGTCTGGTCGGCGCCCACCGAGACCGACTGGTTGGCGCCGACGGTGACCGACTGCGCCGCGCCGACGGCCACGGTCTGCGCCGCGCCGATGGCGATCTCCTGTGCCGCGCCGACGGCGATGGTCTCGTTGGCGCCCACCGTGTGCGTGCGCTGCAGCGCCACCGTGGCCGTCTCGTTCTTGCCCACGCTGATGCTGCGGTCGGCGCCGATCGTGATCGTCTCGTTGTTGCCCACCGTCTCGGTGCGGTCGTGCTTGACCAGCACCGTCTCGTCGTGGTCGATGGTCTTGGTGCGGTCGTGGCCCACCCAGTGCGTCTCGTCGTTCTCGACCTCGACGTCCATGTTCTTCTCGGCATGGATCCACAACTGCTCCGAGCCTTTCTTGTCCTCGAAGCGGATGGCGTTGGCATTGCCGTAGGCGCCGCCCTTGCTGCTGCGCGTGAGCACGCCGCTCTGGGTGGCGTTGGCCGGCAGTTCCCACGGCGGCATCTGCTCGGCGTTGTAGACGCGGCCGGTGATGATGGGTTGGTCGGGGTCGCCTTCGAGGAAGTCGACGATGACCTCCTGGCCGATGCGGGGGATCTGCACGAAGCCGAAACTCTTGCCGGCCCACGGCGTGGACAC
>JAEUPF010000097.1 GCA_016790425.1 Rubrivivax sp.
CGCGAAGCGCTCGGCGTCACCGTCAACGAGATGTTCGGCCAGACCGAGATCAACTACATCGTCGGCAACTGCGGCAGCTACCTCGGCAGCGACGGGCGGCGGCGCGCCGCCTGGCCGGCGCGCGCCGGCAGCATGGGCCGCGGCTACCCGGGGCACCGCGTGGCCGTGATCGACGAGGAGGGCCGCGAATGCCCGCCGGGGACGCCTGGCGACGTGGCGGTGCACCGGCTCGACCGCCATGGCGACCCCGACCCGGTGTTCTTCCTCGGCTACTGGCGCAACGAGGCGGCCACGAGGGCCAAGTACACCGGCGACGCCAGCGACGTGCGAACGGCGCTCTGGTGCCGCACCGGCGACACCGCGGTGGCCGACGACAGCGGCTACCTCTGGTACCAGGGCCGCAGCGATGACATGTTCAAGAGTGCCGGCTACCGCATCGGCCCCAGCGAGATCGAGAACTGCCTCGTGCGCCACCCGGCGGTGGCCAACGCGGCGGTGGTGCCCAAGCCCGACGCCGAGCGCGGCGCGCTGGTGAAGGCCTACGTCGTGCTGGCCCCGGGGCGCAGCGGCGACGCCGCGCTCGTCGAAGCGCTGCAGGCGCACGTGCGGGCGCGGCTCGCCCCGTACGAGTACCCCAAGGAGATCGAGTTCATCGAGGCGCTGCCGATGACCACCACCGGCAAGGTGCAGCGGCGCGTGCTGCGGCAGCAGGAAGAGGAGCGCGCCCGCCGGGCGGGGTGAGGCCGGGCGGGGCCACGGGGGCCGCGGCTGGCGGGGGGGGGGCAGCCACCCTCGGCGTCGCAGTTGACGGCCGCGAGCGAAAATGGCGGCGTTCCCGTTCCCTCCGGCCGCGCCGCGCCCTCCATGTCCAACCTCATCGTCCACGGCGGAACACCGCTTTCGGGCCGTATCGTCCCTTCGGCCAACAAGAACGCGGTGCTGCCGATCCTGTGCGCGACGCTGCTGACGCGCGAGCCGGTGCGTCTTGCCGGCATCCCGGAGATCACCGACGTGAAGAAGATCGTCGAGATCTTCCGCACGCTGGGCAGCACGGTGGCGGTGGACTGGGCGCAAGGCGTGCTCGAAGTGCAGCACCGCGCCACCGCGTTCGACCCCGAGCGCCACCACCTGCCCGAGGAGATGCGCAGCTCGATCATGCTGGTGCCGGGGCTGCTGGCCCGCTTCGGCGTGGCGCGCATCGAGAACGACGTCCAGGGTTGCACGCTGGGCGTGCGCGAGATCGACCCGCACGTCGAGGTGATGGAACGCTTCGGCGCCCGCGTGCAGCGCCGCCGCGAGGCGCTGGTGATGCGGGTCGAAGGGGGCCTGCACGCCAACGACCACTGGCTGGACTACGCCAGCGTCACGACGACCGAGAACTTCGTGCTCTGCGCGGCGCTGGCCACCGGCAACGGCGGCACCAGCACGCTGATGAACGCGGCCAGCGAACCGCACGTGCAGGAGTTCTGCCGCTTCATGACGATGCTCGGCGCGCGCATCGAGGGGATCGGCACCTCGCGCCTCACGGTGCGCGCGGTGTCGCAGCTGGGGGGCGGCGAATTCCGCTTCGCCGAGGACTTCCACGAGGCGGTCACCTTCATGGCGCTGGGGGCCATCACCGGCGGCCAGGTGGCGGTGAAGAACTCGGCCCCGGAGCAGTTCCCGCTCATCGACCGCACCTTCGCCAAGTTCGGCGTGCAGGTGGTGCACGAAGGCGGCTGGTCGCACGCGGTCGTCGAGGGGCCGCTGCGCGTGAAGCAGCCCTTCACGCAGAACATCCTGCAGAAGATCGAAGCGGCGCCCTGGCCGTACCTGCCGGTGGACCTGCTGCCGATCTTCGTGGCGCTGGGCGTGCGCGCCGAGGGCAGCGCGATGTTCTGGAACAAGGTCTACGAGGGCGCGATGGGCTGGACCTCGGAGCTGTCGAAGTTCGGCGCCCACGCCTTCATGGCCGACCCGCACCGCATCGTCACCTTCGGCGGCAAGCCGCTCGCGCCGGCCGAGGTGGAAAGCCCCTACATCATCCGCGTCGCCATTGCGCTGCTGATGCTCGCGGCGAGCATTCCCGGCCGCTCGGTGATCAAGAACGCCGCGCCGATCCGCCGCGCCCACCCGCGCTTCGCCGAGAACATCCGCATGCTCGGGGCGCAGATCGAATGGGTGGAAGGCGACTGATCCGCTCACCCGGGCGGGGGCAGGCGTCGTCGCGATGGCACGCAAGGACAAGCACGTCAGCCAGACGCCGGCCACGGCCTGGCTGCGCGAGCACGGCGTCGGCTTCAGCGAGCACCCCTACGAGTACGTCGAGCGCGGCGGCACGGCCGAGAGCGCGCGCCAGCTCGGCGTCGACGAGCACGCTGTGGTGAAGACACTCGTGATGCAGAACGAACGCGGGGAGCCGCTGGTGGTGCTGATGCACGGCGACCGGCAGGTCAGCACGAAGAACCTCGCCCGCGCCATCGGCGCCAAGAGCGTCGAGCCCTGCACGCCCGAGGCGGCGCAACGCGCCAGCGGCTACCAGGTCGGCGGCACGTCGCCGTTCGGGCTGCGCAAGGCGATGCCGGTGTACGTGGAAGCGAGCGTGCTCGCGCTGCCGCGCATCCACATCAACGGCGGCCGGCGCGGCTTCCTGGTCGGCCTCGACCCTGCGGTGCTGCGCGACGCGCTCGGTGCGCGGCCCGTGCAGTGCGCCCTGTGATGGACAAGGAGCCGGCGCGATGAGACCTTTCGCGGCTCGCGCCTGCCGGCTCGCGGTGCGCTTCGCCCTCCTCGCGGCGACGTTCACCGTGGTGGTGATGCCGGCGCGGGCGCAGGTCGACGAGGCCACCGCCGAGCTGCTGATGCGTGCCTCGGGCCTGTGGGAGCAGCTCGGCGTCACCGCGGCCGGCGCGCGCGCCGGCATCGAGGCCGCTTCGCGCAACGGGCTGACGCCGCTCAGCACCGAGGAAGTGCAGCGCCTGCTGCGCGCCACCGACGCCGCGTTCGAGGCAGGCACGCTGCGCGCCGCGGTGCGCCGCTCGCTCGCGGCGCAGCTGCCGCCGGCGGACGTGGCGGCGCTGGAGGCGTGGCTCGCCGGCGAGCCGGGCCGGCGCATCACGGCGCTCGAAGTGGCGGCGGCCCGGCCCGAGCGCGATTCCGAGCGTGCCATCCGCAGCGGCATCGAGCACCTCGCGACCGCGCCGCCCGAGCGCAAGCGGCTCCTCGAGAGCCTCGTCGAAGCCAGCCACGCTGCCGAGTCGATCACCAACATGACGATCAACATCGCGGTGGCCGTGCAGCGCGGCATGGCCGGCGTGCGTCCCGACCTGCCGGCGCCGCCGGTCACCGAGCTGCGCCAGGCGTTCGCCGCGCAGCGCGCGCAGATGCTCGGCGCCTACCGCGGCATGTCGCAGGCGCTCTTCGCCGAGATGTACAGCGCGCTGCCCGACGCCGACCTCGCGCACTACCTCGCGTTCCTGCGAGGCGGGCCCGGCGCGCGCTTCGTCTTTGCGACGATGGCGGCCACCGAGCAGGCGCTCGTCGAGGCGGCCGAGCGGCTGGGCACGCGCCTGCCCGCGGCGCGGCCGGCGGCCAACACGTGAGCGACGCGGCTGCGCGGGCGGCGCATGGCCGCGCCCGGGCCGGCCCCGATGGGTGGCCGCGGCCGGCCCGCCTACACTGAAGCGGCCGATGACGAGCGCCGACCTTCCGCTGCCGCTGCCCCCGCCGTTGATCGCCGCCCTGGCGATCCTTGCCGCCTACCTGGTGGGCTCGCTGTCGTTCGCCGTCATCGTCAGCCGCGTCATGGGCCTGGCCGACCCGCGCAGCTACGGCTCGCGCAACCCCGGCGCCACCAACGTGCTGCGGTCGGGCAACAAGGCCGCCGCCATCCTCACGCTCGTGTTCGATGCGCTCAAGGGCGCCGTGCCGGTGCTGCTGGTGCTTCAGTTCGGGCCGCGCTTCGGCCTGGGCGAAGGCACGGCGGCGTTCGCCGGCCTGGCCGCGTTCCTCGGCCACCTGTGGCCGGTGTTCTTCCGCTTCGAAGGCGGCAAGGGCGTGGCCACGGCCGCCGGGGTGCTGCTGGCGCTGAACCCGTGGCTGGGAGTGGCGACGCTGGCGACGTGGATCGTCATCGCCGCGTTCTTCCGCTATTCGTCGCTGGCCGCGCTCGTGTCGGCGGTGTTCGCGCCGTTCTACCAGGCGCTCATCTGGGGCGCCGAGCCGGCGCTGCTGGCCATCGCCATCATGAGCGTGCTGCTCGTGTGGCGGCATGAAGGCAACATCCGCAAGCTGCTGGCCGGCACCGAGTCGCGCCTGGGGCACCGGGCCGGCGGCGGCGCCGCGGCGAAGGAGCACGAACATCACGCCGCAGGCCACGCGCACCACGCCGCAGGCCACGGGCACCACGAACCAAGCCACGGCCATCATCACGGCGCCAAGGCCCAGCACGGCAGCAAGCCGCACCACCCCGCCTCCTCGAAACCGCATCGCAAGGGACATTGACCCACCATGGTCCAACGCTTCGACGTCGGCAGCCGCCTGTCCGAAATGGCCGTTCACAACGGCACCGTGTACCTCGCCGGCCAGGTGGCCGCCGACGACACGCAGGACATCGCCGGCCAGGCGCGCCAGGTGCTCGCGCAGGTGGAGGCGCTGCTGGCGCGTGCCGGCACCAGCAAGAGCCGCATCGTCATGTGCCAGATCTTCCTGGCCGACCTGGCGGACTTCGCGGCGATGAACGCGGTCTGGGATACCTGGGTCGTGCCCGGCCACACGCCGCCGCGCGCCACCGTGCAGGCCAGGCTGGCCAGGCCCGAGTGGAAGATCGAGGTGGTGGTGACGGCGGCGCTGTAGCGCCGGCGATCGCGCCGCCACGCTGGCAAGCACGGCGGCAGCGCGGCGCCGGCCGCGGCTTCACATCTGCCGGAACACGTGCAGCCAGCTCCGGCTGACGGGCAGCACTTCGCTGCGGCCGCGCAGGTGCACTTCAGCGGTCTCGTTGCCGCTGCGGACCACGTGGCTCACATGCGGCAGCGCCACGATCACCGAGCGGTGGATCTGCACGAAGCGCCCGGGGTCCAGCTCGTCGGCCAGTTCGCGGATCGTTTTGCGGATCAGCGCTTCGCCGCCCGCCCAGGCCACCAGCGTGTACTTCTCGTCCGAGCGCAGGAACGCCACTTCGTCCACCGGATCAGGCGCAGGTTCGGTCCCACCGAGGCCTTGATCCACTGCAGGTGCTGGCGCGGCCGGGGTTCCTGCCGGTCGCGCAGTTGCTGCGCGAGCTGCTCGACGAGCGTCGCCAGCGCCGCCTCGGCCGAAGGGGCGATCGCCTGCGCCTGCATCCGCTCGGCCAGCCGGGCGCGCAGGCGTTGCAGCGTCGCCGCCAGCCGCGCCT
>JAEUPF010000137.1 GCA_016790425.1 Rubrivivax sp.
CTGACCGAACAGCTCAGAGCCCTGGCCGAAGGCAACGAGCGCCGCCTAGCCGAAGTGCGCCAGGCCGTCGAGACGCGCCTGGCCGCACTGCAGGACGGCAACGAGAAGAAGCTCGACCAGATGCGTGCCACGGTCGACGAGAAGCTGCACGCCACGCTGGAGCAGCGCCTGGGTGAAAGCTTCAAGCAGGTGGCCGACCGGCTGGAGCAGGTGCACAAGGGCCTGGGCGAGATGCAGACACTGGCACGCGACGTGGGCTCGCTCAACCGCGTGCTGACCAACGTGAAGACACGCGGCATCTTCGGCGAGACGCAGCTGGCGGGCCTGCTGGAACAGGTGTTCACACCCGAGCAGTACGCGGCCAACGTGGCCACCGTGCCGGGCAGCAACGAGCGCGTGGAGTTCGCTGTGCGCATGCCCGGCCGCGACCCTACGCCCGGCGGCGCGCCGCTGTGGCTGCCGATCGACGCCAAGTTCCCGCGCGAGGACTACGAGCGGCTGCTCGACGCGCACGAGCGCGCCGACAGCGCCGGCATGGAGGCGTCGGCGCGCGCCATCGAGGCGCGACTGAAGCTGGAGGCGCGCCGCATCCGCGAGAAGTACGTGGCGCCGCCGCACACGACCGACTTCGCGATCCTGTTCCTGCCCACCGAGGGCCTGTACGCCGAAGCACTGCGCCGCCCCGGCCTGGTGGAAGCGCTGCAGCGCGAGCAGCGCGTGGTGCTGGCCGGGCCGACGACGCTGCTGGCGACGCTGTCGAGCCTGAACATGGGCTTTCGCACGCTGGCGCTGGAGAAGCGCTCGGCCGAGGTGTGGGAGGTGCTGGGCAAGGTCAAGACCGAATTCGGCAGGTTCGGCGTCGTGCTGGAGCGCACGCGCAAGAAGCTCGACGAGGCGGCCAGCAGCATCGAGGCGGCGGAGCAACGCACGCGCGTGATGCAACGCCAGCTGCGCGACGTGGAGGCGCTGCCCGAGCACCTCGCGAGCCCGCTGCTTTCAGGCCAGTTGCCGGTCGACGAGGACGATGCCACCCCCTGAGCCCGTGCCGCAGCCGGTGGCGCCGCCGCCTTCAACGCCGCCTGCAACGCCGCCTGCAACGCCGCCTGCAACGCCGCCTTCGACGCCGGAGGGCTTCGGCCGCCTCGTGCTGGCGCTGGTGCTGGGCCAGCTCGGGCTGCACTCGGCGATGGCCGGCATCCGCATGGCCGCGTCGCTGCAGGTCCTGCGCGAAGGGCATGGCGCGTGGACGGTGGGCCTGCTGCTGGCGCTGTTCGCCGCCGCCCCCGTGCTGACGGCGTGGCAGGCCGGCCGTCTGGCCGACCGCCAGGGCTACCACCCGCTGGTGCATGGCTCGGTGGCGCTGTCCATCGTCGGCGGCTGCGCGGCGCTGGCTTCCACCTTCGCCGACGGTACGCTGCACCTCACCTTGCTGTGCGTGGCCGCCACGTTCGTCGGCACGGCGGCCAACGTGGGCATGCTGACCATTCAGCGCACCGCAGGCCTGGTGGCCCGCGACGGCACCGAACGCTTGCGTGTGTTCAGCTGGCTCGGCGTGGCGCCCTCGTTTGCCAACGTCATCGGCCCGGTGGCGGTGGGCCTGGCGATCGACGGCTTCGGCTTCGCCGCGGGCTATGCCCTGATGGCCGCGCTGCCGCTGATGACGGCGCTGGCGGCGCGGCGCGTGCCGCGCACCGCCGGGGCGCCGGCGCATGCGCATGCGCCGGCGGCGCGCACGCCGTGGTCGCTGCTGCGCACGCCGGGGCTGCGCCGGCTGCTGGTGGTGAACTGGCTGTTGTCGATGTCGTGGGATGTGCACACCTTCGCCGTGCCGCTGCTGGGGCACGAGCGCGGCTTCGCCGCCTCGACGGTGGGCTTGATCCTGGGCCTGTTCACGCTGTCGGTCACCGGCATCCGGCTGGTCATCCCGCTGCTGGCGCACCGGCTGCGCGAGGTGACGGTGATGCGCGGCGCGATGGTGGGCACGGCGCTGATCTATGGCGCCTACCCGTTTGCTCCGAATGCGTGGGTGATGGGCGGCCTCGCGCTGCTGCTGGGCATGACGCTGGGCAGCGTGCAGCCGATGATCATGAGCGTGCTGCACCAGCTCACGCCGCACGACCGCCACGGCGAGGCATTGGCCCTGCGCTCGATGGCGATCAACGCCACCAGCACGGCGATGCCGATCCTCTTCGGCGCCAGCGGCGCGCTGGTGGGGGTGGCGGCGCTCTTCTGGGCCGTCGGGGCCTGCGTGCTTGCCGGCTCGGGCTTGCCGCGGCGCTTCTCGTCGTCGCGCTGAAGCCAGCCGCGGTCGCTGCGGCGGGTGCCGAAGCTGCTGTCAGAACCGGATGCGCGTGCCGGTGGTGACGGTCTCGGTCTCGACCACCGGCGGACTCGGAGCTGCCACGGGTTCGGCGCGCGGTGCGGCTGCCGCCGGGGCGCGCTCGGCCATTCCCGCCACGCGCGGCTGCCAACCGCGCGGCAGGCGCGACTGGCGCGGGTAGCCAGCGGCATCGAGGTAGGCACCCCATTCGACGTCGGACAGGCCTTTCAACGGCTGCGCGCCCACGGTCAGCAAAGGCAACGTGCGAGTGCCGAAGAGGCGCTCGAAGACCTGTGCGTCTTCTTCAGTGGCCACCTGGCGCTCGGTGTAAGGCACTCCGCGTGCCGCCAGCAGCGAGCGGCCGGCGTCGCATGGCGAGCATTCGCTGGTGGTGTACAGCGTCACCGGATGGCGTGCGGCCGGCTGGCGCAGTTCGGCGGGCAGCGTCGGCTCGGGCTCGGTGACGGCGGGGCTGCCCGGGCGGGCCAGGTTGGTGATCCGCGTGTTCGGCACCACCTGCGGCGGGCGGTCGGTATAGGTGACGGTGCCGTCAGCGTTGACGACCTTGAACAGCGCCTGCGCAGGCGAGGAGGCGAGGGCGGCGGCGAGGGCCGCAGCAGCAAAGGCAGCGCTCGCGGCGAGCCGGTCCGGACTTCCCATCGGTCACTCCCTTCGCACCAAGACACGGTGCTCGATCATCCTGCTTCGCCTGACGGCGCGCGAAGCACGAATCTAGCGGCGAAAACCGTCTACCTCAAGCCAGTGTGACGGCTCGTTTCCTTCGCCATTCGGAGGCGTGACACCGTCGCCCCGGCTTCGCTCGCGGTTCAAGCGCCGGCCGGCGGCACCCGCCGCTCGGCCGCCTGCACCGTGTTGGCCAGCAGCATCGTGATCGTCATCGGCCCCACGCCGCCGGGCACCGGGCTGATCCAGCCCTCGGGGCCGAGGGCGGCGCGCACGGGTTCGAAGTCGACATCGCCACACAGCTTGCCGGCCTCGTCGTGGTTGGTGCCGACGTCGATGACGACGGCGCCGCGCTTGACCATGTCGGCGGTCACCGTGCGCCGCCGGCCGACGGCAGCGACGACGATGTCGGCCTCGCGCACGTGCCGCTTCAGGTCGGTCGTGGCGCTGTGGCACACGGTGACGGTGGCGCTGGCCGCCAGCAGCAGCAGCGCCATCGGCTTGCCCACCGTGTTGCTGCGGCCGATGACCACCGCGTGGCGGCCGCGCAGCGGCACGCCGGTGCTCTCGATCATCTTCAGGCAGCCCCACGGCGTGGCCGGGCGCAGGCCGGGCAGGCCGGCGAAGAGCTCGCCCGCCGAGCGCACCGAGAAGCCGTCGACGTCCTTGGCTGCGTCGATGGCCTCGATGACGCGGTGCGGGTCGATGTGCCGGGGCACCGGCATCTGGACGAGGATGCCGTGGATCGCCGGGTCGGCGTTCAGGGCCGCGATCCGTTCGAGCAAGGCCGCCTCGGGCAGCGCTGCGTCGTATTTCTCCAGCACCGAGTGCAGCCCGTTCTCTGCGCAGGCGCGCACCTTGTTGCGCACGTAGACCGCACTGGCGGGGTCGTCGCCGACGAGGATGACCGCCAGCCCCGGCCGGGTGCCGCGTGCGGCCAGCGCCGCGGCGCGCGCGCCCACCTCGGCGCGGATGTGCTGCGCCAGCGCCTTGCCGTCGATCAGGCGGGCGAGCGTCGGCGCGGCCTCGGCGGGGTTCGTTTCGGGCATGTGGGCCTTGGCAATGCAAGAGGCCGCATCGCTGCGGCCTCGTCGTGTTTCCGCTGGAGCGCCGGCTCAGGCCTTCGACTGCGCGCCGAGTGCGATCTTCAGCAAGTCGGCCACCGTGTTGGCGTTGAGCTTCTCCATGATGTTGGCGCGGTGCGCCTCGACCGTCTTGATGCTGATGCCCAGGTCGTCGGCGATCTGCTTGTTCAGCCGCCCGGCGACGATGCGCTCGAGCACCTGCGCCTCGCGCGTGGTCAGGCGGCTGAGCAGCGCGTCGCGGCTCGCCTGCTCCTGGTGCTGGCTGAAGGCGGTGCGCGCCTGCTCGAGCATGCGTTCGACGAGGCCGAGCAGTTCCTCTTCCTTGAACGGCTTCTCGATGAAGTCCATCGCCCCCTTCTTCATCGTCTGCACCGCCATCGGCACGTCGCCGTGGCCGGTGATGAAGACGATCGGCAACGGGCTCTTGCGCTCGAGCAGGCGGTCCTGCAGATCGAGCCCGCTCATGCCTTCCATGCGGATGTCGGCGATCAGGCAGGCGACTTCGCGCGGGTCGAAGCGCGAGAGGAACGACTCGCTCGAGTCGAAGCACTTGACGCGGTAGTCCTTGCCCTCGAGCAGCCATTGCAGCGAATCGCGC
>JAEUPF010000154.1 GCA_016790425.1 Rubrivivax sp.
ACCTCGCGGCGCGGGGCACCCCGTCGGCCGGATCTGCACGGACAGTGGCATGCCGTCGCTCGCACTGCGACCCGTGTCCCCGCCAAGGCCGCGGGGTGGCCGGCTCAGCGAGGTCAAGGGGGAATTCGAGGGCCCTGCGGAGCGCCGGCGGAGCCGGGCCCTCGAAGGAGGACACGAGCAGAGCCGGCCACCCGGCGGCCTTGGCGCGCCACAACCTCGGCAGGCCAGGGTGCGCAGCCGACGGCTGCGCCTCCCGCGCCGCAGCTGTTGTCTACTCCTTCCCCAGCGCCACCCGCGCGGCGTACTCGCGGTCGAGCAGGCTCATCACCACCAGCGAGTCGTAGCCGGCCGCGTCGGTGAGGCCCGCGGCGCCGGCCAGGCGCACGCTTTCGCGCAGCCGGCCTTCCTCGACGAAGCCCTCGCTCGCGTACAGCGCCAGCGCGCGGGTGTTGAGCGACTTCACGTCGAGCCAGAAGCGGTGTGCGCCGAGGTCGCGGAAGGCCATGCGCTTGAGCAGGCGCACGCATTCGCGCCCGAGGCCGCGGCCGTGGTGCGCAGGCCTGAGCACGATGCGCTTGAGCTCGACGCTGCGGTGCGGGTTGCGGCAGCCTTGCAGGATGATGAAGCCCTCGCGGCCGGCCTCCTCGTCGTTGCGGCCGGTCTCGACAATGAAGTGGCGGAAGTCCGGGATGCGCACCGCCGCCTCGTGCTGCGTGCGTTCCCACGGCGTGATGAAGGGCAGGTTGCGCGCGTCCGTTTCCACCGTGAGCACGAAGTCCAGGTCGGACAGCATCGTCGGGCGCAGGCGCACGGGGCCGCCGCTGCCGAGCCCGGCGGCGCGCTGGCCGTCGTGCGGTGCGGGCGGCGAAGGCCTGTCGCTCACGAGACGTCCAAGTTAAGCGTCCACCTTTTGAGCGTCCACCTCAAGCGTCCACCTCAAGCGCCCGCCTTTGGCGTCCACCCTGGACGTCCACCTCAGACGTCCACCTCGACCGCGTCGCCGTGCTGCTCCATCAGCTCGCGGCGCGCGGCGGCCTCGCCCTTGCCCATCAGCTGCGCCAGCACCTTGGTCGTCGCCTCGAAGCTGCTGGCCTGGCCGGGTTCGCCCCAGCCCACGGGCAGCAGGCGCCGCGTCTCGGGGTTGAGCGTCGTCTCCCACAACTGCTCGGCGTTCATCTCGCCCAGGCCCTTGAAACGGCTGATGGTCCAGCTGCCTTCGCGCGCGCCTTCCTTGCGCAGCTTGTCCAGCGCCGCTTCGAGCTCGCCGTCGTCGAGGGCGTAGATCTTCGCCGCGGGCCGCTTGCCGCGCGCCGGCGCGTCGATGCGGTACAGCGGCGGCTTGGCGATGCGCACGTGCCCGCGCTCGACGAGCTTGGGGAAATGGCGGAAGAACAGCGTCAGCAAGAGCACCTGGATGTGCGAGCCGTCGACGTCGGCGTCCGAGAGGATGCAGACCTTGCCGTAGCGCAGGCCGCTCAGGTCAGGCTCGCTTCCTTCGTAGGGAGGGGGCCCGTGCGGGTCGACACCCAGCGCCACCGCGATGTCGTGGATCTCGGTGTTGGCGAACAGGCGGCCCGGCTCCACCTCCCAGGTGTTGAGCACCTTGCCGCGCAGCGGCAGCACCGCCTGCGTCTCCTTGTCGCGGCCCATCTTGGCGCTGCCGCCGGCGCTGTCGCCTTCGACGAGGAAGATCTCGTTGACGCCAAGGTCGCGGCTCTCGCAATCGGTCAGCTTGCCCGGCAGCACGGCGACGCCGCTGCCCTTCCTCTTCTCCACCTTCTGCGCCGCGCGCTGGCGCGTCTGCGCCTGGCGGATGACGAGCTCGGCAAGCTTCCTGCCGACATCGACGTGCTGGTTGAGCCACAGCTCGAGCGCCGGGCGCACGTAGCCCGAGACGAGCCTGAGCGTGTCGCGGCTGTTCAGCCGCTCCTTGATCTGGCCCTGGAACTGCGGGTCGAGCACCTTGGCCGAAAGCACGAAGCTGGCGCGCGAGAACACGTCTTCGGGCATCAGCTTCACGCCCTTGGGCAGCAGCGCGTGCAGCTCGATGAAGCCCTTCACGGCGGCGAACAGGCCGTCCTTGAGGCCGCTTTCGTGCGTGCCGCCGGCCACCGTGGGGATGAGGTTGACGTAGCTCTCGCGCAGCAGATTGCCGTCTTCGGTGAACGCCACGCACCAGGCGGCGCCTTCGCCCTCGGCGAAATTCTCGGTCTCGTTGACGCCGGCGTACTGCTCGCCTTCGAACAGCGGGATCAGCGGCTCGGCCGGCAGGTTCTGCAAGAGGTAGTCGCGCAGGCCGCCCTTGTAGAGCCAGGTCTGCGTCTCGGGCGCGCTGCCGTCCTTGTCCTGCTGCTGCTGCTTCTTCTCCACCGCCAGCGTCACCGTGACCCCGGGCATCAGCACCGCCTTGCTGCGCAGGAGGTGCACGAGGTCGGCGCGCGGCAGCTCGGCGGTGTCGAAGTACTTCGGGTCGGGCCACACGCGCACGCGCGTGCCGGAGCGGCGCTCGCTGCCCTTGTCGGCCCGGTCGGCCTTCTGCACCGCCAGCTTCTCAGCCACGTCGCCGCCGGCGAAGGCGATCCGGGCCACCTTCCCTTCGCGCCACACCGTCACCTCCATGCGCCGGGCCAGCGCGTTGGTGACGCTGACGCCCACGCCATGCAGGCCGCCGCTGAAGCTGTAGGCGCCGCCCGCACCCTTGTCGAACTTGCCGCCGGCATGCAGCCGCGTGTAGACGATCTCCAGCACCGGCACCTTCTCCTCGGGGTGCAGGCCGAAAGGGATGCCGCGGCCGTCGTCCTCGACGCTGACGCTGCCGTCGGCGTGCAGCGTGACGCCGATGCGCTTGCCGTGCCCGGCCAGCGCCTCGTCGGCAGCGTTGTCGATGACCTCCTGCACCACGTGCATCGGGTTGTCGGTGCGCGTGTACATGCCCGGCCGCTGCTTCACGGGCTCCAGGCCCTTCAGCACGCGGATCGACGCTTCGGCGTAGGTGCCCGCGGCTGCGCCGGCAGCGGCTGCGGCGGGAGATGTCTTCGGACTCGGAGGCATGGCTGGATTCTAGGCAGCGCCTCCGAGGCGGCCTGCGCGGCAGGCGTCGGCCGCGCCGCCGCTCGCACGGGCACGAACAATGCCTGTGCGTGCCCGCGGCCGCGGACGTTGCCCCGGCCGCAGGCAAGGGCATGGCGAAAGCAAACCCGACAGGTGCGCGCGGCTTCCTGCGCGCCGGCCGCAGGCGGGTGGCTTGCGCCGGCCAGCGCGTGCGCGCGGCCGTACCGGCACCGGCACCGGCACAGAACAGCGAACACCGCCTGGACGTGCAGGGGCTGCGCGCGGTGGCGGTGCTGCTCGTGCTCGCCTTTCACGGCGGCCTGGGCGTGCACGGCGGCTTCGTCGGGGTCGACGTGTTCTTCGTCATCTCCGGCTTCGTCATCACCGCGATGCTGCAACGCGAGTGGCTGGCCTCGGGCCGCATCGACTTCGCGCGCTTCTACCTGCGCCGCTTCCGCCGGCTGGTGCCGGCACTGGCGCTCGTCGTCACGGCGACGCTGCTGGCTTCGGCGGTCGTGCTGTCGCCCGAGGGGACGCAGCAGATCGCGGCCAAGACGGGCATCGGCGCGATGCTGATCGGCGCCAACGCCGTCATCGCGCATGTCACCGGCGGCTACTTCGACCCGCCGGCACACGCCAATCCGCTGCTGAACACCTGGTCGCTGTCGGTCGAGGAGCAGTTCTACGTCGTCTTCCCGGCCCTGCTGGCGCTGTCGTGGGCGTGGCGGGCGCGAGCCGGCCCGGCGCGCAGCACACGCGCGTTCGCGCCGCTCGTGATGACGGCCTTCGTGGCCGCGGCGTCGTTCGCGCTCGCCGCGGCCGCAGCGGCGCAGGCCTTGCCCGAGGCGGGGGCATGGTGGTCCGGCCTCATCGGCTTCTACAGTCCGCTGACCCGTGCCTGGGAGTTCGCTGCCGGCAGCGCGGTGGCCTTGCTGCTGGCCTGGCGTGGCCCGAACGCGAGCGGCGCCGCACGCGCAAGCGCGAGCGCACCGCGAGGCGCCGCGGGCACGCTTGCCGGCGCGCTGGGTGCGCTCGGACTGGTCGCCTCGGTGGCGCTGATCACCCCGGCGACGCCTTTCCCCGGCGCGTGGACGCTGCTGCCGGTGGCCTCGACCGTGCTGTTGATCGTCGCCGGCTCGGGCAACGGCGGCAACGCCGTGTCGCGCGGGCTCTCGGCGCGGCCGCTCACGGCCATCGGCGACTGGTCGTACTCGCTGTACCTGTGGCACTGGCCTCTGGTCGCGCTGGCGCAGGAGCTGTGGCCGGGGTCCGCGAGCGCGAGCGCGGCCGCGTTGCTGCTGTCGTTTCCCATTGCCATCGCCTCGTACCGCGGCGTCGAACAGCCACTGCGGCTGGCGGCGCGGTCGCGCACGGACGGCGGGCGCGTGCGCACGCCGAAGCGGAGCTGGAGGGCCCTGGCCGCGGCGACGATCGCCGCGCCGGTCGCCCTGGCAGCCACCCTGCACGTCGCTGCCGAAGCCTGGTTCGGCAACGCGGCCCTGCGCGCCGAGCGCGCCGCGCTGGCGATGCGGCCCACCGGCCTGGACGACGGCCGCGGCTGCTCGCAGCGCGCGCCGGTGGCGGCGAAGGACCTCGCGGCCTGTCGCTGGAACGCCGGTGCTGCGGGCGCGCCGGTCTACCTCGTCGGCGACTCGAACGCGCAGCAGTTCAGCGACGCGCTCATCGCCGCAGGCCGCGCACGCCAGCGGCCGGTGGTCACCCTCACCACCGCCGGCTGCCCCTTCGTCGATGCCTGGCTGAGGCGCGACGCCGAGCCCGCCTTCGGCGCCGAGTGTCGCGCCGCGTTCGAGTCGGCGCTGGCGTGGTTGAAGGCGCAGTCGCCGGGCACGGTGCTCGTCGCGTCGGTCGATCGCTACTGGCGGGATGCCGACTACCGCATCAGCGCCAGCGGCCGCTTCGACGGCGCGAGCAGCACCGCCTCACAGGCGGCACGCGACAACGCCGCCGCGATGAACGAAGGGCTCGCGCGCGCGGTGCGTTCGCTGCAGGATGCGGGCCACGAGGTGACGCTGATCCAGACCATCCCGCAGTTCGTCTCGCACGAGCACCCGATGCAGCATGGCCAGTGCCGCGGCTGGGAGGTGCTGCTGCACGCCTGCGCGCGGCCTTTCGGTTCGATGCCGCGCAGCGATGCCGACGCCTGGCAGAGCGCAGCGCGGCAGGGCCTGGCCGCGGTGGCCGGGCGCACCGGCGCGACGCTGGCGGACCTGCGCGGCTTCTTCTGCGCCGGCGGGATGTGCAGCACGCGCTCGGCCAGCGGCGTCGACCTCTACATGCCCGACGGCTACCACCTCAACCGCGCCGGCTCGGCAAGGCTCGCCGGCGAGTTCACCGCCCTGCTGGACCCCGCCGCCGGCGGCACCGCGCACGGCGGCCGCGTCGCGCTGCAGCGTGTCCAGTAGCGCTTCGGCCCCGAGGGCGCGAGCGCGAAGGTGGCGTCCCATGCGGAACACGCGGCCGGCGCGGACAGCGCCAGCGCACTGCGCGCCTGAGGCCGCGGCCGCGGTGTCAAGCGGGCCAGCGCAGCGGGCGCGCGGCATCAACCGTAGCGCGACAACGCCAGCGCACTCACGTCGATCTCGGGCTGGCGGCCGCTGACCAGATCGGCGACGACGCGGCCGGTGCCCGCGGCCATCGTCCAGCCGAGCGTGCCGTGGCCGGTGGCCAGCAGCAGGTTGGCGTAGCGCGTCGGCCCGACGATGGGCGTGCCGTCGGGCGTCATCGGCCGCAAGCCGCACCAGAAGGTTGCGCGGCCGACGTCGCCGCCCCTGGGGAAGAGGTCGTTGACGACATGGCTGAGCGTCGCGCGGCGCGGCTCGCGCAGCGCCAGGCTGTAGCCGGCGAGCTCGGCCGTGCCACCGACGCGGATGCGCTCGCCCAGGCGCGTGACGGCCACCTTGTGCGTCTCGTCCATCACCGTCGACTCGGGCGCGCCGGCGGGGTCGGTGATCGGCACCGTGATCGAGTAGCCCTTCACCGGGTACACTGGGATGCGGATGCCGATCGTCTTCAGCATCGGCGTCGAGTAGCTGCCCAGCGCCAGCACGTAGCGGTCGGCCTGCAGCACGCCGGCGGCGGTGCGCACGCCGCTGACCTGGCCGCCGGCCACTTCGACGCCGAGGATCGCGGTTCCGAAGCGGAACGCGACGCCGCGCGCGCGCGCCATCTCGGCGAGGCTGCTCGTGAACTTGAAGCAGTCGCCGGTCTCGTCGCCGGGCAGCCTGAGCGCGCCGACGAACTTCTCCCGCGTCAGCCTCAGCGCCGGCTCGACCCGGCAGAAGCCTTCGCGGTCGAGCACCTCGAAGGGCACGCCGTACTGCTTCAGCACCTCGACGTCGCCGCCGATGCCGTCGAGTTGCTTGTGCGTGCGAAAGAGCTGCAGCGTGCCTTGCGTGCGCTCGTCGTAGGCGATGGCGGTCTCGGCGCGCAGCGCCTTCAGGCAGTCGCGGCTGTATTCGGCCAGCGGCACCATGCGGCTCTTGTTGAGCGCGTAGGCCCTGGCCGTGCAGTTGGCCAGCATCGCCAGCCCCCAGCGCCACATCGCCGGGTCGAGCATCGGCCAGATGACCAGCGGGCTGTGCTGCATCAGCATCCACTTGATCGCCTTCACCGGCACGCCCGGCCCGGCCCACGGCGCGCTGTAGCCCGGCGACACCTCGCCGGCGTTGGCGTAGCTCGTCTCCAGCGCCGGCCCCGGCTGGCGCTCGACCACGGTCACCTCGTGGCCGGCGCGCGCCAGGTACCAGGCGATCGACGTGCCGACGACGCCGCTGCCGAGCACCAGAACCTTCAAGCCTGTCTCCTTGCCCCGGCGCCAGCCCCGAAGCCGCGCCGCACTGTAATGGCGCCGCAGCGACACAGCGGGGATTGCCGTTTCCAAGAGAATCGGCGCCATGAGCACGCAGACCCCCACCGCCGCCGCACCGGGCGCGGCCGGCGCACCGGGCGCCGCACCGGCACACCTGTCGATGGCCCAGGTGCTGCTGTGCGGCGCCGCCGTCGTCACGCTGTCGATGGGCATCCGGCACGGCTTCGGCCTGTGGCTGCAGCCGATCACGATGGACCGCGGCTGGACGCGCGAGACGTTCGCCTTCGCGATGGCGGTGCAGAACCTCGCGTGGGGCCTCGCCGGGCCGGTGGCCGGCGCGCTGGCCGACCGCTTCGGCGCCTTCCGCGTGCTGCTGGCCGGCGGCGTGCTGTACGCGCTGGGCCTCGTGCTGATGGCGCTTTCCACCTCCGGCCTGGCGTTCATGGGCAGCGCCGGCGTGCTGCTGGGGCTGGCGCAAAGCGGCACCACCTACGCGGTGATCTACGGCGTCATCGGCCGCCAGGTCGACCCGGCCCGGCGCTCGTGGGCGATGGGCATCACCGCCGCGGCGGGTTCGTTCGGCCAGTTTCTGATGGTGCCGGTGGAGACCTGGCTCATCGGCTCGACCGGCTGGCACACGGCGCTCCTGATCTGCGCCGCGCTGGCGCTGGCGATCCTGCCGCTCGCCTTCGGCCTGCGCGAACCGGCGCAGGGCGCGCACGCGGGCGGCAGCGCGCACCAGAGCCTGGGCGCAGCGCTGCGCGAGGCGTTCTCGCATCCGCCGTTCCTGCTGCTCACCGCGGGCTACTTCGTCTGCGGCTTCCAGGTGGTGTTCATCGGCGTGCACATGCCCAGCTACCTCAAGGACAAGGGCTTCGGCCCCGAGGTGGCCACGGTGGCGCTGATGCTGATCGGCCTGTTCAACGTCTTCGGCACCTACGCCGCCGGCACGCTCGGGCAGCGGCTGGCGAAGAAGCACATCCTGGCGGCGATCTACGGGCTGCGCGCGGTGGTCATCACGGCCTTCGTGCTGGCGCCGCTGTCGGCAGCTAGCGTGTATGTCTTCTCCGCCGCGATGGGCCTGCTGTGGCTGTCGACGGTGCCGCCCACCAACGCCCTCGTGGCCCAGATCTTCGGCGTGCGGCACATGAGCATGCTCGGCGGCTTCGTCTTCCTGAGCCACCAGATCGGCAGCTTCCTCGGCGTGTGGCTGGGCGGGCGCCTGTACGACGCCACCGGCAGCTACGAGGTGGTGTGGTGGATCACCGTGGCGCTGGGCGTGGCGGCGATGCTGATCAACCTGCCGGTGCGCGAGACGGCGATCGTGCGCCCGGCGCTGAAGTCGGCGTGAAACGACCGGCCGCGACCCGTCGGTTTCAACATTCGGCATGAAGCTCGCACCGCGCCTTCTCGGGTGGACCGCCGCGACCGCGGTGCTCGCGCTGGTGGCGATGAGCTACCTCGATCCGCACCTGATGCTCGACCTGGCCGACAGGCTGTGGTCGTGCTTCTGAACTCGGGCCGCCGCGCATGCACGAGGCGACGCCCACTCCCTCGGCCTGGCTGACGCGCTGGGCGCCGCTGGTCGCCGCCGGCGGCACGGTGCTCGACCTCGCGTGCGGCAGCGGCCGGCACCTGCGCTGGCTGGCTGCGCAGGGCTTTCGCGTCACCGGCGTCGACCGCGACGCGGCGGCGGTCGAAGCGCTGCGGCCGCTGGCCGAGATCGTCGTCGCCGACCTCGAAGACGGCTCGCCCTGGCCGTTGGCGGAGCGCCGCTTCGACGGCATCGTCGTCACCCACTACCTGTGGCGGCCGCTGCTGCCGCGCATCGCTCAGGCGCTCGAAAGCGGCGGCGTGCTGGTCTACGAGACCTTCGCCGAGGGCCAGCAGCGCTACGGCCGGCCGAGCAAGCCGCAGTTCCTGCTGCAGCCGGGCGAACTGCTGAGCGCCTTCGCGGGCCTGCGCACCGTGGCCTACGAGGACGGCCTCGAGGCCGAGCCCGAGCGCCGCGTGCAGCGGCTGGTGGCAGTGGCGCCGCCTAGAATCGGCGACTTCGAGGCGCGCAGGCTCCTGCCGCCGCGGGCAGTGACGCCCCTGGGGACCGCTCAAACATGAACCCGATCATTGGCAGCATCGTCGCGCTGGTCACGCCGATGCACGAAGACGGCCGCATCGACTACGAGGCGCTGCGGCGCCTCATCGACTGGCACATCGCCGAAGGCACCGACTGCATCGGCGTCGTCGGCACCACCGGAGAGTCGCCCACGGTGTCGATGGAGGAGAACTGCGAGGTCATCCGCGTCGCCGTCGAGCAGGCGAAGAAGGCCGCCCGCCGCGTGCCGATCATGGCCGGCACTGGCGCCAACAGCACCGCCGAGGCGATCGAGCTGACCCGCTTCGCCAAGAAGGTCGGCGCCGACTGCCACCTCTCGGTGGTGCCCTACTACAACCGGCCTTCTCAGGAAGGCATCTACCGCCACTTCAGGGCCATCGCCGAGGCGGTGGACCTGCCGCTGGTGCTGTACAACGTGCCCGGCCGCACCGTGGCCGATCTGTCGGTGGAGACGACGGTCCGGCTGGCGCAAGTGCCCGGCGTCGTCGGCCTCAAGGACGCCACCGGCAACATCGAGCGCGCCGCGTGGCTCATCCGGCAGGTGCCGGAGGGCTTCTCGCTGTACTCGGGCGACGACGGCACCGCGATCGCGCTGATGCTGCTCGGCGGCCACGGCACCGTGAGCGTCACCGCCAACGTGGCCCCCAAGGCGATGCACGAGTTGTGCATCGCCGCCGTCGAAGGCGACGTCAAGCGCGCCAACGCGCTGCACCAGAAGCTGCTGCCGCTGCACAAGCAGCTCTTCTGCGAGCCGAGCCCCGCGCCGACGAAGTGGGCGCTGTCGCAGCTCGGCCGCTGCGCGCCGCACGTGCGCTCGCCGATCGTGGCGTTGAGCGCCGAAGGCCAGGCGACGATGCGCGAGGCGATGCGCAGCGCCGGGCTTGCGGGCTGAGCCGCCGGCGCGGCTTCGGCAACCCCGTTCGCTTCATTGCATGCCAGGGCAGGCCGCTCGCGGCCCTTGCCGGAGAACGTGATCGTGACCTTTCATTCCGATGCCCGCCCGAGCGCGGCGGCACAGCAACCCTCGCCGAAGCAGCCGGGCGAGCGCTGCGCGGCTGCGGGTGCGGGCCCGCTTCGCGCCCCGGCCGCCGCTGCGGCGGCGCTGGCCGCCGTGCTGGGTCTGGCCGCGTGCACGTCGAACGAAGGCCTCTTCGGCGGCGACAAGGTCGACTACCGCACCGAGGCGGTGAGGACGAAGCCGCTGGACATCCCGCCCGACCTGACGCAGCTCGCCCGCGACTCGCGCTACCAGCCGGTGGGGCCCGGGGGTGCGGTCAGCGCGGCCAGCGCCGCCAGTGCTGCATCCGGCGCGGCGTCGGCGCCGGCCGCATCGGCATCGGCTGCTGCAGCGGGCGCGGCGGCCACCGTGGCCCTCACGCAGCTGGAGAACATGCGCATCGAGCGCGCCGGCCAGCAGCGCTGGCTCGTCGTCGCGCAGCAGACCCCCGAGCAGCTCTGGCCGAAGATCAAGACCTTCTGGGAGAAAACCGGCTTCACGCTGACGGTGGACAACGCCGCCGCCGGCGTGATGGAGACCAACTGGTCGGAGAACCGCGCCAAGCTGCCCGCCGACGTGGTGCGCAACCTGATCGGCTCGATCGCGCGCAACCTCTTCGACACCGGCGAGCGCGACCTGTACCGCACGCGCCTGGAGCGCACCCCCGACGGCGCGGTGGAGGTGTACATCTCGCACCGCGGCGTCGAGGAAGTGATCAGCGGCCCGATGCGCGACCAGACCTCGTGGCGTGCGCGCGAGAGCGACCCCGGCCTCGAAGCGGAGATGCTGGCGCGGCTGATGCTGGCGCTGGCCCCGGCCGGCGCGGCCGCTGCAGCCGACAGCGGCACCAAGCCGCCGGCACAGGCCGTCAACGCCGCCGTGGCGACCGTGTCCGCCGCCCCGCAGCCGGCGGCACGCGCCCGCGTCACCACGGCTGCGGGCAGCGACCGCGCCAGCATGGAAGTGGATGAGCCCTTCGACCGCGCCTGGCGCCGCGTCGGTCTGGTGCTCGACCGCGGCGGCTTCACGGTCGAAGACCGGGACCGCGCCGCCGGCACCTACTTCGTGCGCTACTCCGACCCCAAGGTGGCCGGACAGGACGAGCCGAACTTCTTCGCCCGCGTGTTCGGGGGCGCCAAGGATCCCCAGACGCCCGTGCGCTACCGCATCGTGCTCAAGGGCGCGGGCACCCGGACCACGGTCGACGTGCTCACCTCCGACGGCGGCACCGCCAGCGGCGAGAACGGCCAACGCATCGTGGCGCGGTTGGTCGAAGACCTGAAGTAGCGCCCAGGGTTACGAGGGCCGCGCGAGCGCGGCGAGCAGGATCCGAGAACGACAAAGGCCGCCCGAGGGCGGCCTTTGCACTTCGCAAGCTGCTTGGCGGCCCGCTTCGGCGGGCCTGCGCAATCACTTGCTCGCGGCAGCGGCAGCAGCCGAAGCGGCGGCCTGCACGGCGCCGGCAGCGGCCGACGCGGCACCCGCCACGGCCGAGGCGGCCGAGCCGACGGCCGAAGCGGCCTCGGCGGCAGCCGGGGCAGCCGCAGGCGCCGGAGCAGCGGCCGGCGGGGGCGCCGGCGGGGCCGGGGGCGCTTCCTTCTTGCCGCAGGCGGCCAGCGCGACGGTAGCGACCAGGGAAGCCAGAACGAGCGACTTGTTCATTGCGTGTGTCCTCGAGAGAGTTTTGAGTGGAAGGCTGAGTCGGGGAGTCGCAGGTGCGGCCGAACTGCGCCGGCCCTTCGCGGCTCGGGTGGAGCGGAAGGACCTGCCAGACCCGGCGGCCTGCCGGACAAGATAGACAACGAGCCAATCCGTGGCGGGTCGCCTCGCATGCCTAACCACGCATTATAGGCAGGGTCCGGGTTTTCCTTTACAGGCCGAGCGATTGGGCCGGGAAGCCGGGCTCCGAGCGTTGCAGAACTGCATCGATCTGCTCCCGCCAGGGCAGCGCGGTGCGCTCGTCGGCGCTGGCGCGGCCGCGCCAGTGCACCGCGTCGATCAGCCGCACCAGCGTGCCGCCGTCGTCGAGCAGCAGCGTGGGCAACGCGCCGGCAATGTCTTCGGGCGCGACGTAGGGCGACACCGCGTGCGTGAACAGGCGCCGCCAGGCGACGAAGCGCGAATGCCGCCGCGGCACGTCGTCGTAGGTGGCCGCCAGCAGCACGAGCTGCCGCTGCGCACCGCCCTTCAGCCACGCGGTGAGCGACGACAGCAGCGGCGGCTCGTCGAGCGGCCACAGCGCGAAGTCGCGGTCGACGCAGACGATGCGGCGTGTGCGGCCGCCTTCGCGCATCGCGCGCGCGAAGCCCCAGCGGATCGCCGCGGCGAAGCCGGCGCGCGAGTCGATCGCCGGCGCTTCGGAGTCCAGGTCTTCACTCATCGCCCACGCTCCTTCGCTTTGCGCTCGCTGCGCACCGGCGCAGCGCGCGCCACGGCCTTGGTCGCGGCGTGCAACCAGCCTGCTTCAGCCCACTGCGACAGGCAGCGTAGCGCATCGGGGGCCAGCCGTGACACCTCGCCGGCGGTCAGTTCGCGCCGATCGGCCAGCCGTCGCAACCCGTGCGCCGCGCCGCCTTCCAGGCGCAGCGCCTCGCCGTTGATGAAGAGATGGTGCGCGTCGTAGAGCAGGCGCGTTCGCGCGTCCAGCCGAACGCCGCAGCGCGGCGGCAAGCGATCGCCCGCATCGAACCACACCTGCGGTTTCGGATCGCTGAGCACTTCGCCCAAAGCACGCGCCAGCGCCTGCGGTTCACGCAGCGCCATGGCCACGGCACGCTCGGCGAACCGTTGCAGTGCCGCCGGCACGGCGCCCGGCCTCGCCGTGGCCGCCTGTGCGGCGTCGGTGTAGTGGCGCGGATGGCGCGTCGCTTCGGTGGCCGCCGCATCGGCCAGCCTCTGCAGCAGTTCACCGGCCAGGCCACCGGCCGAAGGCGTGCGAAAGCCCACCGAGCAGGTCATGCAGTCGCCGCCGACGGCGGCGCCGTCGTGGCCCCACAGCGGCGGCAGGTACAGCATGTCGCCCGGCTCGAGCACCCACTCGTGCACCGGCACGAAGCGGCGCAGGATCTTCAAGGGCAGCCTCGCGACGAACGCCGCGTCGCCCGGCGCCGGCGGCGCGACGCGCCAGCGGCGCCGCCCCGAGACCTGGAGCAGGAACACGTCGTAGGCGTCGACGTGCGGGCCGACGCCGCCGCCGTCGCTCGCCCACGAGACCATCAGGTCGTCCAGGCGCGCTGCCGGCACGAAGCGAAACGGCGCGAGCATGTCGTGCGCCGCCGCCACGTGCAGGTCCAGGCCCTGCACCAGCAGCGTCCAGCGCGCGCGCGACAGCGGCGGCAGTGCCCGGCGCGCGAACGGCCCGTGGCGCACGCGCCAGTCGCGCGGGCCGCCGCCGGTGCGCTCGACGAGGCGCGACTCGACGCACTCGCTGGCCGCCAGCGCGAAGAGCTGCGGCCGCGGCAGCGGCGGCTGCACGCCGGGCCAGGCCCCGCGCACGAGCAGCGGCCGGCGCTGCCAGTACCGGCGCATGAATGCCTGCGGGCTGAGACCGCCCAGCAGTGGCGTGGGGTGTCGGAGGTCGATGTCTTCGGCGCGCATGCCGCTCGCATTGTCGGCGCGGTCGCGCGGCCTTCCGCCGCGCCGCGCCGCGCTGCTCGCTGCTCGCTGTCGCTGTTCGCCGCTCGCCGCGCAGCAGGCCGGCCTGGCCAGCGGACACGCCGCAAGGGCTTCGGGGGCCTGTGCCATGATCGGCACGCATGGAGATCGCCAACCCCTGCGTCGTCAGCCTCACGTGGAAGCTCTCCGACGCGCAGAACCGCCCGTTGGACGAACTGGCCGAGCCGGTGGAATTCTTCTACGGCGGCGACGACCTGCTGGCCAAGGTGGAACAGGCGCTCGCCGGGCACGTGAGCGGCGACGAGCTGCATCTGCAGCTCGAACCGGCCGACGCCTTCGGCGACTACCGGCCCGAACTCGTGTGCTTCGAGGAGCGCAAGCTCTTCGCCGAGCCGGTGGAAGCCGGCATGGCCTACGAAGGGCTGCCCAAGGGCCACGCGACGCCGGGCATGCCGGCCGACGCGGTGTACATCGTCACCGAGGTCTACCCCTCGCACGTGGTGCTCGACGCCAACCACCCGCTGGCGGGCATGGCGCTGCGCCTGCACATCCAGGTGCGCGACGTGCGCGAAGCCACCGAGGAAGAAGTGCAAGCCGGCAGCGTCGGCGAAGCGCCGGTGACGGTGCTGGGCAGCGGCGCGAACATCCGCCCCGGCGGCGGCCGCACGCTGCACTGACTGCTCCGCTCCCGCCAACGGGAGAGGGACAAAGGGGCCTCAGGCGCGCCCGGTCGAGCCGAAGCCGCCCTCGCCGCGCGCGCTCTCCTCGAAGCGCTCGACGACGCGAAAGCGCGCCTGCACCACGGGCACGATGACCATCTGCGCGATGCGGTCCAGCGGCTGGATCGTGACCGCCGCTGCGCCGCGGTTCCAGCAGCTCACCATCAGCGGCCCCTGGTAATCGCTGTCGATGAGGCCGACGAGGTTGCCCAGCACGATGCCCTGCTTGTGCCCGAGACCCGAACGCGGCAGCAGCATTGCGCAAAGGCCGGGGTCCCCGATATGCATCGAGAGCCCCGTGGGCACGAGCGCCGCCTGGCCCGGTTCGAGCACCAGCGGCGCATCGACGCAGGCGCGCAGGTCGAGGCCGGCGCTGCCCGGCGTGGCGTAGGCCGGCAGGGTTTCGGCGATGCGCGGGTCGAGCACGCGCAGGTCGATGGTCGTCATGTCAGGGGCCGCGAGGAAGAACCGGAGGAAGAACCGGAGGGACAGCCTGAGGGCAACAGAAGAAGGGATCAGGCAGGCATCAGCCCTTCGCACCGCTTCGCCGCGGCGGCACCCGCGCGGCGATCTCGGCCACCAGCGCCCGTGCCAGCGCCAGCTTGTCGCCGGGCGGCAACTCGCGCTCGCCTTGCGCATCGACGAGCACGAGCGCGTTGTCGTCGCGCCCGAAGGTGGCCGGGCCGTTGTTGGCCACGATCAGCGGCACGCCTTTGCGCGCCAGCTTCTCGCGCGCATGGCGCACGATGTCGTGGCTCTCGGCAGCGAAGCCGACGCAGAACGGGCGCTCGGCGGGCGGCAGCTTCGCCACCGTGGCGAGGATGTCGGGGTTCTCGACGAACGAAAGCGCCGGCACGCGGCCCGAGCCGTCCTTCTTGAGCTTTTGCTCGGCGGCGTTCGCCGGCCGCCAATCGGCCACCGCTGCCGTGGCCACGAAGATCTCGTGCCGCTTCGCTTCGGGCAGCACCGCGGCGAGCATCTGCTCGGCACTGCGCACGTCGATGCGCCGCACCGCGCCGCGCGGCGTCGGCAGGTGCACCGGGCCGGCGACGAGCGTGACGCGCGCGCCGGCCTCGGCCGCGGCGCGGGCGATGGCGAAGCCCATCTTGCCGCTGCTGTGGTTGGTGATGCCGCGCACCGGGTCGATGGCTTCGAACGTCGGGCCGGCGGTCACCAGCACGTCGCGGCCGGCCAGCAGCTTGGGCTGGAAGAACGCGATCAGTTCGTCGCGCAACTCGGCCGCTTCGAGCATGCGGCCGTCGCCGATCTCGCCGCAGGCCTGGTCGCCGGCGGCGGGGCCGAGCACGGTGGCGCCGTCGGCCCGCACCTGCGCCACGTTGCGCTGCGTGGCCGGGTGCGCCCACATCTCGCGGTTCATCGCCGGGGCCAGCAGCAGCGGCACCGGCTTGCCGCCCGCGGCACCCGACAACGGCCGCGCCAGGCACATCAGCGCCAGCAACTCATCGGCGCGCCCCTGCGCGACCTGCGCGATGAAGTCAGCGCTCGCCGGCGCCACCACCACTGCATGCGCACCCTCGCGCGTGAGGTTGATGTGCGGCATGTGGTTCGGCTCGCGCTCGTCCCACTGGTTGGTGAACACCCGCCGGTTGGTCAGCGCCTGCATCGTCGCCGGCGTGATGAAGCGGCAGGCGGCGTCGGTCATCACCACCTGCACCGTGGCGCCCGCCTTCACGAGTTCGCGCGCGAGCTCGGCGGACTTGTAGCAGGCCACGCCGCCGGACAAACCGAGCACGATGTGCTTGCCCGAAAGCGGCAGCGAAGGCGAGGGTGTGAGCGGCGCTTCGAGCATGGCGGCGAATTGTGGCGCGCGACTCTAGCAGGCGCACGGCCGCGGGCGTGCCCCTCGACGCCGGACACTGCAAGTGATCACCCCCGCCGCTTCGCCAGCCAGCCGGCTCACGCCTTTTCGAGGGTGAACACTTCCCGCACCCGCAGCCTGAGCGCATCGGCCACCTCCTGCAGCCGCTCCGCCGCCACGCCGCAGTACTGCGTGGCCTCGTAGCGCTGGATCTGCTGCTCGGCCACACGCCTGACGTGCCCGCGGCCTCGCGGGCACACTGGCGGCCGAATGAAGCTGCACGTCCTTTCCGACCTGCACCTCGGCTACCAGGCGATGGAGCAGCCGCGTGCCGCGGACGCCGACGTGGTGGTGCTGGCCGGCGACATCGCCCGCCCGCGCGAAGCGGTGGCCTGGGCGCTGGGCTACGACAAGCCGGTTCTCTACGTGCCGGGCAACCATGAGTTCTACGGCAGCAGCATCGGGGAAACGCTGCACGAGCTGCGGCGGCTGTGCGAGGGCACGCAGGTGCACCTGCTGGACGGCGGCACCGTGCAACTCGACGGCGTGCGCTTCCTCGGCACCACGCTGTGGGCCGACTTCAAGCTCCTCGGCGAAGGAGAAGCCAGGACACTGGCCATGGCCGAAGCGCAGCGCCTGATGCGCGACTTCAGCCGCATCCGCGCCGCCGCGCCGCCTGCACAGGCCCTGCTCACGCCGCAGGACACGGCGGACCTGTTCGCCAGGCAAAGCCGCTGGCTGGCCAGCGAACTGGCGCGGCCGCACGCGGGGCCGACCGTCGTCATCACGCACCACGCGCCGACGCCGGCAAGCATCCACCCGCGGTTCGCCGGCTCGGCCTTGAACGCGGGCTTCGTTTCGCAAGCCGGGCACCTGCTCGACGCCCGCCGCGTGGGCCTGTGGATCCACGGCCACACGCACGACAGCTTCGACTACCGGTGCAACGGCACGCGCGTGCTGTGCAACCCGCGCGGCTACGCCAAGGGCGGCGTGAACGAGAACGCGCTGTTCGACCCTGGGCTGACGGTCGAGGTGGTGTGAAGCCTCGTCGCGCGGGGCAGGCTTGCCGCCGCGCGCATCGAAAGAATCGAACCCGCGTTCGCCGCCGGCTCGCGTTCCCCGCCGCCGGCCCATTCGTCAACACTTGACCCGGGCCATCAGTGACATTGTGCGGGGGCGTGCGCAAGAGCTCTAAAAGCCAGGCTTCGATTTCCGCAGCCTCGGCGGCATCCCGGTCCCGGGTGATATCGATGCCAGCCCGGATCCCGGCAGTCACTGCCGACAAGTAAATCCGCGCACCGTCGCAGCGCTGAACCTTGCCTTGGCGTCATGAACCGGCCAGTTGCTCAATCCCCGCTGGCCAGATTGCCGAGCAGTTCAGCAGCGGCCGGCCGAGGCTGCCGGGTCCGGGCTCGGGAAGCCGCCCGGCGAGCAGATCCTTTCGAATTCCCGCTCGAACCCGGCACTCCAGCGCTGCCGCGTCGCCTCGTCCACCCACGCCGCGGCGATGCCGTGGCACATGAAAGCGCGCAGGTCTTCGACGCCGAAGCCAAAGGCTGCGTGCATCTTCTGCCAGGCCTCGGTGGGCGTCACCCGGTGCAACGCCGGGTCGTCGGAGTTCGGGTGAATCGCGATCCCGAGCCCCGGCATCGCGCGGATCGGATGGTCGAGCGCCCAGCGCTCCTTGGGCAGCGTGCGCAGGTAGTACGAATTCGTCGGCACCACCGTGAAGACGATGCCGCGTTCGCGGCAGCGGTCGATGAAGGCGCGCGCCGCGGCGGCTTCGTTCACCGGGGCCGATGCCGAGGCGGCCGCATCCGTTGCGCCGGTGCGGCCGAGCGCCGCATCGACGACGGTATAGCCGTGGTCGATGCGATCCACCTTCAGCACCTCGACCGCGGTGCGCACGTTCGTCCACGCGCAACCGAACTCGCCGGCGTGCGCCGTCGCCTTCAGGCCATGCCGGCGCGCCAGCACATACGCCTCGGTGAACAGTTCCGGTGGCCGGTCGGTCTCGCGGTAGTCGATGCCGATGCCGGCGACGACGCCCTCGTGGCCGCGCAGGTGCGCCACCACCCACTGCACCATCTCCCGCGCCTCGCGCGGCGTGCCTTCGCGGTCGATGGCGGCAATGAGGCGCGAGGTGATGCCGTGCTCGCGTTCGGCAGCGCGCATCGCCGCGGCGATCGCCGCGAGGCCATCGGCATAGGCGATGCGGCTGTCACGCACCGCGCCGGTGGGGTTCCAGAAGAATTCGGCGTGGCGCACGTTGTGCGCGGCCGCAGCGCCGAGGTATTCGCGCGTCAACCGCGCCAGGTCGTCGGCGTGGCGCATCAACTGCTGCTCCAGCGCCCGAAACACGCGCAGCACGCCCACGGGCTTGTCGCCGCGCGTGTAGAAGGCCTCGATCTCGGCGTCGCTGATCGGCGCCTTCTCGCGCCGCACCCACTCGCCAAGCGTCGCCCTTTGCACGGTGCCGAGCAGGTGGCAGTGCAGCTCGACCTTCGGCAGTTCGCGGAAGAAGCTCGCCGGCAACGTCGACATCACGGCAACCTCGCGCCACTCAGAGCACGCCACGCAGCATCTCCACCGCCCAGGCCATCACCTCGTCGCCCTGGGCTGCGACTGCCACCTCGGCGTTGGCCACCGCCCGCCGCGGCACGCGCAGCTCGCAAACCGTCATGCCGCGCGTGAAGCTGCCTTTCAGCTCCACCTCCACGCGTGCCGGTTGCAGCGTGAACCACTCGGGGTGCGCGAGCCAGGCCACCGGCGTCGGGTCGTACATCGGTGCGCTCGCGCGACCGCGGCGGCGCGCCACGCCGATGTAGCCGTCCAGGTGGTCGGCGAAGACCGCAGCCCGGTCGCCCGGGCCGCGGCTGGCGGCACGCAGCGCCGCCACGTGCGCGTCGCCGCCTTGCACCTGGCGGCACACCTCGAGGCCGAACATCCTTGTGCCGCCTGGCACCCGCGGCGCCTGCTCGAACACCTGCGCCGCCGCTTCGGGGTCGGCGTAGATGTTGAACTCGGCCACCGGCGTGGTGTTGCCCGCGCCCTGGCTGCCGCCCATGATGACGAGGCCGGCGAGCAGCGACGGCAGTTCCGGCGCCTTGGCGAAAGCGAGCGCCACGTTGGTGAGCGGGCCGATCGCCAGCAGCGTGATGCGCCCGGGGTGGGCGCGCACGCTGTCGATCATCGCGTCGACGCCGTGGCCGGCTTGCAGCGGCGTTGCCGCTTCGGGCAACGCCGCGCCGCTCGTGCGCAGGCCCGTCGAGCCGAGGATGTCCTGCGCCGTCACCTGCTTCTGCACGAGCGGCCGCTCGGCGCCGGCCCACAGCGGCGTCTGCCAGCCGTGCAGCGCGTGGATGCGCTGCGCATTGGCCAGCACCAGCGGCAGCGGCGCGTTGCCGGCGACCACGCTCACGCCGTGCAGCCGCACCGCCGGGTCGGCCTCGAGCAGCGCCCAGGCGAACCAGTCGTCGAAGCCGGGGTCGGTGTCGAGCCAGATTTCCTTCTTCGCTGCTGCCGTCGTCATGCCGGCCCTCCTGCCGTCTCGGAAGAACCGCTGCCCCGGATCCACGCCGCGCGTGCCGGGTCGAGGCGCACGGCCACCGCGTCGCCTTCCTGCCACGCCGTCTCCGGACCGGCGCTGCCCTTCACCGGCCCGAGCGCCGTGTCGACGAGGTACTGCACCGCATCGCCGAGGTAGCTGCGGGCCTGCACGCGGCCCGCCAAGGCGCCGCCGGCCGCGGCCGCGTCAGGGCCGAGCACGGGCACCAGCGCCGGCCGCCAACCCAGGTGCGTGAGGGCAGGCGCGGCCGGGTCGCCGGGCAGGGCGAACGGCAACGCCCCGCGCGCGCCGTGCAATGCCCCGCCGCGCCACTCGAACAGGTTCTCGTAGCCCATGAAGGCGGCGACGAAAGGCGTGGCCGGGCGCTCGTACAGCGCCGCCGGTGCCGCGTCCTGCTCGATGCGCCCGGCGCGCATCACGACGATGCGGTCGGACAGCGCCAGCGCCTCGTCCTGGTCGTGCGTCACGTACAGCATCGTCGTGCCGCTGGCGCGCTGCAGCCGGCGCACCTCGGCGCGCATTTCCAGGCGCAGCGCCGCGTCGAGGTTCGACAGCGGCTCGTCGAGCAGCAGCAGGCGCGGCCGGATGACCATCGCGCGCGCCAGCGCCACGCGCTGCTGCTGGCCGCCGGAGAGCTGCGCCGGCAGCCGCTGCGCGAACTCGGCCAGGTTCACCGAGGCGAGCGCTTCCTGCGAGCGCCGCGTCAGTTCCGCCTCGCCCACCTTGCGCAGCCTGAGGCCGAAGGCAACGTTCTCGAACGCCGTGAGATGCGGGAACAGCGCGTAGCTCTGGAAGACGAGCCCGATGTCGCGCCGGTGCGCCGGCATCGCCGTGATGTCGGCACCGCCGAGCACGATGCGCCCGGCGCTCGGCGCCAGCAGCCCGGCCACGGCGCGCATCGTCGTCGTCTTGCCGCAGCCGCTGGGGCCCAGCAGCGAGACGAGCTGGCCGCCCGGCACCTCGAGGTCGAGGTCGCGCACGGCCGGCGCGGCCTTGCGGCCATAGGCAAGGGTCAATGCCCGCAGGCTCAGCGCGCTCATCGCAGCACCCTCACCCCAGCCTTCTCCCGCAAGCAGGAGAGGGAGGCTGGCCTTTCCCCCTCTGCCGCCTGCGGGAGAGGGCTGGCGTACGGGCGTCGGTACTCATACGTACTGGCTGATGCCGAGCAGCTTCTCGGTCGCCGCGACCACGCCGATGGTGAACAGCACGAGCAGCGTCGACAGCGCAGCGATCGACGGGTCGTAGCTCGTTTCCATGTAGGCCATCATCTCGATGGGCAGCGTGCTCACGCCGGGCCCGGTGAGGAACAGGCTCACCGGCACCTGGATGAAGCTGGTGATGAACGCCAGCACCGCTGCCGCGGCGATGCCGCCGCGGATGTTGGGCAGCACCACCTGGAAGAACGCCTGCGCCCGCGTGGCGCCCAGCGTCACTGCCGCGTCGTCGATGTCGGCGCGCAGGTTGGCCAGGCTCGCCGAGACGACGCGCACGGCGTAGGGCAGCAGCAGCGCGGTGTGGCCGACGAGCAGGCTGGCCAGCACCGGCAGGTCGTACACCAGCACCATGTGATTCAGCAATGCCAGGCCGACGATGATGCCGGGCACGATGAGCGGCAGCGTCACCAGCGTGCGCACGAGCTCGCGCCCGGGCAACCGGTGCCGCACCAGCGCGTAGGCCACCGGCACCCCGAGCGCCAGCGCGCCGAGCGTGCTGCCCACGCCGACCACCAGGCTCGTGGCGAAGGCACGCCGGAAGCCGTCGACGGCGAAGACATGCGCCAGCCAGCGCCACGAATAGGTCTGCGGCGGGAACGCCAGCGTCTCGTCGCCCGAGAAGCCGGCGACGAAGACGACGACGAACGGCGCCAGCAGGAAGACGAGCGCCGCCACGAGCATCGCCAGCGCCGCGCGCGAGGTGCGGTTCATGCGCCGGCCTCCGCCTTCTCCGGCGCGTTGCGCTGCGCCTTCTTCGCGCCGCCGTCGCCGCTCTTGCTGCTGCCGCCGCGAGCGCGGCTGAGGCGCCGCAGGCCCTGGTTGACCGCCACCGTCGTCGCCAGCAGCAGCACCGCGATGACGCTGGCCGCCGTCGTGTCCGATGCGACGTTGACCTTCTGATACAGCAGCGTCTCCAGCATCAGCACCTTCGGCCCGCCCAGCAGCGCCGGCGTGATGTAGGCCGTGACGCAACCGGTGAACACCAGCGTGCCGCCGACGACGAGCCCCTCGCGCGTCAGCGGCAGCGTCACGCGCCAGAACGCCTGCCAGCGGTTGGCGCCGAGCGTCGCCGCGGCGGCCAGCACGTCGGCAGGAAGGTTCTCCAGCGCCGACACCAGCGACACCAGCATCAGCGGCATCATCAGTTGCAGCAGGCCGACGAACACCGCGCCTTCGGTGAACAGCAGCGTCACCGGCTCGTCGACGACGCCGGCGCCCACCAGCAGCGAGTTGGCCAGGCCGTTGCGCCCGAGCAGCACGATCCACGAATACGTGCGCGCGATCGGGCTCACCATCAGCGGCAGGATCACCAGCGCCGTCAGCAGGCCGCGCCAGGGCGGGCGCACCCTGGCCATCGCCATCGCTGCCGGGTAGCACACGACGGCGCTGACGAGCGTGGCCAGGAGCGCGATGCGCAGCGTGCGCCAGTACACCTGTTCGTGCAGCGGCTCGGCGAAGAAGGCGACGAAGTGCGCCAGGCCCGCGCCGCCGTCGACCTTGAAGGCGCCGGCCAGCAGCGCCAGCACCGGCAGCACGAAGAACAGCGAGACGAAGGCCAGCGCCGGCGCCAGCAGGCCCCAGGCGATGCGCGGGCTCATCGCGCGCTGCGGGCGGTGGGCAGGATTCTTTGCGGCACGGCGCAATGCTAGACGCCGCGACGGCCGCCCCGCCGGGGCGCGATGGGCGCCGCCCCCGAACCCGCTGCGCCGGCGGGCGCATCGCTTGCCGCAAGAAGCGCGGCACGAGCACACGGCGCGCCCGCGACGCATGGGGCCCCGTCCTACGCGGCAAGCCTGTGGCGGCTGACAACGGCCGCGCGAGCGCCGCCCTAAGGTCTCGTCCGGCCGGTCGCTTTGCAGATCGGCTGGCGAGAGACCTCGAAGACGGGCGCGCCAACCACCCAGATTGGACCCTGCTCAGGGACCGAACCACCAGGAGTCAGCAATGACGATGAAGAAACCTTTGGCCGCCGCGGGCGCGGCCGTTGCGCTGGTCGGCGCTTTCGCGCTGGCCTACGCACAGTCCTCGGGGACCGACACCGCCACGGCGGGTGCGGCCTCCCCGTCGCTGCCAGGCGCTTCCCGCCCGGCCGACGGCACCACCGGGACCACCGGCGCCACCACGCCCAGCGCCACCACGCCGAGCGCCACCACGCCCAGCGGCTCGAGCACCTCGTCGAGCACGTCGTCGAGCACCAGCTCGACCGACTCGAGCACCAGCTCGACGGCGCCCGGCAGCACCAGCTCGACCACCTCGCCCAGCGGCTCGACCAGCGCCGCCCCGAGCGGCTCGACCAGCAGCTCCACGAGCAGCACCACGACGCCCAGCGACTCGACCAGCGCCGCTCCCAGCGGCTCGATGAGCGGCTCGGCCAGCGGCACGATGAGCGCCTCGCCCAGCGGCTCCACGAGCGGCTCGAGCATGGACCGCTCGTCCAGCGGCTCGAGCATGGACCGCTCGTCCAGCTCGTCGTACTCGTCTTCCGCCGCACCGGGCGGCAGCGAGAGCACGATGGGCTCGCGCGCAGCGCGTGCGGACCGCAACTGACGCTCGGCCTGGCCACCCCAGTGGGTCGACCATGAGCACCGTTTCGCCGGCTCCGCGGCTGCAGACTCCCCTCGCCCGTCGCCCCGGGCAGGAAGCCGGCAGTCGCGGAGCGGGCGATCGGGCTCTCGCCCGCGGAGCGGGCGATCGGGCTCTCGCCCGCAGAGCGGGCGATCGAGATCTCGCCCGCGGAGCGGGTGATCAATCCCTCACGCAGCGCGCCGTCGCGCTCGATCAGGCCCGCGAGCGGGCTTTCGATCGGGCGATCGACAGCGCCCTCGACCTGGCCCTCGACCGCGCCCTCGACCGGGCACTCGACCGGGCGGTGGCGCAGGCGCTGGACCATTCCTTCCATCGCGCGCTGGATCGGGCACTTCGCGGAATGCCCGCTCGAGCGCACGGCCGGCCGGCGCATTCGCGCCCTTCCCCGGCTTCGGCCGCACTGTCTTCGCCCCGGGTCCTGGCCGCCGTCGGCGGCGCCGCCGATTGATTGCGCGACAAGGGATCCGCGACGTGGGCGCCGCCGCCGCACCTGCCGCACCTGCCGCACCTGCCGCTCGCAGCGGTGAACTGCGCCAGGGCCTGCAGCAAGGCCTCTTGATCGGCGCTGCGCTCGTGGCGCTGGCACTGCCACCGCCGGCCGCGCCGCGCTTGGCTGCGCACCTCGCGCCGCACCTCATACCGCGCACGGCGCTGCCGGCTGCGGCGGCACCGGCCGGGCCGCCACAGGCCGTCATCGCGCGCCAACTCGACTTCGGCAGAGAGAAGCCCAGTGCCGGCGCCTTGCGCCTGGCGCAATGGATCGTCGCCACCGGCGACAACGGCACCCGCCCCTTCGCGATCGTCGACAAGCGCGACGCGCGCGCCTTCCTCTTCGAGCCCGGCGGCCGGCTGATCGTCGGCACGCCGGTCCTGCTGGGCTACGCGCACGGCGACGACAGCGTGCCGGGCATCGGCCAGCGGCCCATCGCCCTGGTGCGCCCGAGCGAGCGCACCACGCCGGCCGGCCGCTTCCTGGCCCAGCCCGGCCGCAACACGCTGGGCAACGACGTGCTGTGGGTCGACTACGACAACGCGGTGTCGATGCACCGCGTGCGCCCCACCGACCCGCGCGAGCGCCGGCTGCAGCGGCTCGCTTCGCCCAGCCCGCGCGACAACCGCATCAGCTACGGCTGCATCAACGTGCCCGGCGACGTGTTCGAACGCCACTTCTGGCCCGTCTTCGGCGCCCGCCCGAGCGTCGTCTACGTGATGCCCGAGTCCAAGCCGCTGGCCGTCGTGTTCCCTGGCCTGGCCGAGTCGTGGGTGGCGAACAAGGCCGCCCCGGTTCGCGTCTCGGCTTCGTGAGATCCGACCGCAACCGGCCTCGAACCTCCAAGAGCCCTTACCCACCCTTACCAACCGCCACATAGATCAAACCGGTGGGCCCGTCCCTCCGGATAGGATTGCCTTTGCCTAGCGCCCGGTGAGTCTCCGGTGCCGCGAGAGGCATCGGAGCATCGGGCGAGATGGTCGGTTCGGGGCGGAAGCGGGTCTTGGCCCGCTGGATGGCTGCGTGCGTCGTGGCCGTGGCAACAAGCAGCAGTGCATTGGCCGCAGCGGCTCTCGAAGAGAGCCTGCGCTCACTTGGCATTTCTGCCCAAGCCCGCGACGCCGTGCACCGCGCGCTGGTACGCGGCGACGCGCAAGGCCGGCCCTTCGCCGTGGTGGACAAGCGGCAGGCACGCCTGCTGGTCTTCGCTGCCGACGGCCGCTTCCTCGGCAGCACGGCGGCGTTGATCGGGCAGGCCCCCGGCGACTATTCGGCGCCCGACATCGGCCGCCGCCCGCCCGGCAGGATCGCGCCGCACGAACGCACCACGCCGGCCGGACGCTACGAGTCCGAGCCCGGCCGCAACAACCATGGCGAGGCGATCGTCTGGTTCGACTACGAGGCGGCGCTGGCCATCCACCGCCTGCGCCCGGCGCCGGCCGGCGAGCGGCGGCCGCAGCGCCTGGCTTCGGCCACGCCGGAAGACAACCGCATATCGCTGGGCTGCGTGGTCATCGACCCGGGCTTCTTCGACAGCGTCGTGGCGCCGTCGCTCGGCCGCCAGCGCGGCGTCGTCTACGTGCTGCCCGAACGCGAAGGCGCCGACCGCCGCATGCCGCCGCCGACGGGGTCGTACGCCGGCCGGTAGGCGCCGCGCCGCTGTCACGGCGCTCACGGCAGTTCACGGCGCTCACGGCGCTGCGGCCCTTCAGCGCCGCAGCAGGTAAAGCCCCGCTCCCAGCATCAGCGCGATGCCGGCCCAGGCGAGCCCGTTGGGCACATCGCCCCACACCACCCAGCCAATGGCCACCGCCAGCAGCAAGCCGCTGTAGCGGAACGGCGCCACCACCGAGATGTTGCCGGCGCGCGTGGCGCGGATGATGAGCTGGTAGCCGCTGGCGAGGAATACCGCGGCCGCGGCCAGCAGCGCGAGCTGCGCGCCGGTGATCGGCGCGAAGCCTTCGGCCAGCGCCAGCAGGCCCGCCTGCAGCGTCACCATCACCGCGGTGGCCAGCGTCACGCCGATCGAAGGCACGTCGCTGCCGATGCGCAGCGTCACCAGGTCGCGCGCCGCGTGCAGCACGGTGCCCAGCAGGCACAGCCAGGCGAAGGCGTTGAAGCCCTCGGCGCGCGGCTGGATGACCAGCAGCACGCCGGCGAAACCCGCCGCCACGGCCAGCCACTGCAAAGGCCCCACGCGCTGGCGCAACCACCACACCGCCGCCAGCGTGATGAACAGCGGCGAAGCCATGTTGATGGCTGTGGCGTTGGCCAGCGGCAGGTGGAACAGCGACACGAGGTACGTCAGCGACGCCAGCCCGTCCAGCAGCGCGCGCAGCGCCACCCAGCCGCCGGCCAGGCGCCGCACCGGCACTGCCGCCCCGGTGCCGCGCATCGCCGCCAGCACGAGCGCCGTGGCCATCAGGCCGCGCACGAAGATCAACTGCCCCGCCGGCAGCGACTGGCTGACGAACTTCACCAGCGCGTCGTTGACGACGAAGCAGGCCATCGCCGCCACCATGAGCCGGATGCCGCGGCGGTTGGCGGCGGCCGCGGCAGCGGGGGCGGTTGGGGCAGCCGCGCCCGCGGCACCCTCGGTGGGCCCTGGCGGCATCAGGCCGCGACGGCACGGCGGCGCGTGCAACAGGACAGGTCCATCGAGCGGCGGGCGTCGTGAGCGGGCATGGGAGCGCAGGGCGCAGGCAACAGCGGGGCGCCGCGACGATAAGGCCTGGCGTCCAGTGCAATCCTCGGCAGCACCATCGGTGGCACCTCGGTTGAAGCGGCCGGGGTTGTCCGCCATCATGCCCCGCGCATCCCGCGTTCCCCTCTTTCGCCGGGAAGGAAGCACCCGTGATCACTGTCCTGCATGAGCAGCGCGAGACGGCGCTGCCCGCAGCGCTGGCCGGCGGCGAAGACCTCTGGCTCACCGCCGCCGAAGTGCTCGCCGCCACCGGCTGGGCCTGGAAGCCCGAAGGCCTGTGCCGTGGCGACGTCTGCGTGCCGCTGCCAGCGGCCGAGGGCCGCGCAGACGGCACCGCCGCGGCCGGCGGCCAGCTCGTGCGCGGCGAGCGCCTGAACCTGGCCGCGCTGTGGCGCCGCACCGGCCAGCCGGTGGCGCACGAAGCCGCCAGCGGCGCCTGGGCTTTCGGCACCGGCGCCGGGCAGCGCGGCGCCGGGCTCGGGTCGCTGCAGGCGCCCGACTTCGAACTGCCCGACCTCGAAGGCCGTGCGCATCGGCTTTCCGACTTCCGCGGCCGCAGGGTCTTCGTCGTCACCTGGGCCAGCTGGTGAGGCTGCCGAGCCGACTTGCCCGTGTGGCAGTCACTCTTCGCAGCGAACCGGGGCCACGACTTCGTCGTGCTGGCCGTCGCGATGGACGACGCCGAGGCGGCCCGCCCGTGGATCGGCGCCGCCGCCCCGGCGTATCCCTGCCTCATCGACCGCAACCACCATGTGGCCGACCTCTACGACCTCGTCAACGTGCCGCAGGCGGTGTGGATCGACGAAGCCGGCCGCATCGTGCGGCCGCCCGAGACGGCCGGCTCGACCGACGGCTTTCGCGCCATGGACCGCAGGACATTCGCGGTGCCCGAAGCGGTGATCGCCGAGCGCAACCGCGTCAAGCAGGCGTACGTGGAGGCGGTGGCCGACTGGGCGCGCAACGGCAGCAGCAGCCGCCACGCGCTGGGCCCCGCACAGGTGCTGGCGCGGCTGCGGCGGCCCGACGCCGCCGTCGCCCAGGCGCACACGCATTTCCGGCTCGGCCGGTTCCTGCTCGAGCGCGGCCACGAAGACGCGGCGGCGCAGCAGTTCGCGCATGCCGTTGGGCTGCACCCCGACTCATGGGCCATGTGGCGCCAGTCGGCTGCCAAGGACTCGCGCGGCCTCGCCGCCGGGCCGTCCTTCTGGGAGCGCGTCGACGCGCTCGGCGAGCGCGCCTACTATGCGCCGGTCGACCCGGACATCGCCGGCCCTGCGCAGGGCCCGCGCGAGACGGGTCGGTGATGCACGCCGCCGGCGCGAGCCCCGCCGTTCGCCGGCCCGCGGCACCCCGGGGGCCTGCGCCATGCTGATGTCCCTGGTGCGAATCGCCCTCAGGCGGCCGTACACCTTCGTCGTGCTGGCGCTGCTGCTGGTCATCGTCGGCCCGCTGGCGGCGCTGCGCATGCCCACCGACATCTTCCCGGAGATCCGCATCCCGGTCATCGCGGTGGCGTGGCAGTACACCGGGCTGCCGCCCGAGCAGATGGCCGGGCGCATCGCCACCGGCTTCCAGCGCGGCCTCACCACCACCGTCAACGACATCGAGCACATCGAGGCCAC
>JAEUPF010000171.1 GCA_016790425.1 Rubrivivax sp.
CGCTGCACGTCCTGCTCGATGATCGGACCTTCGTCCAGCTGGGGCGTGACGTAGTGGGCGGTGGCGCCGATCAGCTTGACGCCGCGGGCATGCGCCTGGAAGTACGGCCGCGCGCCCTTGAAGCTGGGCAGGAAGCTGTGGGGGATGTTGATGGCGCGGCCCGCCAGCCGCTCGCACAGCGCCGGGCTCAACACCTGCATGTAGCGCGCCAGCACCACGAGGTCGATGCGCTCGCGCTCGATGAGCGCCTCCAGCGCCGCCTCCTGTGCCTGCCTGGCCGCCGCCGCGTCGCCGCCGTGGGCGGCCTTGTCGATGGGCAGGTGGTGGAAGGGGATGCCGTAGCTGGCCGCCAGCGCCTCGAAGGTGCGGTGGTTGGAGACGATGGCCGGGATGTCCGCCGCCAGCGTGGCGCTCTTGCAGCGGAACAGCAGGTCGTTGAGGCAATGGCCGTGCTGGCTCACCATCAGCAGCGCCCGCGCGCGCCGCGCCAGCGCGTGGAAGTGCACCTGCATGCCGAACTGCTGCCGCGTGTGCTCGAACAGCGTGGCGAGCGTGCGCGCGTCGGCCAGTTGCGGCGGCGCCTGGAAGTGCACGCGCATGAAGAACAGCCCCGTCGCGTCTTCGCCTTCGAGGTCGCCGAACTGCTGCGAGTCGATGATGTTGCAGCCGGCCTGGTACAAGAGCCCCGATACGGCGTGGACGATGCCCTTGGCGTCGGCGCACGCCAGCGTGAGCACGAACTGCTGCTCGATGGGCACGTTGGGCATGGGGCGCGATTCTAGGGAGGCGAGACAATGCCCTCGACCGCATCACTCTCGCCAGTTGTCGCCATCACACGCCGCCACCCAATCCGCACCCTGAGCTTTGCCGAGGAGAGAGCACCGTGCCAACGCTTCCGCCCGCCGCCGCCCCTTTCCGCGCCGACCATGTGGGCAGCCTGCTGCGGCCGGCGGCATTGACGGCGCTGCGGATGCGCTTCAGGGCCGGCGAGGTCGATGCGGCCGCACTCGCCGAAGCCGAGGACGAGGCGATCGCCGAAGTCGTGCGCCGGCAATGCGACGTGGGGCTCAGAAGCCTCACCGACGGCGAGCTGCGGCGCGACTGGTGGCACCTGGACTTCCTCGGCCAGCTCGACGGCGTGACGCTCAAGGCCAACGAAGGCCCGAAGTTCCAGGTGGCGGGACAGGGCGAGCAGCCGCCCATCGCCACCGTCACCGGCCGCGTGGCCTGCACGAAGCCGGTCATGGCCGGCCACTTCACTTACCTGAAATCGCTGGCCGACAAGGTGCCGGGCGCGATGGCCAAGATGACGATCCCCTCGCCTTCGATGCTGCACCTGCGCGGCGGGCGCGCGGCCATCTCGCGCGACGCCTACCCCGAGCTCGATGCGTTCTGGGACGACGTGGCGGCGGCCTACCGGCAGGCCATCGCGCATCTGGCGGCGGCCGGCTGCCGCTATCTGCAGCTCGACGACGTGGCGTTCGCCTACCTGTGCGACCCGAAGGTGCAGGCCACCTGCCGCGCCAACGGCGACGACCCGGCGGCGCTGCCGCGCACCTACGCGCGCGTGATCAACGCCGCGCTGGCCGGCAAGCCGGCCGACATGCACGTCACGATCCACACCTGCCGCGGCAACTTCAAGAGCGCCTGGGTGGCCGAAGGCGGCTACGACCCGGTGGTCGAGGCGATGTTCTCCACCGAGGTCGATGGCTGGTTCATGGAGTTCGACAGCGCGCGCGCCGGCGGCTTCGAGCCACTGGCGCGGCTGGCCGCGGCCGGCGGCGGCGCCGGCGGCGCCGGCAAGGTCGTGCTCGGCCTGGTCACCACCAAGGTCGGCGAACTGGAATCGAAGGAAGACCTGAAGCGCCGCATCGACGAGGCGGCTCGGTTCGTGCCGCTGGAACGCCTGTGCCTGTCGCCACAGTGCGGCTTCTCGAGCACGCACCACGGCAACGCGCTGTCGCACGAAGACCAGTGGCGCAAGCTCGAACGGGTGGTCGAAGTGGCGCGCGAAGTCTGGGGCGGTTGAGCGGTTCGGCCGCGCGAGGGCGCAGCCGGCGCCTGCCGGCCGGGCTTGTAAGCGCTTGTGTTCGGCCCGGCGCGCGCGCCGGTTGCGCGGCGTCGCAAGTTGGCGATTGACACCCCCGGGGGGTTTGTGAGAAACCTCGCACCCTTCTCGCGCCATCCCAAAGTCGCACGCCCTTGCCGGCCGCAGGTCGGGCCAATAGTGGTGCTGCTTCGGCGCCCGTCGTTGGGCCGACCCGAAGAGGTCGAATACCTACAAATGGACACCACTGCGATGACCCGCCCGTCACGTTCCTTCCCCGTCGTTGCCGCTGCTGGCGGCGCCGCGCTGCGCCGCGCCCTTGCCGCCGCCTTGGCCGTGCCGGTTCTGGCGGCCTGGGGCCAGGCGGGGCCGCTGACCGTGCTCGTCAACCCCGGCGACCAGGGCGAGCAGAGCCGTGCGGCCAGCTACCTCGTGCTGCGCGCGGCGCTGGCCGATGCGCTGAAGGAAGCCAAGGTCGGCGATGCCAACTGGATCATTTCCACCGACGCCACGGCCGACCTGGCCACCACGCGCTCGCAGATGCACGACATCTTCGTCGCCCCGGCGCATGTGGTCAGCAGCGCGCTGCGCCACGGCTACGTGCCGCTGGTGGGCAACCCCAAGGGCGCACAGGCGGTGCTGGTGGCGCTGAAGGAGCGCGGCATCGGCACCCTGGCCGACGCCGCCGGCAAGCGCCTGGGCCTGCCGCTGCAAGACAGCGTCGTCACCTACCTCGTGCGCGGCGAACTGAACGCGGCCAACACCTCGCTGAAGAGCCATTTCCGCTCGGTGCAGAACATGCGCTACCAGGACGCGCTGCTGGTGTGCCTGCAGGTGCACGAGTGCGACGTGGTCGGCGTCGAGAAGGCCGTCTTCGAGCGCTGGGTGGCCGCCGGTGCGCCGGTGGCGGCGGTGATGCAGAGTCGTCCGGCGCCCGGGCTCTCGGTGGCGCTGAAGCAGTCGATCGCCGCCAGCGGCGCGGCGCGCAGCCTTCAGCCGGTGCTGCTGCGAACGCTGACCGGTTCGCCGCAGGTGGCCCGGAGCGGCATGGACCAGCTGGCGCCGATCGAGACGCGCGACTACGAGTACGTCTCGACGCTGGGCTACTTCACCCCACGCCAGCTGCCCGGCGCGAAGGTGGTCGATGCGGCCACGGTGGCGCAGCTGATGGGCAGCGGCGCCGTCTATGTCGACACGCGCACCGAGGCCGAGTTCAAGGCCGCGCACGTGCCGCGCGCCGTGCTCGTGTCCTACGTCGAGAAGAGCGCCAAGGACACCGACTACGACGCGCGAGTGGACACCTTCGACCTGACGAAGCTGCCGCAGGACAAGGCCGCGCCGATCATCTTCGCCTGCAACGGCCCCGAGTGCTGGAAGAGCTACAAGGCCAGCCTGGCGGCGGTGAAGGCCGGCTACAAGCAGGTGCATTGGTTCCGCGGCGGCTTCCCCGAATGGCGCAGCGCCAGCCGGCAGGTGGCCAGCGCGTCGACGCCCTGAAGCTCCGCGGGTAGCGGGTAGCGGGGTAGCGGGGTAGCGGATAGCGGCCCGCGGCCCGCGGCGGTTTGTGCCACAGTGGCGGCTCGCCGGCGCGAGCGCCGGCCCTGCCTGCCACCACGCGAGCCGCCCTTGACGTTGCCTTCGCCCCTGCTCTTCGTCGCCGACCCGCTCGAGTCGTTCAAGACCTACAAGGACACCACCTTCGCGATGATGCGCGAGGCCGCCTCGCGCGGCCACGCCGTGCTGGCCTGCGAGCCGCGCCACGTACGCTGGCAGCGCGGCGAGCGGGTGACAGCCACCGTGCGCGAGATTGCGCTGACCGGCGAGGAGGACGACTGGTTCAGCGTGCGCGCCACGCGCGAGGTGGCGCTGGCCGATGCCGGCGCGGTGCTGATGCGCAAGGACCCGCCGTTCGACAGCGAGTACTTCTACGCCACGCACCTGCTCGGCCAGGCCGAGCGCGAAGGCGCGCGCGTCTTCAACAAGCCCGCCGCCCTGCGCGACCACCCCGAGAAGCTGGCGATCCTCGAGTTCCCGCAGTTCATCGCGCCGACGCTGGTGACGCGCAACGAGGCCGAGGTGCGCCGCTTCCACGCCGAGCACCGCGACATCATCCTCAAGCCGCTGGACGGCATGGGCGGCATGGGCATCTTCCGCGTCGGCGCCGACGGGCTGAACCTGGGCAGCATCGTCGAGACGCTGAACCGGCACGGCGCGCAGACGCTGATGGCGCAGAAGTACCTCGGCGCCATCCGCGAGGGCGACAAGCGCGTGCTCGTCATCGGCGGCGAGCCGGTGCCGTTCTCGCTCGCGCGCATCCCGCAAGGCAGCGAGATCCGCGGCAACCTCGCCGCCGGCGGCAAGGGCGTGGCGCAGCCGCTTTCGAAGCGCGACCGCGAGATCGCCGAGGCGCTGGGCCCGGTGCTCGCCGCGCGCGGCCTGCTGCTGGTGGGGCTGGACGTCATCGGCGACAGCCTCACCGAGATCAACGTCACCAGCCCCACCTGCTTCCGCGAGATCAGCCAGCAAAGCGGCTTCGACGTGGCGAAGATGTTCGTCGACAAGCTCGCGGAGGCGTTGGCCTGAGATGAAGCCGCCACGCGCGCTTCGTTCGCTGCCCCCGTTTCCACGAAAGGGGCCCTGTGGCTCCGGGCGCGCTCGGGGCCGTCGGAAAGGCCGGGCGGTACTGCGATGACCCCGCACGGCCCGGCCGAGTTGCCGCGCGCCTACGCGCGCGCGCACGGCCGTGCGCTGCCGGTGACGCTGCGCGAGGTGACGCGCCACAACGTGCAGGCGGTGATGGCGCTCGACGCCGGCGACGGCGGCCGCCAGGTGGCGCCCAACGCCAAGAGCATGGCGCAGGCGGCGGTCTACGGCGAGGCGTGGCCGCGCGCCATCTACGCCGGCGACGAGCCGGTGGGCTTCGTGATGCTGTACGACCCCAGCCGCGTCGCCGAGCCCGAGGATCCCGAGTTCTTCCTCTGGCGGCTGATGATCGACCATCAGTGGCAAGGCCGCGGCATCGGCCTGGCGGCGCTGCGCCTGGTCATCGAGCATGTGCGTGGCCGCCCGCACCCGGGCGAGATGTTCACGAGCATCGTCGAGCCGGCGCCGCACCTGCTCGCCTTCTACGCCTGTGCCGGCTTCGAGCTGACCGACCAGTACGCCGACGGCGAGCGCGTGCTGCGCCTGGCGCTGTAGGCTGCTGCAGGCCACCAGGCGCACCTGTCGCAGCGGCCGCATGACTGCCTCCTCTTCCTCCGCCCCGTTTGCCGCCGCCGTGGACCAGGCGCTCCTGCATGCGCTGCTCGACGAGGCGGCGGCAGGGGACCCGGAGTACGGCAGCGGCCTGTCGAACCACCTGCCGATGGCGCTCGTCGCGTTGGCGCGGCTGGGCGCCGGCGAGGCGCGGCTGCGCGAGTTCGGCGCCCGCTACGCCAGCGCCAGGAAGCTCGTGCCGGCGCGACCGCGCGGCCATTGGCCGGCCGGCGATGCCTGGCAGGGCCGCCTCGGACAGCGCGCTTCGTGGCCGCTGTACCTCGACCTCTTCGAGCAGTGGCTCGCGCACGAAGGGGCGGCCGACACGCTGGCGCAGGTGTTGCCCGGGCTGATGCCCGGTGTCGGTGCCGCGGCTTTCCACGGCCTCATCCGCACGGCGGCCGGCGTGCGCGCGGGGCACGCGGGCGAGATCGCGCAAGGGCTCGCGCACTGGGCCGCATGGCATCTGCCGCTGGGACCGATGGCGCCGCCGGCCGGGGCCGGCGGCCGGGCGCAGGCCGACCCGGCGCTGCTGCTGCGCCGGTTGCGCGCCGGCGCATCGAGCGCCGGGCTCATCGCCAGCCGCATGAAGGCCGCGGCCGCCTCGGGCGAGGTGAACGCGGTGGCGGCGCGCCTGGTGATCGACGAGCGCACGCCCGAACGCCTGGCGCGCGCCGCCGCCTTCGCGTATGCCGAGAGCGGCAACTTCACGGCGCTGCACCTCGTGACCGGCACGCACGCGATGCGCGTGCTGGCCCGCTTCGCCGAGGAAGGCGAGGAACGGCTCGCCGTCTGGCGCTGGTTCTGGCAGGCCTTCGCGCACGGCGTCGTCGCGGCGCGCCTGACGCCGGCCGCGGCGCCGCTGCTGCTGCGCCAGTGGCCGGCGCTGGTCGACGCGGCGCAGGCGTCTGACGACGAGCACGTGGTCAAGCTCGTCGAGGCGGCGCGCGACGAAGAGGCGCACTGGGGCGGCGACGACTGGCGCCGTGCCGCCTCGCGCGCGGTGATGCGGGGCGATGCAAGCCCCGCCCGACCGCGCGCGCCTTCGACGCGGGTCAACGAAGCGGCAACGGGCCTGTGCTAGCGTGTTCCGAGGCGTGCCGCGCGCCGTCGCCACCCACGGCCTGCACGCAACGAAACGGAGGTCCGCATGTTCCCATCGTCGTCGTCGGAGTGCGCCTGGCCGAGGCTGCGGCGCCTCGCCGTTCTGGCGGCCGCGCTGGCCGGTTTTGCGGGCACTGCCGCCGCGCAGGCCGCTGGCCCGGGCCTGCCCTGGTACACCGAGCGCCCCGGCCCGTACGTGCTGCTGGCTGCCGGCGGCACCCAGTACGAGTTCGACTGCCGCAGCAGCTACTACTACTACGACGACTGCGCCTACGGCCGTTCCGGTGCCGGCAAGGTGGGGCTGGGCTTCCGCTTCGGGCCGAACTTCGGGGTCGAAGGCACCTGGATCGACTTCGGCCGCGCGCGCATCGACAACGGCCGCACGCCGCGCGATTCGCTGCGCATGCAGTCGCTGGGCGTGAACGCCGTCTTCTCGCTGGCCTTCAGCCCGGGCACCGAAGGGCTGCTGCGCGTCGGCCTGGCCGACGTGCGCCACTCGCGCAGCGACGACGCCGGCGGCGCGCAGCGCGTCTTCAACGTCACCGCGGGCCTCGGCCTGGTGCTGCACCTGTCGCAGCAGGTGGCGCTGGAGGTCGGCTGGGACGCCACCAGCGGCGAAGGGCGCGACACCGGCACCACCGTGGGCAGCATGATCTCGGCCGGCCTGCGGCTGGCGTTCTGACCGGCTCGCGCTCGTCGTTTGCTCGTTGCGCCGGGCGCACTGCGCGCCGGCGCTTTCCACCATGACGCTGTTGACGCTGGCCGACGCGCACCTGGCCTACGGGCACCGCGCGCTGCTCGACGGCGCCGCGCTGTCGCTGCGCGCAGGCGAGCGCGTGGCGCTGATCGGGCGCAACGGCGAAGGCAAGAGCTCGTTGCTGAAGGTGCTGGCGGGCCTGGAGCGGCTCGACGCCGGCGAGTTGCAGTTCGCCGCCACCGTGGGCCCGGCTCGCGCCAGCGTGGCGCAGGAGCCGGCGTTCGAGCCCGGCCACACCGTGTTCGACGCGGTGGCCGAAGGCGTTGCCCAGGCGCGCGCCTTGCGCGAGCGCTTCGAGCGCCACGAGGCCGGCGAAGACCTCGACCGCCTGCAGACGCTTCTCGAAGCGCACGGCGGCTGGACCTGGGAGCAGCGCGTGGCCGAAGCGTTGCAGCGACTGGGGCTGCCTGGCAGCGCGGCAGTGGACGCCCTCTCCGGCGGCACGAAGAAGCGCGTGGCACTGGCGCGGGCGCTGGTTGCCGCGCCCAGCCTCCTGCTGCTCGACGAACCGACCAACCACCTCGACATCGACGCCATCGAGTGGCTGCAGGAACTGCTGGTGCGCCAGCGCGGCGCGCTCGTCTTCGTCTCGCACGACCGCGCCTTCATCGACGCGGTGGCGACGCGCATCGTCGAGCTCGATCGCGGCCGCCTGCGCAGCTACCCCGGCAACTTCGCCGCCTACGAAACCGCGAAGGCGCGCGAACTCGAGGCCGAGGCGCTTGCCAACGCCCGCGCCGACAAGCTCCTGGCCCAGGAGGAGGCCTGGGTGCGCCAGGGCGTCGAGGCGCGGCGCACGCGCAGCGTCGGGCGCGTGGCGCGCCTGCAGCGGCTGCGCACGCAGCGCGCCGAGCGCCGCGAGCAGCTCGGCCGCGTGCGCCTGGGGCTGGAGAGCGGCGTGCCGCCGGGGCGCATCGTGGCCGAACTCGCCGATGTGACGATGCGCTTCGGCGACCGTCTGCTCGTCGATCGCTTCAGCGCCACGCTGCTGCGCGGCGACAAGGTCGGCCTGATCGGCCCCAACGGCGCCGGCAAGACGACGCTCTTGCGCCTGATCCTCGGCGAGCTGCAGCCCACCGCGGGGACGGTCAAGCTCGGCACGCGGCTCCAGGTGGCGTACTTCGACCAGATGCGCGCCGCGCTCGACCTCGAGGCCACGCTCGCCGACACCATCAGCCCGGGCAGCGAGTGGATCGAGTTCGGCGGTGGCGAAGGCAGTGGCCGACGGGCCGCACGCAAGCACGTGATGAGCTACCTCGGCGACTTCCTCTTCGCGCCCGAGCGCGCGCATTCGCCGGTGCGCACGTTGTCCGGCGGGGAGCGCAACCGGCTCTTGCTGGCCCGCCTGTTCGCGCTGCCGGCCAACGTGCTGGTGCTCGACGAACCGACCAACGACCTCGACATCGACACGCTCGAGCTGCTGGAGGAACTGCTGCAGGACTACGAAGGCACGGTGTTCCTCGTCAGCCACGACCGCCGTTTCCTCGACAACGTGGTGACGAGCACGATCGCCTGGGAAGGCGACCCTGCCTTCGGCGGCCGCCCCGGCCTGTGGCGCGAGTACGCAGGCGGCTACGAGGTGTGGAGGGAGCAGCGCGAGCGCGCCCGGGTGGCGCCGCCTGCCGTTGCCGCGGCGGCGGCGAAGGCGCCGGCAATGGCCACCGCCGCGGCCGCGGCCGCACCGGCGGCCGCGCGCGGCAAGCTCGGCTACAAGGAGCAGCGCGAGCTGCAGGCGCTGCCGGCGCGCATCCAGGCGCTCGAAGCGGAGCAACGCGACATCGCCGCGACGCTGGCCGATCCGGCCTTCTACGCCCGCGAAGCCAGGCGCGCCGGCGAGCTGAGCCGCCGGCACGGCGAGATCGAGGAAGAGCTGATGGCTTGCCTGGAGCGCTGGGAGGCGCTCAGCAACCGCTAGAGCGCGGTTGCGCCCGCCGGCGGGCCGCGGCGGGGCGGCGCTCAGTGCTGCGCCTGCGCCCAGCCGTCGTTGGTGGCCGCCGGGTGAGTGCGGCTCACCAGCAGCGCGGCCTGAAGGTACAGGCCGTTGAGCAGGCGCTGCGCGCGGCCCTTGTCGAAGCCGGGCCAGGAAGCGATCTCGCGCAGGTTCGTCGTGCTGCGACGCAGCCGCTCCACCGCGTTGAGCATCGTGCCGGTCAGCTCCAGCAGCCGCAGGTCGGCCGAAGGCGTGACGCGGTAGGCGGCGGTGCCGGCGATCTCGGGCAGCAGCGTCTGCCGGGAACCGCGCTGCGCCACCGCCCACAGCAGCAGCGGCAGCGGCGTGTAGTTGTGCACCAGCGACTGCAACTCGGCCGCGCCGGGCGACTTCATCTGTGCCGGCGCCACTTGGAGCAGCCGCCAGTCCTGCAGGCTGCTGGACAAGAGCGAGACCATCGGCAGCGGCGAATGCGCCACCCGCGCCGTCGGGAAGAGGGTGATCGGCACCTGGTGCTGTTCCACCTGCACCAGCGCGCGCAGCGAACGCCCGTGCCGCACCGAGGCGGCCAGCATCGCCAGCATGTCCAGCGCCCCGGCGCCCGACTCGCTGCCAAAGCGCTGCAAGTCGGCCATCAGCGAAGGCGTCAGCGAGCTCAGGCGCGTGGCGCCGGCGATCGAATCGAGCGTTTCCTCGCCGGCACGGCCGGCCATCAGGTCGGCGGCGCGGCCCGAGCCGGCGGCTGGCTGCGTGGACTGGAACGGCATCTGGGGTCTTCGCCTTCTTTCAGCTCGCACTCGTCAGCGTGCGGTGCAACCCGCGCTCGCTGCACGGGCGCCTCCCTGGTTTGGCGCCCGCGTCCCCGGATTGGAAGCCGGCGTGCAGAGTTCACGAACCGCCGAGCTGTTTCAATTGTGTGCAAATGTGCGCTTGGCGGCGCGCTCGCCCTTCCTTCTAGGGATGCGCGGGCCGCTTTCGGCGCGAAGACCGAAGCGCCCTGGCGCCATTGTCGGAAACCGCTTCCGTCAGGCACCCTTCTTCCGCAGGGCCTGCAGCCTGTGCCAGAAGCGGGCGTCCTGCGCCGTGGCGAAGTTGATGCGCATCAGCGTCGTCGGGCGCGGCGAGGCGTGGAACAGCGTGCCGGGCGCGGTGAGCCAGCCTTCGTCGAGCAGTGCCTGCGCCAGCGCCTCGGTGTCGGTGCCGACGTCGATCCAGCCGAACAGCCCCTCGGGCGGCGCGACGAAGCGGCAGCCGGCCTCGCGCGCCAGGCGCACGGTGCGCGTGCGCGCCGCGGCCAGCAGCGCGCTCACGCGCTCGGCATGGCGGCGCAGCGCGCCTTGCTCCAGGCACCAGGCGACGGCCTGCTCCAGCGGCGCCGGCGTGGTGAGGGTGGACAGCAGCTTGGTGTCGATCAGCCGCTCGGCCAGCGCCGGTGCGGCGGCGAGATAGCCCACGCGCCACTGCGGCACCAGGATCTTCGAGAAGCCCGAGACGTAGACGGTGCGCTCCAGCGCGTCGAGCTGCGCCACGCGTGTGGCGTGCAGCGGCGCCAGCCAGGCGTAGGTGTCGTCCTCGACGAGCGTGAAGCCGTGCTTGTCCGCCAGTTGCAGCAGCCGATGCGCGTGTGCCGGCGCCAGCGAAGCCCCGGTGGGGTTGTGCAGCACCGACACGGTGACGTACAGGCGCGGCCGGTGTGCTGCGGCCAGCGCGTCGAGCACCGCGAGATCCGGACCCTCGGGGCCGCGCGGCACCGGCAGCAGCGTGAATCCGGCGCGCGAAAGGCGCGCGAACTCCACCGCCCAGCCGGGCTCGTCGACGAGCACCGCGTCGCCCGGCTGCAGCAGCGTGCGTGCGACGAGATCGAGCGCGTGCGTCGCGCCCACCGTGGTGACGATCTGCTCGGCCGTCGCGGCGATGCCGATGTCCGCCAGGCGCCGCGCCAGCGCCTGGCGCAGGCGAAGGTCGCCGGCCGGGTCGCCATACGACAGCCAGCCCTGCGCGCCGGCGCCGGCAGTGACGCGCTTCAGCGCGCGTTGCAGCAACGCGGCGTCGAGCCACGCCTCGGGCAGCGTGCCTTGGCCCGGCGCCGGCGGCCCGCCGCGGCGCGGGCGGAACATGCCGCGTATCAGCGCCGTGGCGTCCACCGGTGGCGGCGAGGGCGGGCCCGCACCATCGGACGGATCGGCGCTGTCCCTGCGGCCCGCAGCGTCCGCAGTGCCCGCAGCGTCCGCAGTGCCTGCAGCGCCCGCAGGTCCCGAATCGCCGGCAGCGCCGCCGCCGGTGGCCGCCAGGCGCTGCGGCCATGCGGCCGGCAGCGCCGCCGGCTCGCGCACGAAGAAGCCCCGCTGCGGCCGCGCCTGCACCAGCCCCTGCGCCTGCAGCAGGTCGTAGGCGCCGACGACGGTGCTCGGGCTGACGCCGTTGCGCGCCGCGCACTCGCGCACCGAGGGCAGCCGCGCGCCCGGCGCCAGCAGGCGCTGGCGGATGCGCAAGGCGATGCGCTCGGCCAACTGCTCCGCCAAGGTGCTGCCGGCCTGGCGGGTGAGTGCGCCGGGAGCGGCCGGCGCGCCGGGCTGTGCTGCTGGCATGGTCGATACAGTGGAGTCAGCTGTGCGGCAAAGTGTATTGCCGCTGTGGTGGTCGTGGAAGATAGACTGGGCTGCACCATGACGCCCGCCGTTGCCGCTCCCGCTGCGCCTGCCGACGCCGCCGCCCGCCCGGACGCGGCGCACGGCGCGGCGTCGCGCGGCTTTGCCTGGGGGGTGCTGGGCGTCCTCGTCTTCGCGTTGACGATGCCGATGACGCGGCTGGCCGTGGGCAGCGAAGCGGCGCCGCAGCTGCCGCCGGCCTTCGTCACCGCCGGCCGTGCCGCGGTGGCCGGGCTGCTCAGCCTGGCCTGGCTTTGGCTGGCGGCCGGCCGGCCCGACGAAGCGCGGGCACGCGGCCGGCCGCACCTGCCGCCGCGCGAGCTGTGGCCGGCGCTGGCGGTCTCGGCGCTCGGCACGGTGCTCGGCTTCCCGCTCGGCCTGGCGATGGCGCTGCGCGACGTGCCGGCGATGCACGCCTCGGTGGTGACCGGCGTGATGCCGCTTTGCACCGCGGTGGCCGCCGCCGTCGCCCTCGGCCAGCGAGCTTCGGCCGGCTTCTGGCTGTGCGCGGTGTCCGGCTGCGCGCTGGTGGTCGCCTTCGCGTTCGTCGCCGGCGGCGGCCGCGTCGTCGCCGCCGACGGCTGGCTGGCGTTCGCCGTGGTCACCGGAGCCATCGGCTATGTGGCCGGCGTGCGCGCCAGCCTGCACCTGGGCGCCGAGCGCGCGATCTGCTGGGTGCTGGTGCTGTCGTTGCCGTTGTCGCTGCCGGCGATGCTCGCCGCTGCGCCGCCCGCCGCGGTGCTGCAGGCCGCCACGCCCGCGGCCTGGGCCGGCTTCGCCTATGTCGCGGTGTTCTCGATGTGGCTGGGCTTCTTCGCCTGGTACCGCGGGCTGGCGCTGGGCGGCGTGCTGCGCGTGAGCCAGGCGCAACTCGCGCAGCCGTTCATCGCGCTGGTGGCCGCGGTGCCGCTGCTGGGCGAAGCGCTCGAACCGCTGACCGTGGGCTTCGCCATCGCCGTGGCGGCGGTGGTCTTCGCCGGCAAGAGAATGCCGGTGGCGGCCCCGACGCGGGGATGACGCAACGACTCTCACCTGCCATCAGCGACCACCGAATGAACACGCACACCGGCAACGGGCCGCAGGACACGCCCTGGCAGATGGCGCGCCGCGCGGCGCGGCTGAACCCCTCGACGATCCGCGAGATCCTGAAGCTCACCGAGCGGCCGGGGATCATCTCGCTGGCCGGCGGCCTGCCCTCGGCCGACACCTTCCCGGTGCAGGCGATGCGCGAAGCCACCGAGCGCGTGCTGCGCGAGCAGCCGCGCGAGGCGCTGCAGTACGCCGCCAGCGAAGGCTACGCGCCGCTGCGGGAGTGGGTGGCCGGCGAGCTGGCGGCGATGGGCGTGAAGTGCGACGCCTCGCGCGTGCTCGTCACCACCGGCTCGCAGCAGGGGCTCGATCTCGTCGGCAAGGTGCTCATCGACCCCGGCAGCGTGGTGGCGGTCGAGTCGCCCACGTACCTCGGCGCGCTGCAGGCGTTCGCGCCGTTCGAGCCCGAGTTCCGCGCCGTCGAAGGCGACGACGAGGGGCCCGACGCGCAGGCCCTGGCTGCGGCGCGCGGCGCGCGCTTCATGTACCTGCTGCCCACCTTCCCGAACCCCAGCGGCCGCTGCCTGAGCGCCGCGCGCCGCGAAGCGCTGGCGAGCGCGGCGCTGGCCGCGGGGGTGCCGGTGGTCGAGGACAACCCCTACGGCGACCTGTGGTTCGACGCGCCGCCGCCGCCGCCGCTGGCAGCGCTGCTGGGCGACGCGGCGGTCTACCTGGGCTCGTTCTCGAAGGTGCTGGCGCCGGGGCTGCGGCTGGGCTACGTGGTGGCGCCGAAGCCGCTCTATCCCAAGCTGCTGCAGGCCAAGCAGGCGGCCGACCTGCACACACCGGGCTTCAACCAGCGCGTGGTGTTCGAGGTCATCAGGAACGGCTTCCTCCGCCAGCACGTGCCGACGATCCGCGCGCGCTACAAGGCGCAGCGCGATGCGATGCGCGGCGCGCTCGCCGCGCATCTGCCGCCGGGCTGCCGGTTCAACACGCCGGTGGGCGGCATGTTCTTCTGGGTCGAGCTGCCGCGCTCGCTCGATGCCACCGCGCTGCTGCCGCGCGCGGTGGAGCGCGGCGTCGCCTACGTGCCCGGGGCGCCGTTCTTCGTTGGCGGCGCGCACGCGCACACGCTCAGGCTTTCGTTCGTGACGGTGCCGCCGCCGTCGATCGACGAGGGCGTGCGCGCGCTGGGCGCCGTCGTGCGCGAAGCGCTGGAGGGAGCGACACGATGAGCACGCACCGCTTCGACGAGGTCGATGTCTTCAGCGCCGTGCCGCTGAAGGGCAACCCGCTCGCCGTCGTGCACGACGCGGCGGGGTTGAGCGACGAGACGATGGCCGCGTTCGCGCGCTGGACCAACTTCTCCGAGACGACCTTCCTGCTGCCGCCCACCGAACCCGGTGCCGACTACCGGCTGCGCATCTTCACGCCCATCGGCGAGCTGCCTTTCGCGGGCCACCCGACGCTCGGGTCCTGCTGGTGCTGGCTGGCCGCCGGCGGGCAGCCGCGCCACAGCGGCGTCGTCGTGCAGCAATGCGGCGTCGGTCTGGTGCGCGTGCGGCGCGACGCGGCGCAAGCACGCCTGGACGCGGCGCAGGCCGCCCGCCTGGCCGCGGCGCAGGCCGCCCGCCTGGCATTCGCGGCCCCGCCGACGCGGCGCAGCGGCCCGCTCGAGCCCGAGATGCTGGCGCGCATCATGCGGGCGCTGGCCCTGCCCGCCGATGCGATCGTCGGCCACCAGTGGGTCGACAACGGGCCCGGCTGGGCCGCCGTGCTGCTGGCCAGCGCCGCGCAGGTCCTTGCGCTGCGGCCGGACTGGCCGGCGCTGGGCGACATGAAGCTCGGTGTCGTCGGCCCGCATGCTGGCGCCAGCGAAGCCGCCTTCGAGCTGCGCGCCTTCATCGGCGGGGGCATGTTCGAAGACCCGGTCACCGGCAGCCTCAACGCCAGCGTCGCGCAGTGGCTGATGCGCAGCGGCATCGCCGGTGACGCATACGTCGCGGCGCAAGGCGCTGCGCTCGGCCGCGCCGGCCGCGTCTACCTCGAACGCCGGGGTGACGATGTCTGGGTCGGTGGCGACGTGGTGCGCTGCGTGGCGGGCACCGTGACCCTGTGACGGCGCCTGCTTCGCCGGCGCCGGCGCCGCGGACACCGCCGCCGACACCGCTGCCCGCGCCGGTGCAGATCGACCACCTCGTGGTCGCCGCCGCCACGCTCGACGAAGGCGCGGCGTGGTGCGAGGCGACGCTGGGCGTCGCGCCCGTGCCGGGCGGGCGGCATGCGCTGTTCGGCACGCACAACCGGCTGCTGCTCGTCGCCAGCGAGGCCTTCCCGCGCTGCTACCTGGAGATCATCGCCGTCGACGCGCAAGCACCGCCGCCGCCGCGGCGGCGCTGGTTCGGCCTGGACGAAGCGGCGCTGCAGGCGCGGCTGCGTGCCGGCGGACCGCGGCTGCTGCATGTCGTCGCGCGCACGACCGGGCTCGATGCCCGCCTGGCCGCGTTGCGGCGAGAAGCAGGCGTCGAGGCCGGCGAGGCGCTGGCCGCATCGCGCCCCACGGCGCAGGGCTTGCTGCAATGGCGCATCGCCGTGCGGCCCGACGCAGCGCTGCTGTATCGTGGCGCGCTGCCGACCCTCATCGAGTGGCAAGGCGTGCATCCGGCCGCTGCGATGGCCGCCTCGCCGGTGCGCTTGCGCGAGCTGGCGCTGGCGGGTTTGCCGGCCACGGCCGTGGCGGTGCTCGGCCTGGGCGCGATCGCCGGCGTGCGCCTGTCGCCGCGGGCAGCGCCGGCGGCGCCAGCACCGGCGAGCGCGTTGCGCGCCACGTTCGAAGTGCTCGGCCGCGGCACCGTGATCCTGGAGAGCGAATGACCGAAGAGCTGTTCCGCGAAGACGCCACGCTGCTCGAATGCGAGGCGCGTGTCGTCGCCGTCGACGAGGCCGGCATCGTGCTCGACCGCACCGTCTTCTATCCGGTGGGCGGCGGGCAGGCCGGCGACGCCGGCGAAATCGTGGCCGCCGGCGGTGCGAAGCTCGCCATCGCCGACACCCGCAAGCATCCGGACAAGCCCGGCGAGATCGCGCACGTGCCTGCCGCCGGCGCCGACCTTTCGCCCTTCGCCCCGGGCACGCGCGTCACGGCGCGCATCGACGCCGGCCGCCGCCGCGCCCACATGCGCTTTCACACCGCGACGCACCTGCTGTGCGCCCTGGTGCCGCACGCGGTGAACGGCTGCTCGATCACCGCCGGCTACGCACGGCTGGACTTCCACATGAACGAGCCGCTGGACAAGGAGGCGCTGAGCGCGGGCATCGCCCGCTTCGTCGCCGCCGCGCACCCGGTGCGGCACCGCTGGATCAGCGAGGACGAGCTCGATGCCAACCCGGGCCTCGTGCGCAGCATGAGCGTCCAACCGCCGCGCGGCCTGGGCCGGGTGCGCGTGGTCGACGTCGAAGGCGTCGATCTGCAGCCCTGCGGCGGCACGCACGTGGCCAACACCGCCGACATCGGCGCCGTCGTCGTCACGAAGATCGAGAAGAAGTCGGCCATGACGCGCCGCGTCGTGCTCGGGTTCGCCGCTTGAGGAGGGCGCGATGAACGCAACAGCGACCACCGGGGCCGCAGTGCTGACGACTCTGGTGCTGGCCGCCGCGGCCGTGTTCGCGCCGGCCGCGGCGCAGGACAAGGGCCAGGTCAACATCCTGTGCAGCGTCGAGCTGGAGTGGTGCGCGCTGATGTCGGGCACCTTCGAGCGCGAGACCGGCATCAAGGTCAACATGGTGCGCAAGAGCACCGGCGAAGTGCTGGCGCAGCTCAACGCCGAGCGCGCCAACCCGAAGACCGACCTGTGGTTCGGCGGCACCGGCGACCCGCACCTGCAGGCGGCCGAGCAGGACCTGACGCTGGCGCATGTGTCGCCGCTGGCGCCGCGCCTGCACGACTGGGCGCGCGGGCTCGCCGCTGCCGCAGGGAACCGCACGGTGGCCGTCTACCTCGGCCCGCTGGGCGTGGCCTACAACCCCGAGGTGCTGGCGCGCAAGAAGCTGCCGGTGCCGCAGTGCTGGAAGGACCTCGCCCGGGCCGAGTACCGCGGCGAGGTGCAGAACAGCAACCCCAACAGCTCCGGCACGGCGTACACGGCCATCGCAACCTTCGTGCAGCTCTTCGGCGAGGAGGCCGCCTTCGAGTACATGAAGGCCGTGCACCGCAACACCACCGAGTACACGCGCTCGGGCGCAGGGCCGGTGAAGAACGCGGCGCGCGGCGAGACCGGCATCGCCATCGGCTTCCTGGCGTTGGCCGCCGGCGAGATCAAGCAGGGGCTGCCGCTGAAGACGCTGGTCCCCTGCGAGGGCACCGGCTACGAGATCGGCGCGATGAGCCTGGTCAAGGGGGCGCGCAACCTGGACAACGCGCGCCGCTTCTACGAGTGGTCGCTGCAGGCGCCGGCGCAGGCGCTGGCGGCGGCTTCGGGTTCGTTCACGATTCCTTCCAACCGCGACACGCCGCTGCACCCCCTGATGCCGCCGGCGGCGCAGATGAAGTTCGTCGACTACGACCTGAAGAAGTTCGGCTCGAAGGAGGAGCGCACGCGCCTCATCGGACGCTGGGAGCGCGAGGTGCTGCCGGCGCCGAAGTGAGGGCGCGAGGCAGCCGCGCGCGAAGCCGCGAGGCGCACTGGCGCACTGGCGCAAAGCAAGGCAAGGCAAGGCAACGCCGAGCCCAAGGCAAAGGGCCCGCTCGGCGGCGGGCCCTTGCCATGCCTCAGCGTCCGCTCACTGGTTGCGGAAGTCGTCGTGGCACGCCTTGCACGCCTGGCCCACCGGGCCGAAGGCGGCCTTGACGTTGTCCAGGCTGTTGGTGCGCGCGGCGGCCAGCAGCTTGGCCACCTCGTCTTGCATCTTCTTCGCCGCCGCGTCGAACTTGGCGCGGTCGGTCCAGATGTTGGCCTTGGCCCGGCCCTTCTCGGTGCTGGCCGTGCCCTCGACGAAGCCGACGAACGGCAGGTGCGACATCGTCGACACCACCTCCGCGTTGGCCAGCGCCGCGGCGGCGTCGTACGGAACCCGTCCTTGCACCATCGCACCGATGCGGCCGACGTGGTTCGCCATCACGAACATCGCGCTCTGGCGGTATTTGACCGCGTCCTCCGGCTTCTGGAACTGCGCCGCGGCCGGCAACGAGAACGCGGCAGCGGACACCGCGATGGCGGCGGCGAGCGAACGATTGAGCATGCGTGGGACTCCGTGTGTTGGTTGGTCGTGGCGACTCGCGCCGAAAGCGCCCCGCGCGCTGCGGATTGAAGCGGGCCGGGCGGCGGCGGGCCGCGATGCTATCGGCCCGTGGGGTATACGGGCTGCGCTTCGGCCCGCTTCCCGGGCTGGACCCCGGGGAAACCCCGAAGCGCTGCGGCCACACGCTGCGCCGCGGCCCGGCGCCGCGGTATGGTTGCGCTCGTGAACACCCCCTCTGCCGCCACGCGCACGACGGTGCGCATCTGGGATCTGCCGACGCGTGTCTTCCACTGGGTGCTGGCGGCGAGCGTCATCGGCTCGCTCGTCAGCGGCACCGTCGGGGGCAAGGCCATGGTGGCGCACTTCTGGTTCGGCTACATCGCGCTCGGGCTGCTGGCCTTCCGCCTCGTCTGGGGCTTCGCCGGCGGCCGCTGGTCGCGCTTCGCGAGCTTCGTCCATCCGCCGGCCGCGCTGCTGCGCTACCTGCGTGGCGAGCGGCGCGACGGCGAGCATCTGGACGCAGGCCACAGCCCGCTGGGCGCCGGCTCGGTGTTCGCGATGCTGGCGGTGCTCATCGTGCAGGTGGGCACCGGCCTCATTGCCGACGACGAGATCTCGGAGCGCGGGCCGCTGAACAAGTACGTGTCCGGCGCCACCGCCGTGGTGGCGACCGCCTGGCACAAGAACTACGGCCGCTGGATCGTGCTGGCGCTCGTCGTGCTGCACGTCGGCGCGATCGCGTTCTACCGGCTGCGCCATCGGCGCGACCTCGTGGGTCCGATGTGGCACGGCGACAAGTCGCTCGGCGCCGACGTGCCCGCTTCGCGCGACGACGCGCGCACGCGCACGCTGGCGTTGGTGCTGGCGCTGGCCGCCGCGGCGGGCGTGGCCTGGGTGATGCGCCAGGGCGGTTGAAGTTCCAAGGCGCCGGGAACGCGCGATGCCCGCCGAAGAAGCACGCACCGAGATCGTCACCGTCGGCGCCGGCGAACTCGCCGGGCTGGAGGCGGTGCGCGAGTTGTTCCGCGAATACGCCGGCGGGCTCGGCGTGGACCTGTGCTTCCAGAACTTCGACGAGGAACTGGCGGCGCTGCCCGGCGATTACGCCGAGCCGCGCGGCGCGCTGCTGCTGGCGCTGGTGGACGGCGCGCCGGCCGGCTGCGGCGCGCTGCGGCCACTGCCCGAGGTGGACTACCCGAACGCCTGCGAGATGAAGCGCCTGTACGTGCGGCGGGCCTTCCGCCGCTTCGGCCTCGGCCGCGCCCTGGCGCAGGCGCTGATGGACCAGGCCACGCGCTCGGGCTACTCGACGATGCTGCTGGACACGCTGGACGACATGGAATCGGCGCGCGGGCTGTACGAGACGCTCGGCTTTGCCGAGGTGCCGCCGTACTACTTCAACCCGATTCCGGGAGCGCACTACCTGAAGGCGGACCTCGGCGCGCCAGGGACGCGCTGGTGAGGAAGGCGGCGCCGCCGCCCGCAGGGGCTGCGGCATCATCGGGCCCGCCGGCGCAGGCTGCCGTTGCTCGCGAGCCTGTCGCTGTCCGCCCGGCCTTCCTCAACCTCCCGCCGCCAACACCCGCATCGCGCCGATGACCTCCGCCTCCAACGTCGCCACGCCGCCCTCGACGGTCGAACTGAACCCCGGGGGGCCGCTGCGGCTGGCGCTGCGGCCGGACCTCGGCGGCTGCATTGCCGGCCTGTGGTTCGGCGAAGTGCCCGTGCTGCGCAGCACCGAGCCCGGTTCGCTCGCCAGTGCGCGCCTTTCCGGCTGCTACCCGCTGGCGCCGTACAGCAACCGGCTGGGCTACCGGCGCTTTCGCTGGCTGGGCCGCGAGTACACCACCGAAGCGAACTTCGACGACAACCCGCATTCGGTGCACGGCGTGGCCTGGCAGCGGGTGTGGGAAGTGCAGGAGCGCTCGGCCACGGCGGCGCGGCTGCGCTACCGGCACGGCGGCGACGCGCACTGGCCTTTCGCCTTCGACCTCGAGCAGCACTTCGCGCTCGACGGCAGTGCGCTGGAGCTGCGGCTCGTCTTCACCAACCGCGCCCCGCACGCGCAGCCGGCGGGCCTCGGCTGGCACCCGTACTTCCCCAAGCGCGCGCGCAGCCGGCTGCACATCGAGCTCAGCGACCGCTGGGACAACGACGCCAGCGGCCTGCCGGTGCGCCGCGTGGCGCAGCCCGGCGGCATCGATGCCGACATCGCGCACCTGGAATTCGACAACTGCTTCGAAGGCTGGCGCGGGGCGGCGCGGCTGCGCGACGAGAAGCTCTCGCTGCGCCTGACCTCGTCGCTGCGCACCCTGGTCGTCTTCACGCCGCAGACGAAGCCGTACTACTGCGTCGAGCCGGTGAGCCATGTCAGCAATGCCATCCACATGGCCGAGCCCGCCGCCTGCGGCCTGGTGGCGCTGGAGCCGGGCGCGGTGCTGCAAGCCACGATGCGGCTGGAGGTCGGCGCTGCATGAGCCCGCGCGGCCGCCCGAAGGGCGAATACCGCAGTGCGAAGCACGAAGGATCCCCCGTGACCCCGCGCGGCCGCCCGAAGGACGAGTACCGCAGTGCGAAGCACGAAGGATCTCCCGGGAACGAAGGCGCTGCGGCCGACGGCTGGACGGCGCTGCCGGTGCCGCCTTCACAGCTCGGCGAGTCGCCGTTCTGGCACCCGGACGAGGCGGCGCTTTACTGGTGCGACATCCCCGGGCGTGCACTGCACCGCTTCGCACCGGGAAGCGGCGAACACCGGGCGTGGTCGTTCGACACCGAGCCGGGCTGCTGCGCGCCGCTGCCCGGGGGTGCGCTGCTGCTGGCGATGCGCGACGGCTTGTTCCGCTTCGAGCCCGAAGGCGGCGCACGCGGCGGGCTCACCCGCCTGGCCGCGCCGCCCTACGACGTCCGCGAGCAGCGCTTCAACGACGGCAAGGCCGACGCCCTCGGGCGCTTGTGGGTCGGCACGATCCACGAACCGCGCGACGCGCCGCGGGCGGCGCTGTACCGCTTTGCGCAAGGCCGCATCGAGCGCATCGCCGGCGACGCGACGGTGGCCAACACGCTCGCCTTCAGTCCCGACGGCCGCTCGCTCTACTGGGGCGACACGACGAGCCACCGCATCGACGCCTTCGACTTCGACCTCGCCGCCGGCGAGGTGTCGAACCGGCGCGTCTTCGCCCGCTTCGCGCGCAAGCCCGCAGGCTTCGACGCGGCGAAGGACGCCGCTGCTGACGGGGCTCGTTACGGCGGCCGCCCCGACGGCGCCGCCGTGGACGCCGAGGGCTGCCTGTGGGTGGCGATGTTCGAAGGGCAGCGGCTCGTGCGCCTGGACCCGCAAGGGCGTGCGTGCGAAGCGCTGCCGCTGCCGGTGCGCTGCCCGACGATGCCCTGCTTCGGCGGCGCCGACCTGCGCACGCTGTTCGTCACCACGGCGCGGCACGACCGTCCGGCCGCGGAGCTGGCGGCGCAGCCGCTGGCCGGCGCGGTGCTGGCCAGGCGGGTGGCGATTCCCGGGCTGCCGGTGAACTTCGCGCGGGCCTGACGCGCCATGACGACGGCGACAGCGGCGACAGCGGCGACAGCGGCGACAGCGGCGATGACGGCGATGACGGCGACAGCGGCGATGACGGCGGCCCGCGCATGGCGGTGATGACGGCGCCGCAGCGTCTCGACCGCGCCGAGCTGCTGGGCCGCCTGGCGGCACGGCGAACCTGGGACCTGGCCGTCGTCGGCGGCGGTGCCACCGGGCTCGGGGTGGCGCTCGACGCGGCGGCGCGCGGCTTCTCGGTCGTGCTGCTCGAAGCAGAGGACTTCGCCAAGGGCACGAGTTCGCGCGCCACCAAGCTCGTGCATGGTGGTGTGCGCTACCTCGCGCAGGGCAATGTCGCGCTAGTGCGCGAAGCGCTGGCCGAGCGCAGCACCTTGCTCGCCAACGCGCCGCACCTGGCGCAGCGGCTGCCGTTCGTGGTGCCCACCTTCCGGCGCTGGGAGCAGCCGTTCTACGGCATCGGCCTGAAGCTTTACGACGCGCTGGCCGGCGCGCGCGGCCTCGGGCCCACCGAGTGGCTCTCGGCGCGCCGCACGGCCGAGCTGCTGCCCACCGTGATGCGCGCGGGGCTGGCAGGCGGCGTGCGCTATTGGGACGGTCAGTTCGACGACGCGCGCCTGGCGGTGGCGCTGGCCCGCACGGCGGCCGCGCGCGGCGCGCTCGTGCTCAACCACGTCGCGGTCACCGGGCTGATGCGCGCCGGCGGCAAGGTGCTGGGCGTGATCGTCACCGACGCCGAAAGCGGCCGCCGGCACGAGGTGGCCGCGCGCTGCGTCATCAACGCTGCCGGCGTGTGGGTGGACGCGCTGCGCGACATGGACCGCGACCCCGGCGCGCCGGCGCGCGCGCCGATGGTGGCGCCGAGCCAGGGCGTGCACCTCGTCGTCGACCGCGCCTTCCTCGCCGGCACGCACGCGCTGATGGTGCCCAAGACGAGCGACGGCCGCGTGCTGTTCGCGGTGCCGTGGCTGGGCAAGACGATCCTCGGCACGACCGACACGCCGCGCGACGACCTGGCGCTGGAGCCGCAGGCGTTCACCGCCGAGGTCGACTTCATCCTCGGCGAGGCGAAGCGCTACCTGGCGCGCGCGCCCGCGCGCGCCGACGTGCGTTCGGTGTGGGTGGGCCTCAGGCCACTGGTGCGCCCGCCGAGCGACGAACGCGCCGACGGCGAAGGCAACGGCAGCGCACGCGCGGACACCAAGGCGCTGTCGCGCGAGCACACGGTGGTGGTGGGCCGCTCGGGGCTGGTGACGGTGACCGGCGGCAAGTGGACCACCTACCGCTCGATGGCCGAGGACGTGCTGGAACGCGCGATGGCGCGCGGCTTGTTGCCCGAGCGGCCCGGCGGCGCCACGGTGCGGCTGCCGCTGGTGGGCGCAGCCGCCGGCCGGCCGCTGGCCGAGCCGCCGGGCGAGCACGGCTACGGCAGCGAGGCCGAGGCGCTGCGCGCGCTGCCCGGCGCCGGGCGCTGGCTGTGGCGCGACGCCGAATCGGGCAGCGGTGGCTTGAGCGAAGCGATGGTGCGCTTCGCGGCCCGGCACGAGATGGCGCGCACCGTGGAAGACGTGCTGGCGCGCCGCTGTCGGCTGCTGTTCCTCGACGCGCGCGAGGCGGCGCGGCAGGCAGCGCCGGTGGCCGAACTGCTCGCCGAGGAACTGGGGCGCGCTGTCGATCCGGGACCGTTCATCGCGCTGGCCGAGCGCTACGCGATCGTGCCTTGAGCGCTGCGTGGCGTCTGCGCACGAACGGGCCGGCGCGGCCGGCCCGGATCAATCAGGCAGCGGCGCCAGCGCGCCGGTGACCTCGGCGACGGTGAGGATCTCGCTCAACAAGCGCGGCGCCTCGGCGCCGGGGACGTGCAGCGCGTAGACGGGAACCCCGCTGCGCTGCAGGCGCGTCAGCTCGGCGGCGATGGTGGCATCGCGGCGCGTCCAGTCGGCACGCAACAGCACCACGCGCTTGCGCGCGAAGGCGTCCAGCACCTCGGGGCTGGCCAGCGTGGCGCGCTTGTTGAACTGGCAGGTCACGCACCATGCCGCGGTGAAGTCGACGAAGACCGGCCGGCCCTGCGCGAGCCCTTGCGCCACCCGCTCGGGCGACCAGGGCTGCCAGGCGGACTCGCGTGCCGAGCCGTTGCCGCTGGCGTTGCCCGGGCGTGTTGCCGCGGCGGCGTCCTGCCGCCACGAGGGCACCGCCCACACGAGCGCCGCAGCGAGCAGCAGCATCGCCACGGCGGCGAAGCTGCGCCGCGCGCCACGGCCGAGCGTCGGCGAGCCCAGGGCCCAGGCGCCGAAGGCCACGGCGACGAGCAAGCCGAGCAGCGCCGCGGCGCCATCGATGCCGGTCTGCTGCCCGAGCACCCAGGTTAGCCACACGACGGTGGCGAACATCGGGAACGCCATCAGCGCCTTGAAGGTGGCCATCCAGGCCCCCGGCCGCGGCAGGGCGCGCGCCAGCGGCGGCCAGGCGCTGGCGGCCAGATACGGCAGCGCCATGCCCACGCCGAGCGCCGCGAAGACGGCCAGTGCCTGCGCGGGCGGCAGCGACAGCGCCAGCCCGAGCGAGGCGGCCATGAACGGCGCCGTGCAGGGCGACGCCACCGCGACCGCCAGCACGCCGGTGAGCGCGGCGTCGACGACCGGGTGCCTCGCCTGCGCGGCCGCCAGGCGGCTGGGCAGCACGGAGCCGAACTCGAACACACCGGCCAGGTTCAGGCCGATGAGGGTGAACAGGACCGCGAGCGCGGCGACGATGGCCGGCGATTGCAGCTGGAAGCCCCAGCCGATCTGTTCGCCGCCGGCCCTGAGTGCCAGCATCGCCGCCGCCAGCGTGACGAACGACAGCACGACGCCGCCGGTGTAGGCCAGGCCGCCGGCCAGCAGCCGCCGGCGCTCCTCGGCATGCTTGGCGAAGCCCACCACTTTCAGCGATAGCACCGGGAACACGCAGGGCATCAGGTTCAGCAGCGCGCCGCCGACGACAGCGAAGAGGATCGCCAGGCCCAGGCCGAGCGCGGGCGCCGGCGCTGCGCCGGCCGCGGCGGTCGCCGGGCCGGCGGAGACCGGGACGGCGCTGGCGTTCGGGTTCGTCGCAGGAGCGGCCTGGGCCAGCGGCGGCCAGGGGCCGGCGATGCGCACATCGACCGCGAGGCCTGCGCGCTCGCCCGCCGCCGCGAGCACCGCCGGCAGCACCGGCGGGCCGGCGCTGCGCTGCGGATCGAGCGGCAGCGCGGCGCTCCACGTGTCGCCTTCCCAGCGGCCCTCCACCTTCGCGGCGTTATGCAGCACGCCGGCGGTCTCGGGGAAGAACTGCAGCGGGCGGCCGCGCCACACCGCGGGCAGCGCCGTGATGCGCACCTGCAGCGCGTCGTCCTTCAACGTTGCCTCGGCCTTCGCGCCGCCTGGCGGCTTCGGCGCCGCTGCGGCTGCCGCGGCGAAGTCGGCCGCGTGCGCGGCCGTTGCCGCCTTCGCGGGCAGCTGCAGCTCGAAATCGCCGCCTTCGGGGATGCACACGTCCTTGCACACCAGCCAGTCGGCACGCAGCTTCACCGGCAGCGCCTCGCCGGCGAACCCGGCGGGCACCTGCACCGTCACCGGCAGCAGCAACCTGCCTTCGTAGCCGAAGTTCATCAGCGGCCCGATCGGCAGCCGCTGCGGCGTCGGCCAGGCAACCTCGCCGGCGCTGAAACCCGGCGGCAGCGTGAATGCCAGCGTCGTCGGCAGGCCCGAGTCGCCCGGGTTCTTCCAGTACGTGTGCCAGTCGCGCTTGTGCTCGAGCAGCAGGCCGAGCGCGAGCGGCTTGCCGGCGGCGACCCCTTGTGGCGCATGCGCGACGAGTTCGGCCCGCACTTGCGGGGTGGTGACGACAGCGGCGTCGGCGGCGCGCACGGCCGGCGTGGCGACGAGCGGCAGCGCCGCCAGCAACACAGCCGCGGCGCGCAACGCGAGGAAGGACGGCTCGGACATGGGCAGGCAGTTGAGCGGATGGCGAGTGTCGCGCAGTTGCGGTTCGGACGGGTTGCGCAAGGCCAAGGTTGCCGCCCCGCGCCGGCCGCCGTGCCGGTGGCCCGACACCGCGCGGTGCGGGGCAGTCCGGGACACCTCAGGTTTCTCCCTATAATCGCCGGGCTTTGCCGGTCGCGTCTGAAACCTGCAGTGAATTCACCCGCTGTGGACGACAAGACGAGCCCGCCGGCAAGCTCATCTGAAGCCCCCCGCGCCAGCGGGCGCTGGGATGACGAAGACGGAGGGGAGTGCGCGCCGGCCAGGGTGCTGACGCGCGAGGAAGTTCTTGCCCTGCGCGCCGCGAACCCGCCGCTGAACCCGTGGCGGGTCGTGGCCGCGCAGGCGGTGGTGGGGGTGGCGGTGGCGCTGCTGGCGTTGCTGCTGACCTTCGAGCCCGCGGTGGCGTGGTCGGCGCTGTACGGCGCCGTCTGCGTGGTGGTGCCGGGCGCCCTGATGGCGCGCGGCATGACCAGTCGGCTGACGAGCCTGACGCCGATGGTGTCGGCCGCCGGCGTGTTGGTGTGGGAGATGGTGAAGGTCGCGGCCACGGTGGCGCTGCTGGCAGGGGCACCGCGGTTCGTCGATCGCCTGAGTTGGCCGGCTCTGCTGGCGGGCTTGGTGGCATGCCTGTCGGTCTATGCCTTCGCGCTGCTGTGGCGCGCGGGCGCCAGGCCGGCGCAAAAGCGAACAGTCAGTTAGCAGCGGCATATTCCAGACATGGCTTCAGAAGCAGCATCGCAAGGCGGCCAGAGCGCGGGCGACTACATCGTTCACCACCTGACGCATCTGCAGAACGACAAGCCCAAGGGCCTCGTCGATTTCTCGGTGGTGAACTGGGATTCGGTGTTCTTCTCGGTGCTGCTGGGGGCGCTGGGCTGCTGGGTGATGTGGCTGGTGGCGCGGCGCGTCACCTCTGGCGTCCCGGGGCGGCTGCAGGCGGCGGTGGAGTTCCTGGTCGAGATGGTCGACGACCAGGCCAAGGGCATCGTCCACAACGCGCACAGCCGCAAGCTGGTGGCGCCGATGGCGCTGACGGTGTTCGTCTGGATCTTCCTGCTCAACGCGATGGACCTGCTGCCGGTGGATCTGCTGCCGCTGGCGTGGCAGGGCGTCAACGTGCTCGCCGGGCACGACCCGCATCACGCCTACCTGCGCGTCGTGCCCACGGCGGACCTCTCGGTGACGATGGGCCTGTCGGTGGCCGTGCTGCTGGCCTGCCTCATCTACAACATCAAGATCAAGGGCCTCGGCGGCTGGAGCCACGAACTGGTGGCGGCGCCGTTCGGCAGCGTCAAGCTGACCGCCAACCCGCTGTCGTGGATCGGCTTCGTGCTGCTGTCGGTGGCCAACTTCGCGATGCAGATGCTCGAGTTCGTCTCCAAGACGGTCTCGCACGGCATGCGGCTGTACGGAAACATGTACGCCGGCGAGCTGATCTTCCTGCTCATCGCGCTGCTCGGCGGGGCCTTCACGCTGTCGCTCGGCGGCCTCGCGCTCGGCGCGATGCACGTCGTCGCCGGCACCGTCTGGGCCATCTTCCACATCCTGATCATCACGCTGCAGGCCTACGTCTTCATGATGCTGACGCTGGTCTACATCGGGCAGGCGCACGACGCGCACTGACACCCACGCCTGCCTTTTCCCCTGCGGGCGCGGCCTGCGCTGCCTCCGCTTCCCACCCCACCTTTCCCAAAACTCTCACGAGGAACACAAATGGAACTCATCGGTCTCGTTGCGGTCGGCGTCGGCCTCATCATCGGTCTGGGCGCTGCCGGCGCCTGCATCGGCGTGGGCATCATGGCCAGCAAGTACCTCGAGTCGGCGGCCCGCCAACCCGAACTGATGGGCGAACTGCAGACCAAGGTGTTCCTGCTGCTCGGCCTGATCGACGCGTCGTTCATCATCGGCACCGGTATCGCGCTGTGGTTCACCACCGCGAACCCGTTCCTGGCGCAGCTGAGCCAGATCGCTCCGAAGTAAGGCGCGCTGTGCCGCGGCCGCCGCGCCGCTGCCGACGCGCGCACGCTGCCGGGCCGCCCCGCGGCCGGCGCGCGCCGTCACCGCCGAACCCGCCTGCCGTCTCCAAAGCGCCCGAGGCACTGCCGTGAGCATTACCGCCACCCTGATCATCCAGATCATCGTCTTCCTGATCCTGATCTGGTTCACGATGAAGTTCGTCTGGCCGCCCGTGACCGCGGCGCTCGACGAGCGCAGCAGAAAGGTCGCCGAGGGCCTGTCGGCCGCCGACAAGGCCAAGGCCGAGCTGAGCGCCGCCAACCAGCGCGTCGAGCAGCAGCTGGCCGGCGCGCGCACCGACGCCGCCAAGCGCCTGGCCGACGCCGAGCGCCTGGCGCAGCAGATGATCGAAGAGGCCAAGGGCCGCGCCAACGACGAAGGCGCCAAGATCATCGCCGCGGCCAAGGCCGAGGCGGCGCAGGAACTCGTGAAGGCGCGCGAGAGCCTGCGCGAGCAGGTGGCGGGGCTGGCCGTCAAGGGCGCCGAGCAGATCCTCAAGCGCGAGGTCAACGCCTCGGTGCACGCCGACATCCTGACGCGCCTGAAGGCGGAGCTCTGAGATGGCCGAGCTCGCCACCCTGGCGCGCCCGTACGCCGAGGCCCTGTTCAAGGCCAGCAGCGCCGCCGAGCGCGGCGCGCTGAAGGAACAGGTGGCTGCACTCGCCGCGCTGGCCGGCAGCGCCGAGCTGCGCCAGTTCGCCGACAACCCGAAGGTGGCGGCGAGCCAGGTCTTCGACGTCGTCGCCGGCGCCCTGCAGCACAAGGGCGGCGCGGCGCTGCACGCCAAGGCCGCGAACCTCCTGCGCACGATGCTCGACAACGGCCGCCTGGCGGCGCTGCCCGAAGTGGCGGCGCAGTACGCGGCGCTGGTCAACGCGCAGAGCGGCGTCTCCGAGGCGCTGGTCGAAAGCGCGTTCCCCGTCGAAGGTGCCGCGCTCACCGAGGTGGTGGCCACGCTGGAGAAGCGCTTCGGCCGCAAGCTCGCTGCCACCGTGAAGGTGACGCCCGAGCTGATCGGCGGCATCCGCGTCACCGTCGGCGACGAAGTGCTCGACACCTCGGTCAAGGCGCGCCTGGAACAGATGCGGCTTGCGCTCGTCGCCTGAAGCAGCGCCGCCTGGACAACGCCCGCCTCGACAGCAGTCGCCTGAAGAACACCGATCGCCTAGACAACGCCTAGGACAAACTCATCATGAACCTCAACCCCGCCGAAATCTCCGAGCTGATCAAGAGCCGCATCGAAGGCCTCGCCGTCAGCGCCGACGTCAAGAACCAGGGTACGGTGATCTCCGTCACCGACGGCATCTGCCGCATCCACGGCCTGTCGGAAGCGATGGCCGGCGAGATGCTGGAGTTCCCGCCGACGCCGGGCGGCCAGCCCACCTTCGGCCTGGCGCTGAACCTCGAGCGCGACTCGGTGGGCGCGGTGATCCTGGGCGAATACGAGCACATCTCGGAAGGCGACACGGTCAAGTGCACCGGCCGCATCCTGTCGGTGCCGGTGGGGCCGGAGCTGATCGGCCGCGTCGTCAACGCGCTCGGCCAGCCGATCGACGGCAAGGGCCCGATCAACGCCAAGATGACCGACGTCATCGAGAAGGTGGC
>JAEUPF010000053.1 GCA_016790425.1 Rubrivivax sp.
CAGTCGACCAGCTTGTCGAGGTTCTTCTCGGCCACCTCGATGTCGAAGACGTCGATGCCGGCGAACTTCTTGAACAGCACCGCCTTGCCTTCCATCACCGGCTTGGCCGCCAGCGGGCCGATGTCGCCCAGGCCCAGCACCGCGGTGCCGTTGGTGACCACCGCCACCAGGTTGCCGCGCGCGGTGTAGCGGAACGCGTCATCGGGACGGGCCGCGATCTCCTCGCAGGCCGCGGCCACGCCCGGCGAATAGGCCAGCGCCAGGTCACGCTGGTTGAGCATCTGCTTGGTGGCGCTGATGGCGAGCTTGCCCGGCGTGGGGAACTCGTGGTACTCGAGCGCTGCCTGGCGCAGCTCCGCGCCACGCTCGGCCGCCCGGTCGGCCCCAGGGCTGTCGGGGGCGGCCGGGGGCAAGGCGGAAGCAGGGCGGGTCATCGTGCAGTCTCCTCGTTGTGTTGGCCGCGGCGGCGCGCGCAGCGCCTGCCACTGTTCGGTATCTCGATAGCGGTTCATTGTGAGACGGTTTCAGCACACCGCGGCACCGGCGTTCTTCGAGATCGCATTCGCAAAACTGCGTAGCACGGCGGCACGCGCCGCGGCCGATACTGCCGCCCCCAGGCCGGCCCATCGACGCGATGAATGCCCCCGCGGCTGCCCCGGCCGCCCCCGCGAACACCGCCGCCGCCGCCGCCGGCGCGCAAGCCCGCGCAGCGGCATGGCATCGCGGCTGGCGCGCCCGCTGGCGTCCAGCCTGGCGCCAGGCCGGGCCGCTGCGGCGCGCGCTGCCCTGGGTGCTGCTGCTGGCGCTGCTGGCGGTGGCGCAGACGCTCCTGGTGGCGCTGACGTTGCGCTACGAGACGTGGCGGGCGCATGCCGCGGCCGAAGCGGCTGCGGCCGAGGCGGCCAGTGCCGTGCGGCGCGACCTGCTGCGCTTCACGCAGGCGCTGCAGGTCGTCACGCGCCTCTCGCCTGCCGAGCCCGATTGGCGCGCCGCGGTCGACACGGTGCTGCGCGAGGGCGCGCCGCTACGCCGCATCGAATGGCGCGACGCGGCGGTGGCCATCGTCACCGGGGTCGACGCGCCGCTGGCGCCGCCGCTGTTCGCGCGCATTGCGCGCGCCGAGCTGTCGGCCGAGCCCGAGCAGGCCTGCCGTGAAGCACAGCGGCTCTCGGCGCCGACCTTCTCGGGCAGCTACTTCGTCCCTTCGTTCGACGGCACGGGCGAGGAGGTGATCGACCTGTGCCTGCCGGTGTGGCGCGACGGCCGCCAGGCGGCCTACCTCGTGGCCACGCTGGCGCTGCAGGGGCTTCTGGACGCGGCGGTCGAGCGCTCGCGCGAGCTGCGCCGCTACGAGATGAGCTTCGTCGAGTCCGACGGCGCCCGCCTGGCGCGCGCGGGGGTGCAGCGCGGCGCCGGTGTCACCGTCGAGGAGCAGGTGCTCGACCTGCCGGGCCACTCGCTGCGCCTGCGCGCCGACAGCGTGGCCGGCCCACCGGGGCTGATCCCCACGCTGACACTGGCGCTCGTGCTCGGCTTGTCGATCGCCCTCTTCGGCGTCGTGCTGCTGCTCGCGCGCGACGTGCGCCGGCGCGCTGCCGCCGAGCAGGCACTGGCCGAATCGCTGCGCTTTCGCCAGGCGATGGAGGACTCGCTGTCCACCGGCCTGCGGGCGCGCAACCTGGCCGGCGCCATCACCTACGTCAACCCGGCCTTCTGCGCGATGGTGGGCGTCGGCGCCGAGGCGCTCTACGCGGTGCGGCCCCCCGCCGCTCCGCCGTACTGGCCGCCGGAACGCGCCGCCGAGTACACCGAGCGCCAGCGGCGCCGGCTGGCCGGCGGCGCCGCGCAGCGCGAAGGCTTCGAGATGGTCTACATGCGCAGCAACGGCGAGCGCTTTCCGGTGATGGTCTACGAGGCGCCGCTGCTCGACGCCGAGGGCCGCCACACCGGCTGGATGGGCTCCGTGCTCGACCTCACCGCACAGCGGCGCATCGAAGACCTCTCGCGCCAGCAGCAGGAGCGGCTGCAGGCCACCGCGCGACTGGCCACGGTGGGCGAGATGGCCTCGCTGCTGAGCCACGAACTGAACCAGCCGCTGGCGGCGATCGCCAGCTACTCGACGGGGTCGCTGAACCTGCTCGGCGCGACCGGTGCGGCGGCTGCCGCGGCGGCCGGCGCGGCCGCGGCAGCCGGGGCGGCCGCCGTCGGCCCGGCGGCACCCCGCGCCGAGGGCGAGGAGACCACCGCCCTGCTGCGCCAGGCCCTGGCGCGCATCGCCGAGCAGGCCGAGCGCGCCGGGCGCGTCATCAAGAGCGTGCACGACTTCGTCCGCCGCCGCGAGCAGCAACGCGAGACGATCGGCGTCGACCTGCTGCTCGAAGCAGTGCTGCCGCTGGTGCGGCTGCAAGCGCGCAAGGCGGGCGTGCGCGTCGAACTCGACCTGCCGCAGCCGCCCGCCGCCGTGCCGCGCGTCGTCTGCGACCGCACGATGGTCGAACAGGTGCTGCTGAACTTGGCGCGCAACGGCATCCAGGCGATGGAAGGCGCGCCGGGCGGCACGCCGGCGGCCGAGCGCATGCTGCTTCTGGCCGCCCGCGCGCTGCCCGATGGGTGGGTGCGGATCGACGTCGGCGACCGCGGCCCGGGCATCGCGCCCGAGGTGGCCGCGCGCCTGTTCACGCCCTTCTTCACCACCCGCGCCGAGGGCATGGGTCTAGGCCTGAGCCTGTGCCGCACGGTTGTCGAGCAGCATGGCGGCACGCTGGCCTTCGAGCCCGGCCCGGGCGGCCGCGGCACGCGGTTCCACTTCACGCTGCCGGCGCCGCGCCCGGCCGCTGCCGCGCAATGAACGGCCGCTGCCGCGGCGCAGACCGGCCCTGTGCGGCACAGCGCCCAAGGCAGCGCGGGCGAGCAGGGAGAACACCGGGCTGAAGGGTCGCGGGAAAGCGGCGACACTGGACGCCCGCCCGCTTGAACGCCCTGCCGAAGCCTTGACGCCGCCCAGCGCCGCAGCCCCCGCCCCGCGAGCCGCCCCCCACGCCGGCACCGGCATCCCGGTTGTCTACGTCGTCGACGACGAAGAGGTCGTGCGCGAAGCGCTGGCGTGGCTGCTGCGCTCGCGCCGCCTGCTGGCCGAAGGCTTTCCCAGCGCCGACGCGTTCGAGGCCTGGCGGCAGACGCAGCCCGCGCCCTGGCCGCGCGCGCCGGGGTGCATGCTGCTGGACGTGCGCATGCCCGGCACCAGCGGCTTGGCGCTGTTCGAACGGCTGGCCGACGCCGGCCTCGCGGCGCTGCTGCCGGTGATCTTTCTCACCGGCCACGGCGACGTGCCCACCGCGGTGTCAGCGGTGAAGCGCGGTGCCTTCGACTTCGTCGAGAAGCCGTTCTCCAACAACGCGCTCGTCGATCGCGTCGAACAGGCGCTGGCGGCCAGCGCTGCAGCGCTGGCCGGGCGCGAAGCGCGCGCCGCCGCCGCCGGCGCGCTGGCCGAGCTGACCGAGCGCGAGCGCGAGGTGATGCGGCGGGTCATCGACGGCCGGCCGAACAAGCTGATCGCCGACGAGCTGCAGATCAGCGTGCGCACGGTGGAGGTGCACCGTGCGCGCGTCTTCGAGAAGATGCACGTGCGATCGGCCGTCGAGCTGGCGAACCTGCTGCGCGAACGCGGCTTGGGATGAAGGCGGTGAAGGCGGTGAGGGCCGCGCCGGCCGCCGCGGTTTCGCCGCCGGCGTGCTGCGGTACCCTCGCTGCCCACGATGGGTGAGTTCGAACTGATCGCGCGCCACTTCAAGCGCGCAGCGCTGTCGCGACGAACGCGGGCGGCGCCTTCGCGGGTGACGCTGGGCATCGGCGACGACTGCGCGCTCATCGCGCCCGAGGCCGGAATGGCCATGGCCGTCAGCACCGACATGCTGATCGAAGGCCGCCACTTCCTGTCCACCGTCGCGCCCGAGCGGCTGGCGCACAAGGCGCTGGCCGTCAACCTCTCCGACCTCGCTGCCTGCGGCGCCGAGCCCTTGGCCTTCACGCTGGCGCTGGCGATGCCGCGCGCCGACGAGGCCTTCCTGGGGCCGTTCGCCGCCGGTCTCTTCGCCTGCGCCGACGCCCACGGCATCGAGCTGGCCGGCGGCGACACGACCGCCGGCCCGCTGTCGATCTGCATCACGGTGTTCGGCCAGGTGCCGCAAGAGACGGCGCTGCTGCGCAGCGGCGCGCGCGCCGGCGATGACCTCTGGGTGAGCGGGCGGCTGGGCGATGCGCGCCTGGCGCTCGAAGTCTTTCGCGGTCGGGCAACGCTGGGCGCCGCGGCGTTCGAAGGCGTGCGCGAGGCGATGGAGCGGCCGCAGCCGCGCCTGGCGCTGGGCAGCGCGCTGCGCGGCGTGGCAAGCAGCGCCATCGACCTGAGCGACGGCCTCATCGGCGACCTCGGTCATGTGCTGGCGGCCTCGCAGGTGGGGGCCACGATCGACGCCGACGCGCTGCCGCGCAGCGCCGTGCTGGCGGGCCAGGATGTGGCGCTGCAACGGCTGTGCGTGCTGGCCGGGGGCGACGACTACGAGCTGCTCTTCAGCGCCCCGCCGGCGCGGCGTGCGGCTGTCCAGGCCGCGTCGCGCCTGGCGGGGACGCCGGTGACGCGCTGCGGCCACATCGATGCGGCGGCAGGCCTGCGCGTGCTCGACGCGGCCGGCCAACCGCTGCCGGCGAACCTCTGGCATGGTTTCGACCATTTCGCCTGAGCCGATGCCTGAGCCGGTACCTGAGCCGGTACCTGGGCCGGTACCTGGGCCGGTGCCCCAGCCGGCGCCCCAGGCCGTGTCCGCGCAGGCGACCCAGCCGGTGCCCGGCAGCGCGGCGCCGCGCCGTGCCACTTTCGCCTTCATGCGCGCGCATCCGGCGCACTGGCTGGCATTCGCTTTCGGCGCCGGCCTGGCGCCGCGTGCGCCGGGCACGGTGGGCACGTTGTGGGGCTGGTTGTCGTTCGCCGTGCTCGCGCCGTGGCTCGGCGCGGCCGGCTTCGCGGCGGTGATCATGCTGGCCTTCCTCGCCGGCTGGTGGGCCAGCACGCGCACGGCGCAGCATCTGGGCCTGGCCGACCCCGGCGCGATCGTCTGGGACGAAGTGGTCGCGTTCTGGATCGTGCTGTGGCTGCTGCTGCCTGCGCCGGGGTGGGCGCAGCTCGCGGCCTTCGCGCTCTTTCGCTTCTTCGACGCCGCCAAGCCGCAGCCGGTGCGCTGGGCCGACGGCCTGTTCAAGCCCGCGCCCGGGCAGCCGATCGGCTGGCGGCAGGGCTTCGGCATCATGCTCGACGACATCGTGGCCGCGTTCTGTACGCTCCTGTTCATCGCGCTGTGCTTGCGGCTGTGGAACACCTGATTGACATCGAGCCCGTCGTCCTCGCACTGGGCGAAGCCATGCGCGCGCGCGGCTGGAGGCTGGCCGCGGCGGAAAGCTGCACCGGGGGCCTGCTCGCCGCAGCGTGCACGTCGGTGGCCGGCTCCAGCGACTGGTTCGAGCGCGGCCTGGTCACCTACAGCAACGAAGCGAAGGTGCAGCTCCTCGGCGTGCCGGCAGCCGTCATCAAGCGTCACGGCGCGGTCAGCGAAGAGACGGTGCGCGCGATGCATGCCGGCGCCCTGCGCGCGGCGCCGGTGCAGCTCGCGGTGGCCGTGACCGGCGTCGCCGGGCCGGGCGGCGGCACGCCCGGCAAGCCGGTGGGCACGGTCTGGCTGGCCTGGGGCGGCGCTGCCTCGCCGCAGGTGCGCCGCCTGCAGCTGGAGGGCGACCGCGGCGAAGTGCGGGCGGCCACAGTGCGCCTGGCGCTGCAATCGCTGCTCGAAGCAGCGCGCGGCCTCTGAGGCCGGCTTGGCGAAGGAGGCGCGGGCAGCGCGGACAGCGATGAAGGTGGTGCTCGCCGGCGACCTCGACGCGGCCGAGTGGGTTGCCTGGCGGGCGGCGCTCGCACAGGCGATGCCCGAGGCGCAGTGGCTGGCACCCGACGAAGCGCGGCAGCACGCCGCCGAGGTGCACGCTGCGGTCGTTGCCAACCCGCCGCCCGGCAGCCTGGCCGGCCTGCCGGCGCTGCGCCTGATCCAGAGCCTGTGGGCCGGTGTCGACCGTCTGCTGGCCGACGCCACGCTGCCGGCGGGCGTGCCGGTGGCACGCATGGTCGACCCAGCGATGAGCGCCGCGATGGCCGAGACGGCGCTGTGGGCGACGCTGGCGCTGCACCGCGGCTTCTTCACCTACCAGCAGCAGCAGGGCGATGGCCTGTGGCGCCAGCACCCACAGCGCCGCGCCGACGAGGTGAACGTGCTGGTGCTCGGCCGCGGCGCGATGGGCAGTGCGGTGGCCCAACGGCTGGCCGCCCAGGGCTACGCCGTGCGGACCTGGGGTCGCGACAACCCGGCGGGCCTGCCGCCGCTGGTGGCCGCGGCCGAGATCGTGATCAACCTGCTGCCGCTGACGCCGGCCACGCGCGGCCTGCTCGGCGCACGCTTCTTCGCCGGCATGCGCGCCGGCGCCGCGCTGTTGAACTTCGGCCGCGGCGCCCATGTCGTCGACGGCGACCTGCTGGCCGCGCTCGACAGCGGCCGCCTGCGCCACGCCGTGCTCGACGTCTTCCACGCCGAACCGTTGCCGCCGCAGCACCGCTTCTGGAGCCACCCGCGCGTGACGGTGCTGCCGCATGCCGCGGCGCTGACCGACCCGCGCAGCGCCGCGGCCGTCGCGGCGGCGAACCTGCGCGCGCTGGGCGACGGGCAACCGCTGGCGCACCTGGTCGACAGCCAGCGGGGGTACTGAGGATCGCCGGAACCGGGCGTTGCCTGGCCAGCGCCGCGCCGCCATTTCGCCCCGCAGGACCACTTCCTGCGCGCCGATCCCCCGGGCTGCGGGTTCGCCCCTCGCCCAACGGCGGGTGCGGGTCGCAGAATGCCGGCCGCGGCAACCCGCCGCGCGAGGAGGTGAGCGATGGAAGGAGCTGTGATGACCCCTGCTGCCGGCGCCGATCAACCGCGCGCGGTGGCCGCAGAGCGTGGCCTCGCCTGGTGGACCGAGGCGTGGGCGCTGTTCATGAAGAACGCGGGCCTGTGGATCGTGATCGGATTGATCTTCTTCGTGATCCTCGTGGTGCTGGGCTTCATTCCGCTGCTGGGCGGGCTGGCGGCGTGCCTGCTGATGCCGGTGTTCGTGGGCGGCTGGATGCTCGCCGCGCGCAAGACCGAAGAAGGCGCTGCGCTCGAGGTCGGCGACCTGTTCGCGGCGTTCAAGGGCGACAAGCTGACGCCGCTCATCGTCGTCGGCGCCATCTTCCTGGCGATGGCCATCGTCATCGGCGTGGTGATGATGGTGCTGGGCATGGGCAGCGTCGCCGGCCTGGTGATGGGCGGCGCGGGGCGCAGCGGCGGCGGCATGATGGCCGGGCTCGGCCTCGGCCTCTTCGCGGTGCTGGCCGCCTTCGTGCTCGGCGCGCTGGCCAGCATGGCGGTGTGGTTCGCGCCGGCGCTGGTGGCGCTGCGCGGCACGGCCCCGGTGGAGGCGATGAAGGCCAGCTTCGCCGCCAGCCTGAGGAACATCGTCCCCTTCATGCTGTGGCTGGTGATCTACATCGGCGCGGCCATCGTCGCCTCGATTCCGCTGGGCCTGGGCTGGATCGTCCTCGGGCCGCTGCTGCTGCTGACGCTGTACACGGCGTACAAGGACATCTTCGAGGGCTGACCCCGAGGGCCGGGGCGCCTGCCGGCCGCCTGGCCGCGCGGGCGCCTGCCTTCAGCCGGGCGCAGCGGGGCGAGCGTCCTCGCGCTGCGCGGGTTCCTTCCAGCGCTTGACGAGGGCGTGCGGCAGGTCGAACAGATCCAGCGCCTTGCCAACCGTGTGGTCGACGACCTCGTCGATCGAAGTCGGACGCGTGTAGAACGCCGGCACCGGCGGCATGACGATGGCGCCGCAGCGCGTGGCCTGGGCCATCAGCTCCAGGTGGCCCAGGTGCAGCGGCGTCTCGCGCACCAGCAGCACGAGGCGGCGGTGCTCCTTCAGGCACACGTCGGCGGCGCGCGTCAGCAGGTTGCCGCTGTGCGAATGCGCGACCTCCGACAACGTCTTGATCGAGCAAGGCGCGACGATCATGCCCATGGTGCGGAACGAGCCGCTCGCCACCGCGGCACCGATGTCCGTGTGAGGGTGCACCACGTGCGCCAGCGCCTCCAGGGCATCGACGCGCCAGTCGGTCTCCTCGACGAGCGTGCGCTTGGCCGCCGGCGAGATGACGAGGTGCACTTCCAGCTCCGGCACCGCGCGCAGCGCCTGCAGCGCACGCACGCCCAGGATCGCGCCCGAAGCGCCCGAGATGCCGACGATGATCCTGCGCATGGTGCTGGGGTGTGCGGGTGGTGAGGCGCCGCGATGCTAACCAGCGCCCGTGGCCGCCGCTGGCCGCTTCACGCCTGCAGCGCGTATGGCCGTCGCCCGGCTTCGGCGCGGCCGAGCAGCACGAGCGTGAGGCGCTGCAACGCCGGCCAGGCGCCGGCCGGCCAGCGCGGGTGCGCCAGGCCCTTGCACAGGCCGTCGCACACCTGCGCGGCGTGCAGCCAGCGCGCGAGCTGCGCCGCGCCCAGCTGCGGCAGCACGCGCTCGAAGAGCTTCTCCTTGGCGCCCCAGGCGCGCGCCTCGCGCAGCGCCAGCGGCATCGGCTGCCCGGCGTCGAGCGCGGCGCGGGCGCGCGCCAGACCGCGCATGTCCTCGGCGAGCGTCCAGTGCACGAACACCGCCGACTCGCCTTCGGCTTCGAGCGCGGCCAGCATGCGCAGCGCGCGCGCCGCCTGGCCGCTCCACACCGCCTCGACGAAGCGGGCGATGTCGTAGCGCGCCACGTCGAGCACGGCCGCCTCGATCTCGGCGAACGCGAGCGTGCCTTGCGGGTACAGCAGCGCGATCTTCTGGAGCTCCTGGTGCGCGGCGAGCAGGTTGCCTTCGATGCGATCGGCGAAGAAGGCGAGCGTGCGCTGGCCTTCTTCGCCTTCGGCCACGCGCTGGCCCTGGCGTGCCAGGCGCTGCGCCAGCCAGGCCGGCAACGCGCGCCGCTCGATCGGGTCCAGGCGCAGCGCGATGCCGGCGCCATCGAGCGCCGCGAACCAGGCCGACTTCGATTGCTGGAAGTCCAGGCGCGGCAACTGCACGATCGTCAGCACATCGGTGGGCAGCCGCTCGCAGTAGCGCAGCAACGCTTCGCTGCCTTCCTTGCCCGGCTTGCCCGAGGGGATGCGGATCTCGATGAGCTGCCGCTCGGCGAACAGGCTCATCGCCTGCGCCGCGCCGAGCACGGCGCTCCAGTCGAAATGCGCGCCGCCGACGGTGAACACCTTGCGCTCGGCGAAGCCGCCGGCGCGTGCCGCGGCGCGGATGGCGTCGGCCGCTTCCTGCGCCAGCAGCGGCTCGTCGCCATGCAGCGTGTAGACGGCTTCGAGGCCGCGCGCGAGGCGGCCTTCGAGCTGTTCGGGGCGGATCTGCATGGCCGGCGTGCGGGGCCGTTCGCGGCGCGCGGCGGCTCAGACCCTGATCGACGCCAGGCGCCGCATCACCTGCATCACCACGTCGGCCTGCATGTCGCGGAACAGCTCGGCTTCCTCTTGCTCCTTGGCCAGCGCGAACGTCTCGCTGTAGCTGATGTCGCGCGTCAGCAGCAGCGCCACTTTGGGGATCAGCTCGCGGCCGCCGGGCGTGGCGACGCGGAACTCGAAGCGCAGCCGCAACTGCACTTCGCGCACCTGTGCCGCGGCCGTGCTGGCGACGACGCTCTTCTGGCGCTGGTCGGCCAGCGCGTTGAGGATGACCTCGGCGCGGTTGGCGTCGTCGAGCACCTGGACCTGCGCGGCGATCTGCCGGCGCAGGTCCTGCGCCAGCAGCGAGCGCGGCTCGAAGCCGGTGAGCGCCAGGCTGCGGAAGTTCAGCCTCGGCGGCGCCCGCAGCGTGAAGCCGCAGCCGGCCAGCGACGCGACGGCCGCCGCGCCGACGAACAGCACCGTTCGCCGCCGGGCGCGCGCCGGCGCAAGGGGCGCGCAGGGCGCAAGACGCTCGACAGGCGCGTCGCCGCGCTCAGACCACGACATTGACCAGCCGGCCGGGCACCACCACGACCTTCTTCGCCGGCCGGCCTTCGCCGAAGCGGGCGAACTCGGGCGATGCGAGCGCGGCGGCCTCGATGGCGGCGCGGTCGGCCGCGGCCGGCACGCGGATGGCGCCGCGGTGTTTGCCGGCGATCTGCAGCACGAGTTCGATCTCCTCGGTGGCGAGCGCCGCTTCGTCGACCGCGGGCCACGGTGCGTCGATCAGTTCGCCGTGCTTGGCCGCGTAGCCGAGCCCCACCCACAGCGCGTGCGTGATGTGCGGCGCCGCCGGCGACAGCGAGCGCAGCAGCAGTGACATCGCTTCGCGGCGCACCGCCGCGTCGGCCGGCGTGTCGGCCAGGCGCGCGGCCTCCAGCGCGTTGAGCATCTTCATCGCGCCGGAGACGACGGTGTTGTATTGCAGCCGCTCGTAGTCGTGGCTCACCTGCTTGAGCAGGACGTGCATCTCGCGGCGCAGGGCCAGCGCGGCGGCGCTGGCGCCGGTGATCTCCGGCGCGGCGGTCTTGAGCGCCGGGGCTATCTTCTGCGCCGCGCCCCACAGCCGCGTGAGGAAGCGGAAGCAGCCGGCAGCACCGGTGTCGGACCAGGCCGCGCTCTGGTCGGGGGGGCCGGCAAACATCGTGAACACGCGCGCGGTGTCGGCGCCGAACTTGCCGATGATGTCGCGCGGCTCGACGACGTTGTTCAGGCTCTTGGACATCTTCTCGATGCCGCCCAGCGTGACGGGCAGCCCGTCGGCGAGCGCCCTGGCGCCGGTCGGGTGGCCCTTGTCGTCGACGCTGACTTCCACTTCGCCGGGGTAGAACCAGCGCGTGCGGCCGCCTTCCACCTCGCGGTAGAAGCTCTGGTTCAGCAGCATGCCCTGCGTGAAGAGCTTGCGAAACGGCTCGCTGAAGGTGACCAGACCGAGGTCGCGCATGGCCTTGGTCCAGAAGCGCGCGTACAGCAGGTGCAGCACGGCGTGCTCGATGCCGCCGATGTACTGGTCCATCGGCATCCAGTACTCGTTGCGCCTGTCCACCATCGCCAGGTCGCTGTCGGGGCAGCAGTAGCGCATGTAGTACCAGGCGCTGTCGACGAAGGTGTCCATCGTGTCCGTCTCGCGCCGCGCCGGCTGGCCGCAGTTCGGGCAGGCGACGTTGAGGAACGAGGCGCACTTGTTCAGCGGGTTGCCGCTGCCGTCGGGAACGAGGTCCTCGGGCAGCACGACGGGCAGGTCTTTCTCCGGCACCGGCACCGAGCCGCACCCGGGCCGCTCACGGCCCGGTTCGCTGCTGCCTTCGCAGTGGATGATGGGGATCGGCGTGCCCCAGTAGCGCTGGCGGCTGATGCCCCAGTCGCGCAGGCGCCAGGTGGTCTTCTTCTCGCCCAGGCCCTTGGCCGCGAGCGCCGCGGCGACGGCGTCGACGGCCAGCCCGTGCGCCAGCCCGCTCCACACGCCGCTGTTGACCGTGATGCCGCGCTCCTTGTCGGCGTACCAGTCGTTCCAGTTCTCGTAGTCGTATTCGAGCCCGTCGACGTGGATGACCTGCAGGATGTCGATGCCGTACTTGCGGGCGAAGGCGAAGTCGCGTTCGTCGTGCCCGGGCACGCCCATCACGGCGCCGTCGCCGTAGCCCATCAGCACGTAGTTGCCCACCCACAGCGGCACCGGCTGGCCGGTGAGCGGGTGCGTGACCGACAGGTCCAGCGGCAGGCCTTCCTTGTCCCTCAGCGCGAGTTCCGCCTCGGTGGTGCCGCCGCGCTTGCAGGCCTCGATGAAGGCGGCGACCTTCGCGTCGCGCTTCGCGGCATGCTCGGCCAGCGGATGCTCGGGCGCCACGGCGGCGAAGGTGACGCCCATGATGGTGTCGGCGCGCGTGGTGAACACGTGCATGCGGCCGCCCTGGATGAGCTGGCCATCGTCACCCTTGATCTCGTGCGGGAACGCGAAGCGCACGCCCTCGCTCCTGCCGATCCAGTGCTCCTGCATCAGCCGCACGCGTTCGGGCCAGCCTTCGAGGTAATGGGCACTGGTGCTGTCGGCGACGCCGGCGAGCAGTTCGTCGGCGTACTTCGTGATCGCCAGGTAGTAGCCGGGGATCTCGCGCTTCTCGACGACGGCGCCGCTGCGCCAGCCCTTGCCGTCGACCACCTGCTCGTTGGCGAGCACGGTCTGGTCGACCGGGTCCCAGTTGACGACCTGGGTCTTCTTGTACGCGAGGCCCTTTTCCAGCAGCTTGAGGAAGAACCACTGGTTCCAGCGGTAGTACGACGGGTCGCAGGTGGCCACCTCGCGCGCCCAGTCGAAGGCCAGCCCGAGCGGCTGCATCTGCGCCTTCATGTCGGCGATGTTCGCGCGCGTCCACCGGGCCGGCGCGACGCCGTTGTCGATGGCCGCGTTTTCCGCCGGCAGGCCGAAGGCGTCCCAGCCCATCGGCATCAGCACGTTGAGGCCCTTCATGCGCAGCTGCCGCGCCATCATGTCGTTGATGGTGTAGTTGCGCACGTGGCCCATGTGCAGCTTGCCGCTGGGGTACGGCAGCATCGAGCAGGCGTAGAACTTCTGCCGCCGCGGATCCTCCACCACGCGATAGGCGTCGCGTGTCGCCCAATGCGCCTGGGCCGCGGCCTCGACCTCGGCGGGGACGTATTTCTCGTTCATGGCGGCCGATTCTAGGCAGCGGGCCCGTCAGCGGCAGGACGACGGCACGACAGCGGCACGACAGCGGTACGACAGCGGCACGACAGCGGCACGACAGCGGCACGACAGCGCCCCGCCTGCGCCACGGCGGCGCTCAGTTGCCCGCCGCCTCGGTGACGAAGCCGATGCGCGTGAGCCCGGCGGCGTGCAGTGTGCCGATGAGCTCGGCGACGCGCCCGTAGGGCACGCGCTGGTCGGCGCGCAGCTGCACCTCGGTGAGCGGGTTGCGCCGCGCCGCCTGGCCAGCGGCAGCGGCCACGGCGGCGGCGTCGGCGGGCTTCTCGTCGAGGAAGAGGCGGCCCTCGGCGTCCAGCGCCACGGCGATGAAGGCGGGCGCTGCGCCTGCGGTGGCGGCCTCGGCGCGCGGCAGGTCGAGCTTGAGGCTGCCGGCGATCAGCGGCGCGGTGATGATGAAGATGACCAGCAGCACCAGCATCACGTCGATGAGCGGCGTCATGTTGATCTCGCTCATCGGCTGCGCGCCGGGGTTGCGTTCGAGGCGGCCGAAGGCCATGGCTCAGCCTGCGCCGGACGCCGCCCCGGCCGCGGTCCCGGCCCGCGCTTCGCTGCCGCTGCCGGGGGCCACCATCAACTCGCGCAGGTCGTGCGCGAAGCCTTCGAGTTCGGCTTCGCACGCCGCCACCCGCTTGCCGAAGATGTTGAATGCCAGCACCGCCGGCACCGCCACGGCGATGCCGGCGGCCGTCATCACGAGCGCCTCGCCGATCGGCCCCGAGACCTTGTCGATCGTGATCGTGCCCGCCGCGGCGATGCCGACGAGCGCGTGGTAGATCGCCCACACGGTGCCGAACAGGCCGACGAAGGGCGCCGTGCTGCCGATCGACGCCAGCGCCACCTGGCCCGTCTGCAGATGCGCCAGGCCGCGGTGCAGCGCATCGCGCAGCCGCCGCGTGAGCTGCGATTCGAGGTGCGCCCGCGTGGCCAGCGTGCCTTCGGCGGCCACGGCGGCAGCGGCTTGCAGCAGCGGCAGCAGCACGCGCTCGCGGTCGGTGGCCTCCAGGCGCGCGCGCCCGGCCTCGATGCCGGCGGCGTCCCAGAAGGCGGGCACCGCGCGTTCGATGTCGGCCGCGGCGCGCCCGAGCAACCAGGCCTTCCACAGAATCAGCACCCAGGCCGTGACCGACATGGCCAGCAGCAGGAGCGCCACGAAGCGGCCGACGCCATCGGCGCGCGTCCAGAAGGCTTCGAGGCCGCTCATGGACCGGTGCGCTGCGGCCGGCGCGAGGGGCTTGTTGGAGTCAGCCCAGGCCGAGCACGTCGGCCATGCCGTACAGGCCGCTCGGGCGCGCGGCGACGAAGCGCGCGGCGCGCAGCGCGCCCTCGGCATAGTTGGCGCGGCTGGCGCTGCGGTGCGTGATCTCCAGCCGCTCGCCGGGGCCGCAGTACAGCACCGTGTGGTCGCCGACGATGTCGCCGCCGCGCAGCGCCGCGAAGCCGATGCTGCCCGCGCGCCGCTCGCCGGTGTGGCCGTGGCGAGCGAGGACGCCGGCGTCGGCCAGCGCGACGCCGCGCGCCCGTGCCAGCGCCTCGCCCAGCGCCAGTGCGGTGCCGCTGGGCGCGTCCACCTTGTGCTTGTGGTGGATCTCGGTCACTTCGAGGTCGTAGGCCTCGCCGAGCATGCGTGCCGCGTCGTGCACCAGGCACAGCATGACGTTGACGCCGATGCTCATGTTGGGCGCCAGCACCACGGCCAGCCGCTGCGCGTGGGCGCCGATCGCCGCCTTCTGCTCGGGCGTGAAGCCGGTGGTGCCGATGACGGCGCGCACGCCGCGTTCGCGGCAGGCAGCCAGGTGCGCCAGCGTGCCCTCGGGGCGCGTGAAGTCGATCAGCACCTGCGCGCCGGCGAGGCCGCGCGCGAGGTCGGCGGTGACTGGCACGCCGGTGGGCTGGCCGGCCGCGACGGTGGACAGCGCCGAAGCGTCCTGTCCGAGCACCGGGCTGCCGGCGATGTCCAGGGCGCCGCTCAGACGGCAATCGCCGCTGGCCAGCACGGCGTCGATCAGCATGCGGCCCATGCGCCCGCCGGCGCCGGCCACGGCCACGCGCAGCGGCTCGGCGGCGTTCGCGGTTGCGTTCGTCACGATCCCTCCAGCGGCGGGTAGCTGCGCACCGGGCCCACCGGCTCGGGCGGCGCCGCCTCGCGCCTCTTCGGTGGCGGCAGCGAGGCGCGCTCGTCGTCGCTCAGCTCCAGGCGCGGTGCGCGCGGATCCTTGAAGCGGCTGATCGAGGCGACGAACTCGCGTTCGCTGGGCAGGTCGTTCGGCGCCTCGATCGACTTCACGCGCTCGCCTTCGAATTGCACGATGACGCTGCGCCGCTGTGCATCGGTGCCCGGGCGGCGCAGGGTGAAGAGGTAGTCCCAGCGGTCGGCGTGGAAGGGGTCGGCTAGCAGCGGCGAGCCGAGAATGTCGCGGACCTGCAGCCGCGTGAGCCCGGGGCGCACGAGCGCCACCTGCTCCTTCGTGACCGCGTTGCCCTGCACGATGTCGATGCGGTAGGGCGTGATGACTCCGAACAGCGTGTCGCTGCGCTGCAGCGAATCGCACCCGGTGCAAAGCAGCACGAACGAAAGTGCGGCGAGCGACGAAGCGGGGATTCGCATGGGCGGCTTGAAGCGGGAGGAGCCCGGTTGGCGGCGCGCCATGGCGCCCAGGGCTGCGGCGGGGCGGCGCCACGGCCCGCAGGGAGCCGTGGTCTCGGCGCCGTGGCTATGATCGGTCGATTCTAGTGTCCTGCTCCGGCGAGGGTGGCCGCCCGTGACGCAAGCCGAAGAACTGAAGAGCAGCGGCCTGAAGGCGACGCTGCCGCGGATCAAGATCCTCGATGTGTTCCAGCACACCGAGCGCCGGCACATGACGGCCGAGGACGTGTACCGCGCGCTGCTGGCCGAGGGCGCCGACATCGGACTGGCCACCGTGTACCGTGTGCTCACGCAATTCGAGCAGGCGGGCCTGCTGACGCGCAGCAACTTCGAGTCGGGCAAGTCGGTCTACGAGCTGAACGAGGGGCGGCACCACGACCACCTGGTGTGCCTGGATTGCGGCCGGGTCGAGGAGTTCTTCGACGCCGAGATCGAGAAGCGCCAGCGCACGGTGGCGCAGGAGCGCGGCTTCACGCTGCAGGAGCACTCGCTGGCGCTGTACGCGCGCTGCACGAAGGTGGACTGCGCGTACCGCGGCAAGTAGCACGACAGCAGGCGCAGCAACGGTCGCGGCAACCGTCGCGACCGGCGGCGCACGCGCCCGCGACGCTACTTCTCGCCGCCTTCTTCCATCGCCTTCTGGTGGCGGGCGATGAACTCCTGGTAGGTGTCGATGCCGCGCAGCTGCAGCACCGTGTTGCGCACCGCCGCTTCCACCAGCACCGCGAGGTTGCGGCCGGCGTCCACGGCGATGACCACCTTGCGCACCGGCATGTCCAGCACCTCTTCGTACAGCGGCTCGTAGGGCAGGCGCTCGAACTCGCGCTCCATCGTGCTCTGGCGCACCAGGTGCACGATGAGCTGCAGCTTCATCTTCCGCCGCACCGCGGTCTCGCCGAAGATGGCCTTGATGTCCAAGAGGCCGATGCCGCGCACCTCGAGCAGGTTCTGCAACAGGTCGGGGCAGCGGCCCTCGAGCGTGGTCTGCGAGGTGCGGTAGATGTCCACCGCGTCGTCGGCGACGAGGCCGTGGCCGCGCGAGACGAGCTCGAGGCCCAGCTCGCTCTTGCCCAGGCCCGATTCGCCGGTCAGCAGCACGCCCAGGCCCAGGATGTCCATGAACACGCCGTGGCGCGTGGTGCGGTCGGCGAAGTGGCGGCCGAGGTAGCCGCGCACGACGTCGATCACGTGCCCGGCCGACTCGTGCGTGACGAACAGCGGGATCTCGGCGCGGTCGCACATCGCCACCAGGCGGTCGGGCGCGGTCTGCTGGTCGGCGACGATGATCACCGGCGGCTCCAGCGCCACGATGCGCGAGATGCGCCGTTCGCAGTCTTCGCCGTCGGCCTGGGTGAGGTAGGCGACTTCGCGCTTGCCGACGATCTGCACCCGGTACGGGTGGATGTAGTTGAGGTAGCCGACGAGGTCGGCCGACGAGCGCGCGTCGCGGATCGCGTTTTCGTCGAAGCGGCGCTCGGGGTGGGCGTGGCCGGCGATCCACTCCCAGCGCAGCGTCTCGCGGTGCGCCTCGAACAGCGCTTCCGCGCTCATCGAGGTGGGCTTCATCGCGCGCGCGCTGGCGGTGCGCCGGCCTTGGCTGCGCTCACGCCGTGGTCTTCTGCGGTTCCCAGTCGGAGATGAGCCGGTGCACGGCGCTGGCCTCGGCCTCGGTCTTCAGCCGCTCGCGCAACTCACGGTCGGAAAGCATCTCGGCGATCTCGGAGAGGATCTCCAGATGCCGCTGCGTGGCCGCCTCGGGAACGAGCAGGAAGATCAGCAGCAGCACGGGTTCGTCGTCGGGCGCGTCGAAGGGGATCGGCTGCGCCAGCCGCACCACCGCCGCCAGCGGGTTCTTCAGCCCCTTGACGCGACCGTGCGGGATGGCCACGCCGTGGCCGAGCCCGGTGGAACCCAGGCGCTCGCGGGCGAAGAGGTTGTCGGTGACGGTGCCGCGCGCGATCGCGTGCTGGTTCTCGAACAGCAGCCCGGCGTGCTCGAAGACGCGCTTCTTGCTGGTCGCCTCCACGTTCACCAGCACGTTGCCGGCGGGAAGGATGGCAGCAAGACGATTCATCGGGAGCTGTCCAGTCGCTTCGCGAACGTGCCGAGACGGTGCCGCCCGGGCGCTGCGAAGCTAGGGGTTGCGAGGCCGAGGATCATAGACCCGACATGTCGGCCGCCCCCCGGCGGCGGCCCCGCGAACCGGAGGGACGAGCCAGGATGCGGCATTGCAGCAACAGTGATTGCGCCGCATGAAAAACGGCCCTCCCGGGGCCGTTGGACCGGCGCGCGCGGCGCCTGTTCCCCACGGGGAGGCGGCAAACGCCGGCCCCGGGGGCCAAGAGCGAGCAGGAGCGAGCCTTCAGCCGGCGCTGGCGTCCAGGCGCTTGGCAGCGACGTGGTGGTGGTCCTGCACGCGGTCCTTGTAGCGCATCACCTGGCGGTCGAGCTTGTCCATGAGCTGGTCGATGGCCGCATACAGGTCTTCGTGGCATTGCTCGACGTAGATGTCGCGTCCCTTGACATGCAGCGTCACCTCGGCCTTCTGTCTTCGTTCCTTCTCCTTGAGCTTCTCCACGGTCAGCAGCACGTTCACATCGACCACCTGGTCGAAGTGGCGCGTCACCCGCTCCAGCTTGGTCAGCACGTATTCGCGCAGGGCCGGAGTGACTTCGAGGTGATGGCCGCTGATCGTCAGATTCATCAGAACCTCCAGGCAAGAGGACAGGCAAGGAACAGGACCGGCCGCGCCGACGGCAAGGCGCAGGCGGGCCAGGATGGAAGCCATTGGGTGGTCGGGCGGCACGGTGCGCAGCGCCGGGAAAGCCGCGAGCAAAGGCACGAGAGCAGGGCAGGCACGAAGGCGTACGGGTCGGGCAAGCAGGCGCGGCTGGCGCAGGGAAACGGGGCAGTGCCGGTAAGAAGTGCCTGCGGCGCGATAGCCTCAGGCTGCGAGCCAGTGTGCACCCGAAACCGGGCACTGACAAGGGTACGGACAAGCCGCAGGGCCTTGCTTCGGGGACCCGTGATGCCCGGGCCTCGCGCGGGCGCGGTAGCAGCGTAACGGCGAACGTGCACTGTTGCATGCGCGCTTCGCTCGTTCGCCCGGGTCGAGGGCGCGCGAGGCGCTAACCTAGAATGATTTTTCTCGGGTTCCGCGGGGAAGGATGGACAGCGAGGCATGAAGCTGATCGGCGCATTGACCAGCCCTTACGTGCGCAAGGTGCGCATCGTGATGGCGGAGAAGAAGCTCGACTTCCAGCTCGTGCTCGAAGACGTCTGGGGCAGCGATGCCATCCTCCGGAGCAATCCGCTGGGCAAGGTGCCGTGCCTGGTGATGGAAGGCGGCGAGGCGGTGTTCGACTCGCGCGTCATCGTCGAGTACCTGGACACGCTGTCGCCGGTGGGCAAGCTGATCCCCGCCAGCGGGCGCGAGCGCGTCGAGGTGCGCACCTGGGAGGCGCTGGCCGACGGCGTGCTCGACGCGTGCATCCTCGCGCGGCTGGAGGCGCACTGGGCCGGCCGCGCGCCGATGGAGCGCTCGCAGGCGTGGATCGACCGCCAGATGGTGCGCGTCGACGCCGGCATCGCCGCGATGGGCCAGGGCCTCGACGACAAGGCGTGGTGCGCCGGCGCGCATTTCTCGCTCGCCGACATCGCGGTGGGCTGCGCCCTCGGCTACCTCGACTTCCGCTTCCCGCACATCGACTGGCGCAGCCGCCAGCCGCAGCTCGCGCGCCTGGCCGAGAAGCTCGCTGCGCGGCCGAGCTTCGCCGAGACGCTGCCGCCCAAGGGCTGACAGCGGCGCGCAGCGCCTCTGCGCGGCTGCCCCCGTTTCACGCCGGCGCGGCCACCTGGAACGAGCCGGCGCTCGCCATCGGCCAATAGAGCCTGAACACCGCGTGCGGCCACTCGCCGCGGCCCGCGGCGGCGGCGAGCAGCGAGCCGGGCTGCACGAACGTGAGCTGGTTCGCCAGCAGCCGCACCTCGCGGTCGGCCATGCGGCGCACGATGTGGCTGGCGGTGATCTCGCGCGGATGCATGAGGCCGGCGGCCTGCACCAGTTCCTTCAGCGCCTCGAGCGTGCCTTCGTGGAAGCGATACACGCGCTCGGCCTTCGTCGGCACCACCAGCGCGCGCTGGCGCAGCGGATCCTGCGTCGTCACCCCCGTGGGGCAGCTGCCGGTGTGGCAGCTCTGGGCCTGGATGCAGCCGAGCGAGAACATGAAGCCGCGCGCCGAATTGCACCAGTCGGCGCCCAGCGCCATGGCGCGCGCGATGTCGAATGCGCTCACCACCTTGCCGGCGCAGCCGATGCGGATGCGCTCGCGCAGCCCGAGCCCGACCAGCGTGTTGTGCACGAGCAGCAGCCCTTCCTGCAAGGGCGCGCCGACATGGTCGGTGAATTCGAGCGGTGCTGCGCCGGTGCCGCCTTCGGCGCCGTCGACGACGATGAAGTCGGGCAGCAGGCCCGATTCGAGCATCGCCTTGCAGATGCCGAACCACTCCCACGGGTGGCCGATGCACAGCTTGAAGCCCACCGGCTTGCCGCCCGAGAGACCGCGCAGCCGCTCGATGAACTGCATCATCTCCACCGGCGTCGCGAAGGCCGAGTGGCGTGCCGGGCTGATGCAGTCCTCGCCCGCGGCCACGCCGCGCGCGGCGGCGATCTCCGCCGTCACCTTCGAGCCGGGCAGCACGCCGCCGTGGCCCGGCTTGGCACCCTGGCTCAGCTTCAGCTCGATCATCTTCACCTGCGGCGAGGTGGCGTTGTCGACGAAGCGGTTCTCGCTGAAGCGGCCGTCGGCGCTGCGGCAGCCGAAGTAGCCGCTGCCGATCTCCCACACGAGGTCGCCGCCGTGCACGCGGTGGTGCTCGCTGATCGAGCCTTCGCCGGTGTCGTGCGCGAAGCCGCCCTTCTTCGCGCCGGCGTTCAAGGCCATGATGGCGTTGGCCGACAGCGCGCCGAAGCTCATCGCCGAGATGTTGAAGACGCTGGCGCTGTACGGCTGCGTGCACGAGGTGCCGCCGCGGCCGATCTCGACGCGGAAGTCGTGCGAGGCGAGCTGCGTCGGCGCGATGCTGTGGTTGATCCACTCGAAGCCGGCGGCGTGCACGTCGAGCTGGGTGCCGAACGGCCGCTTGTCGGGGTCGCCCTTGGCGCGCTGGTAGACCAGGCTGCGCTGCTGGCGCGAGAACGGCGCCGCTTCGTTGTCGCTCTCGATGAAGTACTGCCGCATCTCGGGCCGGATGAACTCCAGCAGGAAGCGCAGGTGCCCGATCACCGGGTAGTTGCGCAGCACCGAGTGGCGGCGCTGCCGCGTGTCGCGCCAGCCCAGGCCCACCAGGGCCAGGCCGGCCAGCGCCACGCCACCGCCCATGTCGAACGCCACCCAGGTGAAGGTGGCCAGCAGCAGCGCCACGGCCGACAGCAGCCACGCGAAGTAGCGCACCGGGAAATGGCGGTCGATGCGTTGCAGCCACTCGTGCATGGGCGTCTCCTCCTGCGCCTGTCGGCGCTCCCGGCTCTTGTCTTCTGTGCTCCCCGCGCGGGTGCGATGCTAGGGGGAGCGCCGCGAGGCTGCCGATATACTTTGCCGCACAGCGCCGATTTGCTCCGGCTTGCGGGCGCTTTATCAAATGCCGCTAAACAGGACCCCCGACCCGGGGCCGTCTCGTGTGGCGGCACCGGGTTTTTTCATTCACGGCTCGCTCACCCACGGCGCCCAAGGACGCCTCTTCGCGCGCGATGGCTTCGACGCTCGGCCTGGTCACCCCGCAGCAGATGCACTTCGGCGAAGCGCTGCCGCTGGCCAGCGGCGCGGCGCTGGCCGACTACCGGCTCGTCTACGAAACCTACGGCACGCTCAACGAGGCGCGCAGCAACGCCGTGCTGGTGTGCCACGCGCTCAACGCCGGCGCCCATGTCGCGGGGCTCGACGCCAACGGCCAGCCGGGCTGGTGGGACAACCTCGTCGGGCCGGGCAAGCCGCTGGACACGCGCCGCTTCTTCGTCATCGGCGTCAACAACCCCGGCTCGTGCTTCGGCTCGACCGGGCCGATGCACAAGAACCCCGCCAGCGGCCGCGCCTGGGGTGCCGACTTCCCCGTCGTGACGGTGGAAGACTGGGTCGATGCGCAGGCGCGGCTGGTCGAGCGCCTGGGCATCGCGCGGCTGGCCGCGGTGATCGGCGGCAGCCTGGGCGGCATGCAGGCGCTGGCATGGACGCTGCGCCATCCCGCTCGCGTGGCGCACTGCATCGCGGTGGCGACGGCGCCGAGCCTGTCGGCGCAGAACATCGCCTTCAACGAGGTGGCGCGGCGCGCCATCGTCACCGACCCCGACTTCCACGGCGGCCACTTCTACGAGCACGGCGTGGTGCCGCGGCGCGGCCTGCGCGTGGCACGCATGATCGGCCACATCACCTACCTCAGCGACGACGCGATGGAGGCCAAGTTCGGCCGCCGCACCGCCAACGGGCAGCGCCACGGCGCTTCTGCCGCGGCCAGCGCCGAGGCGGGCGCCGGCGCCGCGACGATGGCCGACTTCGCCTATACGACGCAGGACATCGAGTTCCAGATCGAGAGCTACCTGCGCCACCAGGGCGACAAGTTCAGCGAGTATTTCGACGCCAACACGTACCTCCTGATCACGCGCGCCCTCGACTACTTCGACCCGGCGCGCGAGCACGGCGGCGACCTGAAGGCGGCGTTCGCGCCGGCGCGCGGCAAGCGCTTCCTGCTCGTCAGCTTCACCACCGACTGGCGCTTCGCGCCGGCGCGCAGCCGCGAGATCGTCAAGGCCCTCGTCGACAACGACGCCGCGGTGAGCTACGCCGAGATCGACGCGCCGCACGGCCACGACGCCTTCCTGCTCGACGATGCGCGCTACCACGGCGTGCTGCGCGCCTACTTCCATCGCATCGCCGCCGAGGTGGAACGTGTCTGAGCGGCGCGACCTGGAGATCATCGCCAGCCTCGTGCCCGCGGGCAGCCGCGTGCTCGACCTGGGCTGCGGCAACGGCGAGCTGCTGGCGCATCTGCAGCGCACCCGGCGGTGCAGCGGCTACGGCATCGAGCTGGCCGACGCCAACGTGCACGCGGCGCTGGAGCACGGCATCGACGTGATCCAGCTCAACCTCGAAGAGGGCCTGGCGCTCTTCGACGACCGCAGCTTCGACGTCGTGCTGCAGCTGGACACCCTGCAGCACCTGCGCAACACCGAGCACATGCTGCGCGAGACGGCGCGCGTGGGCCGCATCGGCATCGTCAGCTTTCCCAACTTCGCGCACTGGCCCAACCGCGTGCGCGTGCTCGGCGGCCGCATGCCGGTGACGAAGACGCTGCCCTACCAGTGGTACGACACGCCGAACATCCGGGTGGGCACCTTCGCCGACTTCGAGCTGCTGGCGCGCCGCACCGGGCTTTCGGTGAGCGACAGCTTCGGCCTGCACGACGGCCGCATCGTGCGCCGCTGGCCGAACCTGCTGGCCAGCGTGGCCGTGTTCAGGTTCGAGCAGCGCTGAGCGCGCGGCTGCCGCAGTCTCAGTCCAGCGTCACTTCGGCGCGCACGGTGCCGGCGCGGTCGGCGCTGGCGGTCAGCGCGACAGCGGTGCCGCGCTTGCCGTTGACGATCCACTCGACGACCGCGCGGTCGCCGGTGATGTCGCGGTTGGGCAGGAACGCCTGCAGCGAGTTCTTCGGCGCGTGCCCTTCGAGGTGGCCGGCTTCGATGCGCTCGTGGCCGCTGACCAGCGTCACGCCCGGCGGCAGGTGGATCTGGAAGACAGTGCCGCGCGCCACCTTGCGCTCCAGCGCCCGCTTGCTCACGTACGAAGGCAGGTAGCCGGCGTTGGCCACCGCGAAGCGCACGCGCCAGGTGTCGGGGCCGAGCGCGCGCACCTCGGCGCGCAGGATCTCCAGCTTGGGCAGCGACAGCGCCAGCTGCGTCAGCCAGCCGGGAAAGCGCGCCACCTCGCGTTCGCGCAGCTCGGGCGGCGGGTTGCGCCAGAAGTTCATCTTGTCCCAGCCGCCGAGTTCCACCATGCCCAGCTGCGGGTGGCGGAACGGATACCACGTCACGTGCGCGTTGCCGCCGCACTTCTCGTCGCTCCACTTCAGCAGCTTGAGGTCGTCGTCGACCGGGTGCTCGCGGTACCACTCGATCCACTGGTAGTCGTCGATGCCGGCCTCGCGGTTCGGTGCCCACAGCTCCACGGTCCAGAACAGCGCTCCCAGGTGCTCGTAGAGCCAGTCCTGCGTGCCGGTGATGATCTCCTTGGGGTGGTACTTGAAGTCGTGATAGATGCTGATGGCCGGGTAGCCGCTGAGCCTGGCGCCGAGGTCGGACAGGCGCTTGTACATCCACAGGTCCTCGGGCGTCATGTCGTCGTCGCTCTGCGTGCCCATCGGCCGCAGGATCACGCCGCTGTGGGTGTGGAAGCTCACCGCGGCGCCGATGTTGGGGTGCCGCGCGACGAAGTCCACCATGGCGCGCACTTCGGGTTCGCTGGCCGGGTAGGGGCCGGCGCCGGCCTGCTCGAACTCCTGCCGCCAGTAGGCGGGAAAGTTGCGGTTGAGGTCCAGGCCTTCGAGGTCCTTGTTCGCCGTCACCTTGATGCCGTCGAAGTTCCTGAGAGTCCCTTCGGGCATCAGCCGGTAGTACTCGCCACCGAACTCGCCGGGCTCGCGCGGCACCATCAGGCGTGGGTCGCTTTCACACTTCTTGTACGGGCCGTGCGGATCGGGGATGCGCATCGTCAGCACGCGGCCGTCGCCGTCGACGTCCTCCACCGTCAGCCCTTCGACCGGTTGCTCGTCGTAGGGGTACGGGCGCGTGGAGCTGCGGATGTGGCGCGGGCGGTCGGCCAGCGCCAGCTCGGCGCCGTCGGGGTTCAGCCGCGGCACCAGGTAGACGGCGCGCGTGTCCAGCAGCTGCCGCGCCTGCGCGTCGCTGTCGTACTTCGAGACGAGCTGGTGCAGCCAGTACAGGCACGCGGTGGACGCGGTCAGCTCGGCGGCGTGGATGTTGCCGTCGACCCAGAAGGCGGGCTTGTCCTCGGCAGCGCCGGTGTCGCGGCGGGTCAGCGTGACGAGCCAGATGTCGCGCCCTTCGTGGCTCTTGCCGAGCGAGGACACCTGCACCAGATGTGGCGCGGCGCGCGCGTAGTCGTGCAGCAGGCGCGACAGTTCGGCGTGGCGGTAGAAGAGGTCGAAGCGGGGAACCGGGATCGCGGTGGGGTCGATGGCGGCCATGGCGGCAGCCATGCTAATCGCGCCAGCGACGCAGATCGTGCCCCGGTGGCCGCGGCGGATCAGCCGGGCTGCAGGTCGCGCAGGTTGCCCAGCGGATCGCCGCTGCCGCTGCGGCCGGCGGGCGCGCCGGCGCCGGGCTCGAGATCGACCCGGTCGATCCTGAAACCATAGGCGGCGTCGACCAGGTTGCGGTATGTGCCGAGCCACTCGACGAGCCGCGCCACCGTGGCCGCGCGCCCGGGATCGAGGGCCACCATCGCGGGCGACCACGCCCCTGCCGCATCTGCTGCGGCGCCGAGCGCGACGCCCGGCCAATCGAGCCGGGTGCCCGCCAGGTACCCCCGGCGCGACTCCCACACCGCGGCGATGGTGGCAAGGGCATCGCCTTGCACCTCGGCGCCCAGCCGGGCGAGGCTCGCACGCGCCTCCTCCATCGCCGGCGTTGCCGCGTTCTGTGGCGCCGGCACCGCCCGCACGGCCACGCAGGCGCTGCGCAGGCCGCTCGGCCGCGTGTTCTCGTGGTGCAGAGTCTCCGACGCGCCGGGCTGGCAGCCTGCGATGTCGTTCCAGTCATCGACGCTGATGGGGCGCACGCTCGACTGGTAGACCATGGCCGAGGCCAGCCGCATGCCGCTGAACCGCCCGAGGACGAGGGTGCCGACATCGGCCACCACGCGCGTCGGAAAGCGGTACATCGGCGGGGTCATGTCGACCTTGGCATCGGCCATCGCCAGCACGACCCACTCGCCGGGCGGAACAACCACCTGCCGCTTGGCGCCGGCCCAGCCGACCGTGAGCACGCCCGGGCCGTTGAAGCGATCGCCGAGGTTGAAGGTGACGGCACCACTGCGCGTGACCGGAGCCGCGAAGTGCCTGAGCGCCGGGCTGGGCCCGGGGAGGGCGGGCGTGCCACCGTCGCCTGCCGGCGCCGGGGCGCGCGCAGGCGAGGCCTTGGCGAGCGCAGCACGCGCCAGCGCTGCGAAGAAGCCGCCGGGGTATGCCGACAGGTAGGCGTGGTAAGCCTCCGGCGTGCCCAAGCGTTCGGTCGTCCGCCAGAACTCCACCTCCACGGCCCCGGGCTGCGCCTGCGCCGCGGGCCGTGGCGCCTCGCTCTGCGCCTGCGCGGGGGCCACATCAACGACAGCAACCGCAGCAACGACAGCGGCGACAGCGGCAACACCTGAGGCCAGCCGCAAGGCGAGCGAGCGGGGGCAAGGGGAGACGAGCATCGATCGGCCTTCGGCGCATTCACCGCGCCGAGTGCAGCGCGGCCGACGATCGTAGCCGCTCGGGTTGTGCGCTCAGTGCGCGGATGGCACGAGCGGCGCTCCGTGGCGGAAGACGCGCAGCTCGCCCGGCGCCAGCTGCAGCCAGCGTTCGCCGGCGGTCAGAGGCTCGGTGGCGACGACGACGACGCGGTCAGTGGGCGTGTTGGCGTTCATGCCGAGCAACTGGCACATCGCGGGCCCCGGCGCGGTTCCTGTGCAGGCCCTCGCGCGCGGCGCTACTCGGTGAGCAGCTTGCGCATGCCGCGAAAGCTCAGCAGCCAGCCCGGGTTCTGCTTCTCCTCGATGACTGCGCTCATGCGCGCCATGATGCGCGCGCTCTTGTTGGCGCGCCAGATCACGAGGTCCGCGAGCCACGGGTGGTTGTTGATGCGGCTGGCGCGCTCGTAGAGGTCGAACTTGGGCTTCAGGCCGAGCAGCCCGCTCTCGTGGCGGCGGCGGATGTCGGCGTCGTCGGTGGCCAGCCGGCGCGCGCGCCCGAGGCCGGCCGTTGACAGGTGCGAGCCCGGCCCGCTGTCCGCGCCCGGCCGCGGCGGCAGCAGCGCCTCGGCGGCGATGAGCCCTGTCTCCAGAGCCTTGCCGATGCCTTCGCCGCTGAAGGCGTAGGTGCTGCCGATCGCCTCGCCGGTGGCCAGCAGCCCGTCGCGCGACCAGCGCGCGCCCAGCAGCGAGCAGCGCAACGGCGCGCCCTTGAGATCGCCTTGCACCTGGCCTTCGCTCATCAGGCGGCGCGCCGGTTCGTACACCTCGCAGAAGGCTTCGAAGAAGCGGCGCAGGTTGAGGTTGTGCATGTGCCCCTTGCCGCTGCGCAACCGGATGTGGCTTCCGGGGTGGCCGGCGCCGATGTTGAACACGCCGCCGGGGCCGGGAAAGATCCAGCCGTAGCCGCCGCGCATGCGCGGGTGCCATACGAACTGCAGCTGCCGGATGCTGGCCGCGAGTCCCGGGTGCCGGACGTAGGTGCGCAACGCCACGCCGCTGGGGGTGTGGCGCTCGCAAAGGCCCGCCGCCGTCATCGCCTGCGGCACGGCGCCGGTGGCGAGCACGACCCAGTGCGCTTCGATCTCGTGCGCCGTGTCGCCGTTGCGCAGGCGGGCGCCGACGACGCGCGGCTGGCCGTCGGCGCCGGCCTCTTCGAGCGGCGCCTCGAAGCGCAGCGGCATCGCCAGCGTGGCGCCGGCGCGTTCAGCCGCGCGCACGAGCAGCTCGTCGAGCACCTTGCGCGGCAGCACCGACAGCGAGCCCGGCACGTCGCAGTGCTTGCCGCGCGGGCCGACGCAGCGGATGTGCTGCGCCGGCTGCCACTGCGCGGCCACTTCGTCGTACGCGCCGAGCGCGCGCAAGGCCGCGTGCGCGTCGGGGATCAGGCCATCGCCGCAGATCTTGTCGCGCGGGAAGCGGTGCTGGTCGACGAGGACCACGTCGATGCCGCTGGCTGCCAGCCGCTGCGCGCAGGCACTGCCGGCCGGGCCGGCGCCGATGACCAGCACCTCGCAGCGCCGCGGCCACGATGCCGGCGCAGAATGGGCTGCGGGCGCTGCGGAGCGCTCGGGCGCCTGTGCGGGTTCGGACGCTTCTGACATCGGGCGGCGATTATCCAAGCCCGTGGCGCTCGCCTGCCGCGCGCCGGGGCGGCAGGGGGCCATTGACCGGCCTCAAGGCGGGCCCGGCCGGGGGCATGCATCATCAACACCATTCGAGAGCCATCGAAGACAAGGAGTTGCGCGCGATGAGCAGCCACCTCACCCCCGGCCAACGCGCCTTGCTGAAGGCCGCGCTCGAGCAGCGCCAGCATCAGCTCGACCGGCGCCTGGCCGACCACCTGGGCGGGCGCAGCCGTGCCGAACACGCGCGCGAAGTGGCCACGCAGGACGAAGACGACCCGCCGCAGCGCGAGAGCGAGCGCGAGATGGACATGGCGCTGTCGGACTTCGAGACGCAGGAGGTGGGCGAAGTCAGCGAGGCCCTGCGCCGCATCGAGACCGACGCCTACGGTCTGTGCTCCAACTGCGGCACCGAGATCCCGTTCGACCGCCTGAAGGCCGAACCCTGGGCCGAGCGCTGCGTGCCTTGCGAATCGGCGCGCGAGAAGGCGTTGCAGCGCCGGCGCGGCTGAATGGCCGCCGCTCCCGCCTGGGCCGTCGGCGGCGCCGACGTTTCGGTGTTCGCGCGCGAGTACGAACAGGCGCGGCAGAAGTTCCTCGAGGCAGCGCGCGGCTGCGGTGCGCGCGTCCGCCACTGGCCGCACCCGCTGCCCGGGCCGCACGGCGAGGCACTGGCCACCGACAGTGCGTGGGTCGGCGCCGAAGACGCCGCCCGCGTGCTGGTGGTGATCTGCGGCACCCACGGTGCCGAGGGCTTTGCGGGCAGCGGGCCGCAGGTGGATCTGCTGCGCGGCCCGGTGCCGGCCACCTTGCCGCGCGACACGGGCTTGCTGCTGCTGCACGCCGTCAACCCGCACGGCTTCGCGTGGTGGCGCCGTGTCACCGAGGAGAACGTCGACCTCAACCGCAACTGGGTCGACTTCGCGCGGCCGCTGCCGGCCAACCCCGGCTACGAGGCGCTGCGCGAGCACTACAACCCCAAGAGCCTGGACGCGGCCACGTTGGCCCGCCACGAAGCGGCCATCGAGGCCTGGCGCGCCGAGCATGGCGTGCACGCCGAACGCGTGGCGCGCAGCACCGGCCAGTACACCGACCCGCACGGCATCTTCTACGGGGGCAGCGGCCCCACCTGGGCGCGCCGCACGAGCGAGGCGATCCTGCAGGCGCACCTCGCCCGCGCCAGGACGGTGGCCATCGTCGACATGCACACGGGCCTGGGCCCCTACGGCTACGGCGAGCCGATCTGCAACCACGCGCCGGGCAGCGAGCGCGTGCAGCGGGCCAGGCGCTGGTGGGGTCCGAGCGTCACCGAGCCGCTGCTGGGCACTTCGTCGTCGCAGGAGAAGACCGGGCTCACCGAGTTCGGTTACGAGCGCGCGCTGGCGCACGCCGACATCGCTTTCGTCGCGCTGGAGTTCGGCACGCTGGGCCCGCCGCATGGCGAGAACGCGCTGCGCGACGACGCCTGGCTCTGGCAGCACGGCGACCCGCGCAACCTGGCTGACGCGCAGACCCGGCGCATCCGCCAGGCGCTGCGCGACTACTTCAGCCCGCCGCGCGAGGACTGGCAGGAAGCGGTGCTGTGGCGCTCGCGGCAGGTCTTCCGGCAGGCGCTCGAGGGGCTGGCCGGCGGCGCGGCACATTGACTCGTTCGGCACGGAGGCGCGCGGCGTCACCGCGGGTTCCGGCCTCGATAATCCCCGCCGACCCGACCCTGCCCATCCGGAGCTTGCGATGCCGATCCACGAATACGCCTGTCAGGACTGCGGCACGCAGTTCGAGAAGCTGGTGCGCAACGGCGACCAGCCCGAGTGCCCGCGCTGCCACTCGGTGGCGCTGGCCAAGCAGCTGTCGGTGTTCGCCACCGGCGGCAGCGAAGGCGGCAAGGCGGCCGACATGGCCGCACAGATGGCGGCGATGGGGCCCTGCGGATCCTGCGGCCACCCGGACGGGCCGGGCTCGTGCGGCTTCGGGCCGCACTGAGCGCGGCCGTCTCGGCGCCCGGGAAGGCGCTCAGGCCGCGTCGCCAGCGGCCTTCACCTTCAACCGCCAGGCATGCAGCAACGGCTCGGTGTAGCCGCTCGGCTGCGTGAGCCCTTCGAATACGAGATCGCACGCGGCGCGGTAGGCCGCTGAACGCTCGAACCGCCCGGCCATGTTGCGATAGGCGGGGTCTCCGGAGTTCTGGCGGTCGACCACCGCGGCCATGCGCTCCAGCGTGCGCCGCACCTGTGCTTCGCTGACCACGCCGTGCAGCAGCCAGTTGGCCATGTGCTGGCTGGAGATGCGCAGCGTCGCGCGGTCTTCCATCAGGCCGACGTTGTGGATGTCAGGCACCTTGGAGCAGCCGATGCCCTGGTCGACCCAGCGCACGACATAGCCAAGGATGCCCTGGGCGTTGTTGTCCAGCTCCTGCTGCTTCTCGGCTTCGCTCCATTGCGGCAACCGGGCCACCGGCACGGTGAGCAGGCCGTCGAGCAGCGTCTCGCGCAGCTCGTTCGCGTCGACCGCGGCGTCGGCCTTCTCGATCTCCTTCTGCACCTTGAACACGTCGACCTGGTGGTAGTGCAGCGCGTGCAGCGTCGCCGCGGTGGGGCTGGGCACCCAGGCGGTGTTGGCGCCGGCCTTCGGGTGCACGATCTTCTGCTGCAGCATCGCTGCCATCAGGTCGGGCATGGCCCACATGCCCTTGCCGATCTGCGCCTTGCCGCGCAGGCCGCATTTCAGGCCGATGGCGACGTTGTTGCGCTCGTAGGCGGCGATCCAGTCGCTCGCCTTCATCTCGCCCTTGCGGATCATGGGGCCGGCGTGCATCGAGGTGTGCATCTCGTCGCCGGTGCGGTCGAGGAAGCCGGTGTTGATGAAGGCGATGCGGTCGGCGGCGGCGGCGATGCACGCTTCGAGGTTGACGCTGGTGCGGCGCTCCTCGTCCATGATGCCGAGCTTCACGGTGGCCTTGGGCAGCGAGAGCAGCGCCTCGACGCGCGCGAAGAGTTCGCTGGCGAAAGCCACCTCGGCCGGGCCGTGCATCTTCGGCTTGACGATGTAGACGCTGCCGCGGCGGCTGTTGCGGATGCTCCCGGCGCCGGCAGCGCCGCCTTGCGGTGATGCCGCGAGGCCCTTCAGGTCGTGCAGCGCGATCGCCGTCGTGATCACCGCGTCCATGATCCCTTCGGGAATCTCCGCGCCCTTCGGACCCCACAGGATCGCCGGGTGGTTCATCAGGTGGCCGACGTTGCGCACGAACAGCAGCGAGCGCCCGTGCAGCGCCACGTCCTCGCCGCGCGGGCCGGTGTAGAGGCGGTCGGGGTTCAGGCCGCGCGTGAAGGTGCGGCCGCCCTTGCTCACCTCTTCGGTCAGCGTGCCCTTCATGATGCCCAGCCAGTTGCGGTAGGCGAGCACCTTGTCCTCGGCGTCGACGACGGCCACCGAGTCCTCCAGGTCGAGGATGGTCGACAGCGCCGCCTCGATGACGAGGTCGGCGACGCCTGCCGGGTCGGTGGCGCCGATGGCGTGGCCGCGGTCGATGCGGATGTCCAGGTGCAGCCCGTGGTGCGACAGCAGCACCGACGAGGGCGCGCCCATCTCGCCCTGGAAGCCGACGAACTGCGCCGGGTTCTTCAAGCCGACCGTGGTGCCGCCCTTCAGCGCCACGGCGAGCTGGTTGTCCACCACCGCATAGGCCACCGAATCGATGTGCGAGCCGCGCGCCAGCGGGACGCAGCGGTCGAGCACGTGGCGCGCGTACTCGATGACCTTGGCGCCACGCTTGTCGTTGTAGCCGGGGCCGCGCTCGCAACCGCCGGTCTCGGGCAAGGCGTCGGTGCCGTACAGCGCGTCGTACAGCGAGCCCCAGCGGGCGTTGGCGGCGTTGAGCGCGTAACGCGCGTTGGTGATCGGCACCACGAGCTGCGGGCCGGCTTGCAGGGCCAGTTCGGCGTCGACGTTCTTCGTCGTCGCGCGCGCATTCTTCGGCACCGGCACGAGATAGCCGATCTGCTCGAGGAAGGCGCGGTACCTGGCCTTCGCGCGCGCACCGGTGATCGGGCCCGGGTTGGCCTTGTGCCAGGCGTCGAGCTCGGCCTGCAGGCGGTCGCGCTCGGCCAGCAGCGCGGCGTTCTTCGGCGCCAGGTCGTGCACGATGGCGCCGAAGCCGGCCCAGAACAGCTTGGGTTCGACGCCCGTGCCGGGCAGCACGCTGTCGTTGACGAAGTGGTACAGCGAATCGGCGACTTGCAGGCCGTGTACGGTGGTGCGCATGGCGAAGGTTGGACGGAGTGGTCGTTGGCGAGAGGTGTTCGATGCGGGCAGCGCCGCGGACGCGTTTGACCGGGCCCGGCGCGGTGGCAGGATTCAGGCGCTGGAAGGCAGCAGCGGCAGCACGTCGTGCAGCGAGTTCCCGACGTGGGTGGGCGAGGTGCCCAGTTCCTCCGGCGGCGCGCCGCTGCGGTTGATCCACAGCGTCGTGTAGCCGAACCAGGTGGCGCCCACGGCGTCCCACGCGTTGCTGCTGACGAACAGGATCTCGCGCGCCGGCAGGCCCAGCGCTGCCGGCCCCAGTGCGTAGGCGGCGGCATCGGTCTTGAAGCGACGCACCGACTGCACGCTCAGCACCGGGTGCAGGAGCTGCGCGAAGCCGGCATGGGCGATCACCGCGGCGAGCATCTCGGGGTCGCCGTTGCTGAGGATGCCCGCCGTCGTCCGGCGTTCCTTCAGCGAGCGCAGCACTTCCAGGTTCTCCGCGAACGGGCGCAGCCGGCGGTACTCGTCCATCAACCGCTCCAGCGCCGCGGCGTCGGCGGCCAGCCCGAGGCGGACGCAGGACCAGCGCAAGGCGTCGCGCGTCACCTGCCAGAACGGGCGGTAGTGCTCGGCACCGCCGCTGCTCATCGTGACCAGGCGCGTGTACTCGATCTGCTTGTCGCGCCACAACTGCGTGAGCGCCTCGCCATGGCCGGGAAAGAGCTGCCCGGCGAGCTGGCCGACGCTATGCACGTCGAACAACGTGCCGTAGGCGTCGAACAGCACGGCGCCGATGCGCGCCGGCGGGGTCAGCAGATGCGGAGGCGGACCGAAAGGCGGAGTCGCCATGAAGCGACTCTATTCCAAACGCTCACAAACATTAAGCGCCGGAAACGCGATCGATTTTTGCGTCTGGCGCGCATAATCGCGGCCAGCATGGACCGGCTGAAGCAGATGGAGGCGTTCGCGGCCGTGGCCGCCAAGGGCAGCCTCACCGCGGTAGCCGGGTCCGAAGGGGTGGCGCCGGCGGTGATCGGCCGCCGCATCGACGCGCTCGAAGAACGCCTGGGCGTCAAGCTGCTGCGGCGCACGACGCGCCGCATCACCCTCACGCACGAGGGCAGCGCCTTTCTCGAGCACTGCCAGCGCATCCTCGCCGACATGGCCAGCGCCGAGGCCAGCGTCAGTGCCGGCGGCGTCAAGGCCAGCGGCCACCTGCGCGTCACCGCGCCCGGCGGCTTCGGGCGTCGCCACGTGGCGCCATTGGTGCCGGGGTTCTTCGCGCAGCACCCGGAAGTGAGCATCAGCCTGAACCTTTCGGACCGCGTCGTCGACATCGTCAACGAAGGCTACGACTGCGCCATCCGCGTCGGCGACATGCCCGACTCGAACCTGGTCAGCGTGCGCCTGGCCGACAACCGGCGCCAATGCGTGGCTGCACCGGCCTACCTCGAGAAGGCCGGCGTCCCGGCCAAGCCGGCCGACCTGGCGCGCCACCGCTGCCTGACGCTCAGTTCTGAAGCGAGCCAGACCCGCGGCTGGGCCTTTCGCATCGACGGCGAACTCGTGCATGTGCGGCCGCAGGGGCCGCTGGACTGCAGCGACGGGCAGGTGCTGCACCAGTGGTGCCTGGCGGGGCTGGGCATTGCCTGGCGCAGCACCTGGGAGGTGGAGCGCGACATCGCCGAGGGACGCTTGAGCGAAGTGCTGGCCGAGTACGCGGCACCGCCCAACGGCATCTTCGCCGTGCTGCCGCAACGCAAGCACCTGCCGTTGCGGGTGCGGCTGTGGGTGGACTTCGTGAAGCAGCGCTACGGCGATGCGGCCTACTGGCACCGCGGCGACGGCGAACCGGCGAGCGGACGGGCCGGCGCGGCTGCCTGAGGCACGCCGGCCGCGCTGGCCAGGCCCGAGCGGCCGACACCCGGCCGCGGCCGAAAGCCACGAGGGCGCCCCCGGGGCGCCCTCGCTGGCGTAGCCGGAACCCGGGGCCGGCAAGCGGCCTCGGTTCCTGAACGGCTGGCTTGCTTGCTGCCCGGTGCCTTACTGCTTGGCGCCCGAAGCGGCGGGCTTGGCCGGGGCCGCGGGCGTCGCCGGGGTGGCCGGCATCGCCGGTGCGGCGGCGGGCTTGCCGGCATCGGCCGCGGGCTTGCCGCCGTCGGCCATGCACTTCTTGATGTGGCTGGTGCGGGCGGCGCCGGCGAGCTTCTTGTCATCGGCCGACTTCTCGCACGCGGGGCTGCCGGCACCGCCGGCCATGTCCTTCTCGCACTTCTTGATGTGGCTGGTGCGGGCGGCGCCGGCCAGCTTCTTGTCGTCGGCGCTCTTCTCGCAGGCGGCGTTGGCGGCGTAGGCCTGGCCGGCCAGGAGACCAAGGGTCAGGAAGCAGGCGGTGATCAGCTTGTTCATGGTCGGGTTTTCCTCGTTTGTCTCGTGTGCGTGGATGGGAAGGAATGAAGCCTGCGGCGGCCGGATCGCTGCTCGCTTGGCCGGCCGCCGGGCAGGAGGCACAACGTGCGGCGGCGCTGGCCGGCCGACAGGGCCAGCCAGGTGGCAAGCCAGACTCCTGGGGGGAGCCGGCGCCGCAGCGCGGGGCCGGGCTGCGCGGTCGCGAGCCGCAGTGGGGCCGCCCGCTGAAGGGAATCGGCGATGAACCGGCGCGGCTACAGGATGCGCCGCGGGTGCGCCAGCGCCTCGTGCGCGGCATGCAGGCGCCGCACGAGCACGCCGATGAATGCCTTGTCGAAGGCATGCACGGTCGTCAGTGACAACTGCCCCAGCGACTCGGGCGTGAACGACACCGTCGTCGCCGGCCGCGACACCAGCACGTCGGCACTGTGCGTGCGCAACTCGGGACTCGGCGCGAGGTAGGCCATCTCGCCCACCGAGGTGCCCGCGCCCAGCCGCGCCACGAGCAGCCCGTCGCGGAAGACCTCGACCTCGCCCTCGGTGAGGATGTGGAAGGTGTTGCCTGCTTCGCCGCGGCGGTACAGCGCCTGGCCGAAGGAGTGGCGGGCCCACTTCGCGCGGTGCACCACTTCCCAGAGCTCGACGTCGCCGAAGCGGGCGAAGAACTCCTGCGCGCGCAAGAGCGTGAAGCGTTCCGAGTCGAGCACGGCCTGCTGCGCGCCGTGCGGCACCACGCGGGCGCTGGCCAGCTGCGACAGCGCCTGCGCGAACGCCTCCCAGTCGGCCGGGCGCGCTTCGCGGTCCTTGGCCAGGCCGCGCTCGATCAAACCGGCCAGCGCGGCCGGCACGCCCTCGCGCAGCGCTGCCAGCGGCGGCGGTGTGGCGTTGAAGATCTGGTACATGATCGCCCGCTGCTCGGTGGCGTCGAAGGGTGGCCGGCCGGCGACGAGGTGGTACAGCACGGCGCTGAGCGAGTAGATGTCGGCGCGGCAGTCGACCTGGTCGCCATCGAGCTGCTCGGGCGACATGTAGGCGAGCGATCCCACGCGGTGCACCTGCGTGATGTCGGCGCCGCTGTTGAAGACGCTGCCGAAGTCGCTGATCTTGACGTCGACGATGCGGTCGCCGTCGAGCACCGCCAGCAGATTGGCCGGCTTCACGTCGCGGTGGATGAGACCCTGACGCCAGCAGTAGGCCAGCGCCATCGCGCACTTGAAGCCGATCTCGATCACCTGCGCCAGCGGCAGCAGGCTGTCGGCGCGGCAGTAACGCCTGAGCGTGCCGCCGCTGACATGCTCCATCACCAGGTACGGCAACTCCTCGCCCTCGGAGACGGCGTCGAGGATCTGCACGACGTTGGGGTGGTGCAGCCGCCCCACCAGCGCCGCCTCGGCGGCGAAGAAGCGCTTCTGGAAATGCGCCTCGCGGGCATCGACCAGCGCCGAGCGGCGCACGCGCTTGATCGCCACCGGGTGGCCGCGGAACGGGTCGTCGGCCAGGAAGACCTCGCTCGTGGCGCCCTCGCCGATCTTCGCCTGGACCGGGTACTTGCCGATGCGTTGCGGCAGCGGCTCGCTGGTGCCGCCGCCGCCTTGGGTGGCAGCGGCGGCCGCGGCGGCGGTCTCGGAAGCGGGCGTTCGGGAACTCATGGCGGGCGATGGGCGCGGCCGACCAGCGCGGCAGCCGGCCCGACCGGCGGCCATCGTCGGCGAAGGCGGCGCCAGCCGATGCGGCGAACAAGGAGCCAAAGAGGCTGCAAAACAAGGCGCATCGGCGGGCGGCGATGGGCCGAAAAGTAGAATCGCCTCGATGATTCGAGCCAAGCAGGAGTTGCTGCGCGCCTTGCATGAGGCCCTTGCCGAGCTGGCCGCGGCAGCCGGCGTGGCGCCGCCGCCGGCCGCTTTCGAGTCGCCCAAGCAGGCCGCGCACGGTGACTTCGCCATCACCGCGGCAATGCAGATGTCGCGCGCGGCCAAGAAGAACCCGCGCGAGCTGGCCGGCGCGCTCGTCGCCCGCCTCGAACGCGATGCCGCCTTCCAGCGCTGGGTGGCCCGGCTCGAGATCGCCGGGCCCGGGTTCGTGAACCTGCGCCTGGCGCCGGCGGCGCGTCAAGCCGTCGTGCGCGAGGTGCTCGCCGCCGGTGAGCGCTATGGCTGCCGCACGCGAGCCGAACTTGTCGAGGCCACCGAACGTGGCGAGGGTGGCGCTCCGCCCGCCAAGGTGATGGTGGAGTTCGTCTCCGCCAACCCCACCGGCCCGCTGCACGTGGGCCACGGGCGCAACGCGGCGCTGGGCGACTGCATCAGCAACCTGCTGTCCACCCAAGGCCACGAGGTGCACCGCGAGTTCTATTACAACGATGCCGGCGCGCAGATCCACACCCTCGCCGTCTCCACGCAATGCCGCCTGAAAGGTCTGAAACCGGGCGATGCAGCGTGGCCGGAGCAGGCCTACAACGGCGAGTACATCGCCGACATCGCCGCCGACTTCGCGGCGAAGAAGACGGTGCACGCCGACGACCGCCAGTTCACCGCCAGCGGCGACCCCGACGACCTCGAAGGCATCCGCCAGTTCGCCGTGGCCTACCTGCGCCATGAGCAGGACCTCGATCTGCAGGCCTTCGGCGTGCGCTTCGACCACTATTTCCTCGAAAGCAGCCTGTACACCGAGCGCCGCGTCGAGGGTGTGGTGCGGCGCCTCGTCGCCTCGGGCAAGACCTACGAGAAGGACGGCGCGCTGTGGCTGCGCACCACCGACTACGGCGACGACAAGGACCGCGTGATGCGCCGCTCTGCTGCGGCCGGCGCGGCCGGCGCCGACGACGGCAGCGCCTACACCTACTTCGTCCCCGACGTTGCCTATCACCTGGCCAAGTTCGAGCGCGGCTTCGCCAAGGTCATCAACGTGCAGGGCATGGACCACCACGGCACCGTGGCGCGCGTGCGCGCCGGGCTGCAGGCCGCCGGGGCCGGCATCCCGCCCGGCTACCCCGACTACGTGCTGTACAAGATGATCACGGTGATGAAGGGCGGCCAGGAGGTGAAGATCTCCAAGCGCTCGGGCAGCTACGTGACGCTGCGCGACCTGATCGAGTGGACCAGCCGCGACGCGGTGCGCTTCTTTCTCGCCAGCCGCAAGGCCGACACCGAGTTCACCTTCGACATCGACCTGGCGCTGGCCACCAACCTCGACAACCCGGTCTTCTACGTGCAGTACGCGCACGCGCGCATCTGCTCGGTGCTGACGCAGTATGGCGGCGCCAAGGACGCCGAGAGCCTGGCCGCTGCCGACCTGGCGCGGCTCACCGCGCCCACCGAAGCGGCGCTGATGCTCGAGCTCGCGGCCTGGCCGGAGGTGCTGGCGCGCGCTGCGGCCGAGTTCGCACCGCACGACGTGGCCTTCTACCTGCGCGGGCTGGCCGCTGCGTTCCACGCCTGGTACGACAGCGAGCGCTTCCTGGTCGACGACGCGTCCCTGGCGCAGGCGCGCATGGCGCTGCTGGCGGCCACCGCGCAGGTGCTGAAGAACGCGCTGGCGGTGCTCGGCGTCTCCGCGCCGCAGTCGATGCTGCGCGAAGCCTCCGCAGCGGCGGCCACGCCAGCCGCCGCACGAGACCCCGCCGCAACCGGAGCCAAGGCCTGATGGGCGCCATGAAGAACACGCGCGGCAGCTTTGCCATCGGGGTCGTCGTCGGCCTGCTGTCGGGTCTCGTGCTGGCGCTGGCGGTGGCGCTGTACATCGCCAAGGTGCCGGTGCCCTTCGTCAACAAGGTGCCCGGACGCACCGCCGAGCAAGACAACGCCGAGGCGGAACGCAATCGAAGCTGGGACCCCAATGCGCCGCTGGCCGGGCGCCCCGCGGCGCGCGGCGGCGCACCGGCGGGCGTCGTGGTGCCGGCGCCGGCCAGCGCGCCCGTGCTGCCTCCAGCAGCGGAGGGCGGCGGCACGGCAGGCGCGCCGGGCCCCGGCGGCACCACCGCGGGCGCTGCTCCCGCGCCCGCCGCGCCGACGGTCCCGGGGGCCGCAGGCACGCGCGACCCCGCGGCCATCCTCTCCGGCGCACCCGTGCCGCCGGCCGGCGCTTCGGCGGCGGTGCCGCAGCGGTCCACCGCGTTGGGCGGCGAACCGTTCGTCTTCTTCGTGCAGGCCGGGGCCTTCACGAGGAACGAAGATGCCGAACAGCAGCGCGCCAAGCTGGCCCTCATGGGCCAGGTGGCCCAGATCAGCGAGCGCGAGCAGGCCGGGCGCATGGTCTACCGGGTGCGCATGGGGCCTTTCCGGACCCGCGACGATGCCGACGCGCTGCTCGTCAAGCTGCAGGCAGCGGCTGTCGAAGCGCAGATCGTGCGCGTCGAGCGGCCCTGAGCGCCGCGGCGGCCGCGCGAGCGCGCCGCCATGGCCTGCCCTCGCGCTGCGCCCGCACCCCGCTTCCCTCCTCCTCCGATGACAAGTTCTTGAAAGGACCCTCCATGCCCAACAGGCGCCACTTCTCCTGCCGGCTGCTGGCTGCCGGCGCCGCGCTGGCAGCGCCGCCGGCCCTGTTCGCCCAGGGGGCGCAGCCGGGCCAGGCCGGTGCGCCCGTCGAAGGCCAGCACTTCGTTCGTCTGAACACGCCGGCGCCGGTGTTGCTGCCCACACCGGACAAGAAGGTCGACGTGGTCGAGTTCTTCTGGTACGGCTGCCCGCACTGCAACGCGTTCGAACCCTTGCTCGAATCGTGGGTGAAGCGGCTGCCCCCGGACGTGTCGTTCCGCCGCGTGCACGTGGGCTTCGGCGGCGTGCACCAGGTGCACCAGAAGCTCTACTACGCGCTCGAAGAGCTGGGGGCGCTGCCGGCGATGCACCGCAAGGTGTTCGCGGCGCTGCACTCGCCCACCAACCGCCGCCAACTCGTCAGCGACAGCGAGATCAGCGCCTTCGCCACCGAGAACGGCCTGGACGGCGCCAAGCTCGTGGCGGCGATGAAGTCGTTCGGCGTCAGCACCAAGGCGTCGAAGGCGCGCCAGCTCACCGACGCCTACAAGATCGACGGCGTTCCCGCGCTCGGCGTGCAGGGGCGGTGGTTCACCTCGGGCAGCCTGGCCGGCTCGCTGGAGCGGATGGTGGTCGTTGCCGATTACCTGATCGGACGCGCGCGCACCTGACGGTGGGAATGGCCGGCGTGAGCTGAAGCGCTCATGTGAGGGATCCGCCGCAGCCGGCGCGGGCGCTGCGGCCAAAGGGCGCGTCTAGAATGCCCTGCAACTTGCGTGCCACGAGATGACAACCCGCCGCCCGTTCCACTCTCGCGCAGCCTTCGCGCGCCGGGCCCGGATGCGCTCACTGGCGGCGGTTGTGGCCGCTGCCGCCGCGGCCACCGCCATGCCGGCGCTGGCCGAACGGGCCGACCGCAGCAAGCCGATGGTCGTGGAAGCCGACCGGCCGGGCACGGTGGATCTGCAGCGGCAGGTAGTGGTCTTCAACGGCAACGTCGTGATCTCGCAGGGCACGATGGTGCTGCGCGCCGACCGCGTCGAGATGCGCGAGATGCCCGACGGCTTCCGCGCCGCCAGCGCCATCGGCAGCAGCGGCCACCCGGCGACGTGGCGCCAGCGGCGCGACGGCGGCGGCGACGAGGTCGTCGAGGGCTCCGCCGAGCGCATCGAGTTCGACGGCAAGGCCGACACGCTGCGCTTCATCGGCAGTGGCGCCGTGCGGCGCATGCGCGCCGGGGTCGTGGCCGACGAGATCACCGGCGCCGTGATCCTCTGGGACAACCTGGCCGAGGTCTTCCGCGTCGAAGGAGGGGCGCCGACTGCGGCCAATCCCACCGGGCGCGTGCGCGTGGTGCTGAGCCCGCGCGCCGAGGGGGCGGCCTCCGCGGCCGCAGCGAGAGGCCCCGGCGGCCCCGCCTCGGCGGCGGCCAGCGAGCCGGCCACCGCGCCGCTGGCGCCCAGCCGCGACCTCGGCGGGGGCCGGCGTTGAGGCGCGTCGAAGACGGTTCGAGCGCCGACGCCCCGGGCGCCGACGGGGCCGCGGCTTCGCCCGCGGCCGCGGCGCCCGCCGGCAGCGCCGCGCCGCCGCTGCGCAGCCGACTCGAAGCCGAGCACCTGCAAAAGCGCTACGGCCCGCGCACGGTCGTCAAGGACGTCCACCTGGCGGTGGGCGCCGGGGAAGTGGTGGGCCTGCTGGGTCCCAACGGCGCCGGCAAGACAACCACCTTCTACATGGTCGTGGGCCTCGTGCGCGCCGACGAGGGCGAGATCCGCATCGACGGCCGTCCGGTGCAGAAGCTGCCGATCCACCAGCGCTCGCGCCTGGGGCTTTCGTACCTGCCGCAGGAAGCGTCGATCTTCAGGAAGCTCACCGTCGAGGAGAACATCCGCGCCGTGCTCGAACTGCAGCGCGGCCCCGGCGGCCGGCCGCTGCCGGGCAAGCGCATCCGCGAGATGCTCGACAAGCTGCTGGCCGACCTGGCCATCGACAAGCTGCGCGCATCGCCGGCGCCGGCGCTGTCGGGCGGCGAGCGGCGGCGCGTCGAGATCGCGCGTGCGCTGGCGACGCAGCCCCGCTTCATCCTGCTGGACGAGCCGTTCGCCGGCGTCGACCCGATCGCCGTCATCGAGATCCAGCGCATCATCGGCTTCCTGCGCGCGCGCGGCATCGGCGTGCTCATCACCGACCACAACGTGCGCGAGACGCTGGGCATCTGCGACCGCGCCTAC
>JAEUPF010000106.1 GCA_016790425.1 Rubrivivax sp.
CGGGTCGTGCCAGACGCTGCTGAGCATCGGGTCGAGCGTGAAGCTGACGAACATCGAGATCAGCACCGCGGCGACGATGGTGATGCCGAACTCGTGGAAGAACTTGCCGACGATGCCGCCCATGAAGCCGATGGGCAGGAACACCGCCACGATCGACAGCGTCGTCGCCAGCACCGCCAGGCCGATCTCGTCGGTGCCGGCCAGCGCCGCCTCGCGCGCGCTCTTGCCCATCTGCACGTGGCGAACGATGTTCTCGCGCACGACGATGGCGTCGTCGATCAGCAGGCCCACGCACAGGGACAGCGCCATCAGCGTGATGCCGTTGATCGTGAAGCCCCACAGGTACATGAACAGGAACGAGCCGATCAGCGCGATCGGCAGCGTCAGGCCGGTGATGATCGTGCTGCGCCAGGAGTTCAGGAACAGGAAGACGATGAGGATCGTCAGCGCCGCGCCTTCGAGCAGCGTGCGCTGCACGTTGGCCACCGAGACGCGGATCGAGCGCGAGTTGTCGCGGTTGATCTCGGTCTTCATGCCCGCGGGCACCAGCGGCTGCGCCTCGGCCAGCGCGCGCTTCAGGCCGTCGACGACGGCGATCGTGTTCTCGCCCTGGCTCTTCTGCACCGACAGCAGCACGGTGCGCTGGCCGTTGTAGAGCGCCAGGCTCTCGATCTCCTGCGGGCCGTCGACGACTTCGGCCACCTGCGACAGCCTGACGACGGTGTTGCCGGCGGCGCCGCCGGCGGTGCCTCCTGCCTTGCGCGCGACGACGATGTCGCGGAAGTCGCGCGGCGTCGCCAGGCGCGCGTTGACCTGCACCACGCGCTCCTGCTCGCGCGAGCGCAGCGTTCCGAGCGGCATCTCCTGGTTCTCGCTGCGCAGCGCCGCGGCCACCTGGTCGACGCTGACGCCGAACGCCTCCATCGCCTGCGGCTTGAGCTGGATGCCGATCTCGCGCGCGACGCCGCCCACCACCGTGACGGCACCGACGCCGCGCACGTTCTCCAGGCGCTTTTGCAGCACCTGCGTGGCCCAGGTGGTGAGCTGCTGCGGCGTGACACCTTCCTGGGTGGCGAGCACCGCGACGTTGAACACCGGCTGGCTGGCCGGGTCGAAACGCGAGATGCGCGGCTCCTTGACCTCCTCGCGCAGCAGCGGGCGGATCAGCGCCACCTTCTCGCGCACGTCCTCGGCCGCCTTGCGGCCGTCGACGTCGAGGTTGAACTCGATGATGGTGACCGACTGGCTCTCGTAGCTGCGCGAGTACAGGCTGCTGATGCCGGCCACCGTGTTGACCGCTTCCTCGACGCGCTTGGTGACCTCGGTCTCGACGATCTCCGGGCTCGCGCCGGGGTACTCCATCACCACCACGACGGTGGGAATGTCGATGTTGGGGAACTGGTCGATCGCCAGCCGCTGGTAGCTGAACAGGCCGAGCACGACGATGGCGAGCATCGCCATCACGGCCATCACCGGGTTGGCGATGGAAAGGCGGGTGAACCACATGGCGCGGGCGCGGGCCTTGGGCGTGCGGCGGTTCGCTCGAACGGTTGCGGGCCGCCGCTCAGGGCGCCGTCGCCGGCAGCGCCAGCCGCGTGCCCGCGCGCAGGCTGCCCACGGTGCCGCGCAGCACGGTGGCGCCGGCTTCGACGCCGCTGGCGAGTTCCACCGCCGGCTCGGGCCTGGCACCGCTGCCGAAGACTGCGTCGCCGCGCTGGCCGGTGGTCACCGGCTGCTCCACCGCCACGCCGCGGCGAACGACGACGACGTACGGCCGCGCCTGGTCGAAGCGCAGCGCCGAGGCCGGCGCGACGAGCGCGCGCCGCCGCTGCACCTCCAGCGTCGCGCGGCCGAAGAGGCCCTGGCGCAGCGCCGGGTGGCTGTCCAGGAGCAGGTAGGCCATCACCGTGCGCGTGCCGGCGCTGGCGCTGGGGTTGATGCGCACGACCTTCGCCGGCACCGGTTCGGCCAGGCCGTCGATCGCCACCCGCGCCACCTGGCCGATGCGCACCGCGGGCACGTCCTCGGGGGCCACGGCGGCTTCGAGCTCGATGCGCGAGAGGTCGACGATCTCCACCAGGCGCGTGTCCACCGACACGCGCTCGCCCGGCTGCACCAGGCGCTGCGAGACGAGGCCGGCGATCGGCGCGCGCACTTCGCCGTCCTTGACCGCCTTGCGCGCGATCTCGGCCGCCGCCTTGGCCGCCTGCAGGGCCGCGCGCGCCGCGGCCGCGTTGCTGACCGAGGTGTCCAGCGCGTTGCGCGAGATGAAGCCCTGGTTCACCAGCGCCTGGTTGTTGGCCAGCGTGCGTTCGGCGATGTCGAGCTGTGCCTCGGCGCTGGCGATCTGGTCTTCGGCCTGGCGCAGCCGCCAGTCGTACTCGGTGGTGTCGAGCTGGCCGATGCGCTGCCCGGCGGCGACGCGGTCGCCTTCGCGCACGGAAAGCGACTTCACTTCGGCGGCGATGCGGGCCTTGACGAGGGCGCTCTGCACCGCCTTCAGGCTGCCGTTGACGGCCAGCGTCTGCGTCAGCTCGCCGGCCTCCACGCGCGCGATGTCGGTGGGGAGCAGCTCGACGGCGGCGCCGGCGAGGGTTGGCGCGGCCGATGCGGTGGAAGCGGCCGATGCGGCGCCTTGGGCAACGCTTGCCGAGGCGCTCGCGGCGCCCGCGGCGCCTTCCCCGGCTGCCTTGCGGCCGGCGAGCCCGCGCGGCAACAGTGCGCCCAGCAGCACGCCGAGCGCCAGGAGCAGCACGGCCGCAGCGGCGATCCAGCGGTTGCGGCGGCTCATCGCGGGCAGGCCTGCGGGGTGGCCGCGCCGGCCGCGCCGGCCGCGATGCCCGCCGCGCCGGCCGAGTCCGAGGGCCGCGCTTCGAGCCCGCGCAGCACCAGGTCCAGGTGCGTGTCGAGCATCTGCAGCGGGTCGACCATCGTGCAGCCCTGCACCGGGCAGGCGCCCACCGAATGCCGGTGCAACGCGAGGAAGATCATCGGCGCCATCAGCGCGTGCGCCGTCTCGTGCAGCGGCAGGGCGCGGAACTCGCCGCGCGTGATGCCGCGCTGGATGGCTGAGCAGAACAGCGCGTCGGCCGGCTCGATCACTTCATCGGCATAGAACTGCGCCAGCTCGGGGAAGTTGCGCACCTCCGACAGGATGATCTTGTGGATGCCGGCGGCGCGCTGACTGCCCACGCGCTGCCACCAGGTCTTCATCAGCGTCACCAGCAGCTCGCTGGTGCTGCCCTGGAACTGCGCCACCACTTCCTTGCCTTCGGCGATGAGCGCGCCGAGGTTCTGCCGCACGACCGCCTTGAAGAGCTCTTCCTTGCTCGGGTAGTACAGGTACAGCGTGCCCTTGGAGACGCCGGCGCGGTGCGCCACCTCCTCGGCACGCGTGGCGGCGAAGCCCTTCTCGACGAAGAGCTCGAGCGCCGCGTCGAGCAGTTCCTGCGGCCGCGCTTCCTTGCGGCGCTGGCGCGCGGGCAGCTCGTCGGGGCGCGTTTCGGCAGGCGCCTGGAGCCGTGCTTCGGCCAAGGCCGGCAGGCGCCCAGCGGCCCCTGCGGGCGGGCGCCCGTCGGCCCCAGCGGGCGGGCGGGCCGCGCCGGAGCGTCGGGCGGCAACCGGCGGCGGGCTATCGGTGCGTGCGCGAGCGGCGGAGGAACGGGGAGGACTCATCTATTAATGACTGACCGGTCAGTAATAATACGGCCGACTGCGCTGAGCGGTCAAGGCGAAGCGAAGACGCCCGCCAAGTCGCGGTCAGGCTGCGCGGCTTCGACGCGACGCAGGGTCCGGCGGCACTGCAAGGGCTGCCTATCATGCGCGCCTTCACCACCCGACCCATCGCTTCCTTGCGCGGCCTGATGTTCGCGAGGGGCAGCGCCTCCCGCACTTGGACATCCTGCTGCTGATCAAGGCCGCGCTGATGGGCGTGGTCGAGGGCCTGACCGAGTTCCTGCCGATCTCGTCCACGGGCCACCTCATCCTTGCCGGCTCGCTGCTGGACTTCACCGGCGAAGCGGCCAAGGTCTTCGACATCGCCATCCAGACCGGCGCCATCCTCGCCGTCGTGTGGGAGTACCGGGTCAAGCTGCGCAGCACGGTGCTCGGCATCGCGAAGGAGCCGGTGGCGCAGCGTTTCGCGCTCAACCTGTTCGTCGCTTTCCTGCCCGCGGCCTTCTTCGGGCTGCTGCTGGGCAAGACCGTGAAGGCGCACCTGTTCCATCCGGTGCCGGTGGCGGCGGCGTTCGTCGTCGGCGGCCTCGTCATCCTGTGGGTCGAGCGCCGGCACCACCGCCGCTACGGCGAGCGCGACCTCGAAGGCGCCCGCCACGCCCGCGTGGAATCGGTGGACGACATGACATGGCTCGACGCGCTGAAGGTGGGCCTGGTGCAATGCCTGGCGCTCGTGCCGGGCACCAGCCGCTCGGGCGCCACGATCATCGGCGCGATGCTGTTCGGCCTGTCGCGCCGCGCCGCCACCGAGTTCAGTTTCTTCCTCGGCATTCCGACGCTGGTCGCCGCCGGCGCCTACTCGGTGTGGAAGGAGCGCGCGGCGCTGCACTGGCACGACGCGCCGACGTTCGCCGTCGGCTTCGTCGTCTCGTTCTTCGCCGCCTGGCTGTGCATCCGCTGGCTGATCCGCTACGTGGCGACGCACGACTTCACGCCGTTCGCGTGGTACCGCATCGTCTTCGGCGGCATCGTGCTGCTCACCGCCTACACGGGGTGGGTGGAGTGGAAGGCGTAGACGGGGAACGGCGGTTGCCGCATCGGCGCGCGCTCGTTCGTCGCCCGCCCGCCTGCTGTCCATGGACCTCGACTTCGTGCAATGGCCTGCGATGGCAGTCACGTTGCTCGCCGCATGGCTGGTGGCGGCGCAGGACAAGCGCCGCCGCGTCTGGGGCTTCTGGGCCTTCATCGCCAGCAACCTGCTCTGGGTGACCTGGGGCCTGCAGGCCCAGGCCTTCGCGCTCATCGCGCTGCAGGTCGGGCTCTTCGCGCTGAACGTGCGCGGCGCGCGCAAGAACGATCCGCACGCGCGGCGGGCGTGAGCGGCGCCGGTTCGCTCAGCGCCGCACGAACACCAGATCCCATGCCGCGTGCCCGAGCTTCAGGCCGCGTTGCTCGAAGCGCGTGAGGGGCCGCCACGGCGGCCGCGGCGCATAGCCCTCGAGTGCGGCTGCTGCCGTTGCCGGCGCCGCTTCGCCGATGCCCTCGGCCGCGGCGGCGACGCTGTTGCGCAGCGTCGGCTCGGCCGAGAGCACCGCCAGCATCTGCTCGGCATAGGGCTGCCAGTCGGTGGCGCAGTGCAGATGACCGCCCGGTGCCAGGCGCGCCGCGAGTTCGGCCACGAACGCCGGCTGGATCAACCGCCGCTTGTGGTGCCGCTTCTTCGGCCAGGGATCGGGGAACCAGACGTGGATGCCGGCGAGCGCCGCCGGCGCGACCATCGTGCGCAGCACGTCCACCGCGTCGTGGCGAACGATGCGCACGTTGGTGATGGCCCCTTCGCCGATGCGCTTGAGCAGTGCGCCGACGCCGGCCTCGTGCACCTCGACGCCGATGAAGTCGTGCCCCGTCATCGCCGCGGCCACCGCAGCGGTCGCGTCGCCCATGCCGAAGCCGATCTCAAGGATGCGCGGCGCGCGGCGGCCGAACACCGCATCCCAATCGGGCGCCTGCGCCTGCCAGGGCACTACGAAGCGCGGCCCCAGTTCGGCCAGCGCGCGCTGTTGCCCCGGGCCGAGGCGGCCGCCGCGCAGCACGTAGCTGCGAACGCGGCCGGGTGCGCGACCGCTCCCGTGGGCAGGCGGCGCGGTCGTGGCGGGCTGCTCGTCGTCCATGGCCGCGGATTGTCCGCGGCGCGCCGTGCAGACCGTGCACGGCCAGCCTGGGCGCAGGCCGCCGCCGGTGCCGATCCGTTCGCGTAGACTGGCGCCCGCTGCGGGTGTAGTTCAATGGCAGAACGGCAGCTTCCCAAGCTTCATACGAGGGTTCGATTCCCTTCACCCGCTCCAACGGCCCGCGGGGCTGCCTGTTCCCCCCGATGCGAACAGGCTCCCGCCTCAGGCATCATCGGCGCCGAGCAGGCCCGCGAGCCCGATGAACGCGCCGACCCGCCTTCCCACCGTCTCCGTGCTGGCCGTCGATGCCGGCGCGGTGGCGGCGCGCCTGCGCGAGCTGGCGGCGATGCCGGGCCTGGATGTCCAGCAAGGCGACCCGGCGCGTGCGCGCCAGGCCGACACCGTGCTGCTGCACGCCGCCGACCGCGCCGCGCTGGCGGCCCTGGCCGCGCGCCCCGGCCTGGCGGAGCTGGCGCATGACCGGCCCGTGGTGGTGGCGCTCGCCGAGCACGACGACGAAGCCGAAGCCGAGTTGCTGCGCCTGGGCGTCGAGGCGCTGGTGGCCGACGGCGACAGCGCCGAGATCGCGCGCGCCCTGCGCCATGCCTTCGTTCGCAAGCAGGTCGAGCGGATGTCGCGCACCGCCTATGCCACCGACCTCGCCACCGGCCTGCCGCACCAGGCGCAGCTGCTGGAGCACATGACGCAGCTGATCGCGCTGCGCGAGCGCGAGCCGGCGCCGCTGGTGCTGATCGTGCTGCGCGTGGACGGCGTCGCCCAGGCGGCGGCCCGGCTGGGCGGCGAGGCGGCCAACGTGCTGCGTCGCAAGGTGGCCGTGCGGCTGCGCGGCGGCCTGCGTGCCAGCGACGTGGTCGCCTCACTCGGCCCCGATCTCTTCGCCGTGATGCTCGGTCGCGTCGACATGGTCGGCGACGGCGACGGCGTCGCCGCCAAGCTGCTGCGCGCGCTCGAGCAGCCGTTCATCCTCGCCGGGCAGCCATGCAGCCTCTCGGCGGCGTTCGGCCTGGCCAGCTACCCCGCGCACGGCAAGCAGGCGGCGCAGCTGCTGGCGCGCGCCAGCGCCCAGGCCGGCATGGTGGGCACGGTGGGCGACGACGGCGTGGGCGCCGTGCCGAGCAGCTTCACGGTGCTGGGCGGCGCGGCCAACGACGAAGAGCGCTGAAAGCGCGGCGCGCTGCGCCGGCACAATGCGCCGGATGACAGAGCACGACCCCCCGCCGCCGCGCGTGTTGCCGCTGTCGGGTGCCACCAACTTCCGCGACCTCGGCGGCTACCGCGGGCTCGATGGCCGGCCGCTGCGCTGGCGGCGGCTGTTCCGTTCCGAGCAGCTCGGCGCACTCACCGCGGCCGACCACGAAGTGCTGGCGGCGCTCGGTGTCGCGGCGGCGTTCGACTTCCGCGGCGTCGACGAACGTGCCGCCGCGCCGTACGCGGTGCCCGGGCTGGCGCAGCATTCGCTGGCGATCGAGCCGACGGTGGCGCAGCACATGCAGGCCATCGCCGACAGCGGCCGCACGCTGACCGGGCCCGTCGTCCAGGGGCTGATGAAGGACCTATACCGCGGCCTCGTCGACGCGCGCGCGCCGCGCTTCGCCGAGTTCTTCGCCCACCTGCTCGGCGCCGAGGCGCCGCTGGTCTTCCACTGCACCGCGGGCAAGGACCGCACCGGCGTTGCCGCGGCCCTCGTGCTGCTGGCGCTGGGCGTGCCGCGCGAGACGGTGATGCAGGACTACCTGCTCACCAACGAAGTGTTCAAGCCGCCGTGGGCGCCGCGGGCCGACATCGCGCCCGAGGTGCTGCAGGCGTTGTGGGGCGTGCAGCCCGACTACCTCGAAGCAGCGCTCGAGATGATCGACCGCGAACACGGCGGCCCCGAGCGCTACCTCGAGCGCGTCATCGGCCTGGACGGCGAGCGCCGCCGCCGGCTCGAGCGGCGCTACCTGCAGCCGCGCTGAGCGGCGTTTGCCCGCCAGGCAGCGGGCGGGGGGGACCGGACGCATGCGCTTCACCCAACGCAACGCGGCATTGAAGGCGCGCGCCATCGCCGGCACGCACGTCGTCGTGCTGGCGTGGGACTTCATGGCCGCCGTGCGCCGGCAGCGCCTGGCGGGGCTGCTCGGCTTCGCCATCGAGCGCAGTGAACTGGCTGCCGACGGCACGGTGCTGGAAACCGGGTGGCTGCGCGGCATCAAGCGCTTCCGCGACAAGGACAAGGGGCTGCCCGCGGGAACGCCGGTGCCTTCGGCCGAGCACCCGATCCAGACCTTCCAGTGGGGCGACTACACGGTGAAGGCGGCGCGCCGCTATCGCTACCGCATCGTGCCCGCCTACGGCCAGCCGAAGAAGCTGGTGCTCGACCACGCGGCAGCGCTGGCGATCACGGTGCGCAGCGAGCCCGACGCGGCGGCGGCCGGCGGCGCGGCCGGCAACGCCACGCGCCACGACATCCACTTCAACCGCGGCGTCATCGGCTCGCAGGCCTACGCGCGCGACTTCGGCAACGCGCTGCCCGACGTGGCCGACCCCACCTCGCCCGCGATTGTGTGGCTCTCGCACGGCCTGTTCGAAGGCCTGATGAGCTTCATCGCCCGCGCTGCCGACCAGCGTTTCGCGCTGCGCGCGGCGCTGTACGAGTTCCACTACCAGCCGGCGGTGAACGCCTTCGCCGCCGCCCTCGAGCGCGGCGCCGACGTGAAGATCGTCTACGACGCGGCGAGTTCCTACCGCGACGAGAACGAGGCCGCCATCGCCACCGCGGGGCTGGACACGCATGGCGCCGTCATCGCCCGCACGGTGACGAGCGGCATCCGGCACAACAAGTTCATCGTGCTGCTGCAAGGCGGCGAGCCGCGCGCGGTGTGGACCGGCAGCACCAACGTCTCCGCCGGCGGCCTCTTCGGGCACTCGAATGTCGGCCACATCGTCTGGGACCGCGCCGTCGCTGCGCAGTACCTCGCCTACTGGGAGCGGTTGGCCGCCAACCTCAGCGACAACAAGCTCAGGCCGCTGAACAACGCCGCCACCCCGACGCCCGCCGGCAAGCCGCCGAAGAACAGCGTCACCGCGCTCTTCAGCGCCCGCGACACCAAGCCGCCGGCGGCAGCCGCCAGCGCGCCGCCGCCGGCGACGCTGCAGTGGTACGCCGACCGCATGGCCGAGGCCAGGCGCATCGTCTGCTTCACGGTGGCCTTCAACCTCGACGCCGTGTTCCAGCAGGTGCTCGCGCGCGAGAGCGACGTGCTGCGCTACGTGATCAAGGACGACCCGCTGGGCAGCGGCGAGAGCCTGGGCGTGGACCGCGACGTCATCTTCGCCAGCGGCTCGTACCTGGGCCCGGGCTGGTGGTCGAACTTCCTCGCCGAGCGCGACAACCCGCTCAACTCCAACGACTACATCCACACCAAGTTCCTGCTCGTCGACCCGCTGTCGGAAGACCCGCTCGTCGTCACCGGCTCGGCCAACTTCAGCCGCCCCTCGCAGTGGAGCAACGACGAGAACATGCTCGTCATCCGCGGCGACACGCGCGTGGCCGACATCTACTTCGGCGAGTACATGCGCGTGTTCGACCACCACTACGCGCGCTACATCGCGCGCAAGCTGCAGGACGACGGGCGCGCCGACCCCGACGCCGGCTACCTCAAGGCCACCGACGCGTGGACGCGCCCCCACTTCGACGCCAGCAGCTACAAGGCGAAGCGAAGGCGGTACTTCGTCGGTTAGACGAGGCCCCGGCGCGAGCGCCCGGCAGCTGCTGCGGGTGCGGCGGCGGGTGCCGGCGGGTGAAGGGCCGGGCCGCGCCGGCGCCGCAGCGACCCGCCGCCCGGTCAGCGCACCTTCACGCAGTTGCCACTGTCCAGCACCGCCTTGATGCGGGCGTAGATCAATGCGTGCCCGGCGTCGTTGAGGTGCACGCCGTCGCCGGCGTCGTAGGCGGCGGCGATGCGGCCGTCGGCGGCGGCGACGGCGCTGCGCACTTCGACGAAGCAGGCGCCGATGCTGCTGGCGAGGCTGGCGTCGATCTGCGCCAGCAGCGCGCGTTGCGCGTCGGGCAGGTTGCGCGGCTGCGTGCCCTGCACCAGCACGGCGGCGCCGTAGGCCGTGGCGGTGGCGCGGATGGCGAGGATGTTCTGCACCGTCTCGGCCACCGAATAGCCGTTGGCCGTGTCGTTGGTCGGGTAGGCCACCAGCACGAGCTTGGGCGCGAAGGCGAGCGCCGCGGTGACGTTGCCGGCGGCGTTCGGTGCCGGGCGTCCGGCCACCAGCGGCGTGCCGGTGGCCAGGCCGTCGTAGGTGGTGGTGCCGCCGATGGCCAGGTTGCGCACGGTGACGCCCAGGCCCGCCACGTCGGTCTGCATGCGCGCCACCCAGACATTCGCCGGCTGGCTGGGGCCGACGCCGGCCGCCGACGACGAGCCGATGACGCTCCACGTGCCGGGCACGACGGTGGGCACCACCGGGGGTGCGGCGATCGAGGCGTACTCGCAGAAGTTCTGGTAAGGCGTCGGCACCGTCACGCCGAAGGCACCGTCGCTGCACTTGATGCTGGTGTCGACCACCTTGACCGTGTAGGCGCCGGGGACGCCGTAGCGCACCTGGCGGGGGCTGGGCACCGTGCAGGTGTCGCCCGGGGCGGCCACGCCTTCGGCGGCGCAACGCGTCCAGGTGGTGCCCGGTGCCGGGGTGGGCGCGGGGGTCGGCGCGGGCGTGGGCGCCGGCGTCGGTGCCGGGGTTGGGGCAGGGGTCGGCGCGGGTGTCGGCGCCGGTGTAGGTGCCGGTGTCGGTGCCGGGGTCGGCGCGGGCGTGGGTGCCGGCGAGCCCGCGGGCACCGAGCTGTAGTCGCAGAAGTTCTGGTACGGCGTCGGCACGGTGACGCCGAAGGCGCCGTCGCTGCACTTGGTGCTGGTGTCGACGACCTTGATCGTGTAGGCGCCGGGCACGCCGTAGCGCACCTCGCGGCGGCTGGGCACGGTGCAGGTGTCGCCGGGCGCGGCCACACCTTCGGCGGCGCAGCGGGTCCACGTGGCCGGCGCCGGGGCGGGCGTGGGTGCGGGAGTCGGCGCCGGCGTCGGTGCGGGTGTCGGTGCGGGCGTCGGTGCGGGCGTCGGCGAAGGCGTGGGTGCCGGTGTCGGTGCCGGGGTCGGTGCCGGTGTGGGCGAGGGCGAGGGCGCTGCCACCGAGCTGTAGTCGCAGAAGTTCTGGTACGGCGTCGGCACGAAGACGCCGAACGCGCCGTCGTTGCACTTCACGCTCGCATCGACGACCTTGATCGTGTAGGCGCCGGGGACGCCGTAGCGCACTTCGCGCCGGCTGGGCACGGTGCAGGTGTCGCCGGGGGCGGCCACGCCTTCGGCAGCGCAGCGCGTCCACGTGGTTTCGGCGGCCAGCATCGCGGCTTCGTTCTTCACGTCGGAGGGCAACGCTGCCGCGCTGCCCAGCGGGCCGAGGTCGCCGTCGTCGCCGCCGCCACCGCAGCCCGACGCTGCGGCCGCTGCCGCGCACAACGAGACGAGAAGTCGGATGCGCGGCAGTCTGTCCATGGATCCTCACCTTCTTCGCGTTGCGCTTGGCCGGCGCTGCCTGCCGGCTCGTGAACGAGCCGCCGTCCGCGGCAGCCCCGCGCAGCGTGGGGGCATCGTACGGGCCCGCGCTTCGGTGGAAACCCCCCGAGCCGGGCGATGCGAGGCGGCTCGGCCGGCGGCGGTCTTCCTGCAAGGAGTGGTTGCAGCCCCCCCGCGAACGGGTGCTGCAGGCCGCCCGCGGGGCGCCTTGCAGCCGGCGCCGGCCCGCGCAGCGGCTAGGGCGAGCGGCTCTCGGCGGCCGCCGCAGTGCCTGCCGGTCCGCCTGCCGATGCGCCCGCCGAGGACACATCCGCCGACACACCCGCCGGCACATCCGCCGAGACACCCGCGGCGGCGTGCCGCTCTTCGCTTGCGCCCGCCACGCCGAACAGTTCGCGCACCGCGACGCGGTACTGCGCCAGGCCCACGCCATTGGTGTTGTGGTGCGAGCCGCCTTCGACGAGCACGAAGCGCTTGGGCTCGGGCGCGGCTTCGTAGAGCGCGCGGCCGATCTCGGGCGGAATGAGGCGGTCCTCGCTGCCGTGCACCACCAGCACCGGCGCGCGCACCCGGCCGATGCGCGCAGCGGCCTCGAAGCGCTGCGTCAGGAGCGGCCCCACCGGCAGCCAGCCCCACTTGAAGGTGGCGAGCAACTCGCGCAGCGAAGTGAACGAGCCTTCGACGATGAGGCCGGCAGCGTCGTCCTCGACCTGCGCCGCCAGGTCCACCGCGATGGCGCCGCCCAGCGAGTGGCCGAAGACGAAGCGGCGCACCGCCGGTGCACCGGCCGGCCCGCCGGCGTCGCGCTTGAGCCAATCCCAGGCGGCACGGGCGTCCTCGTAGGCCATCTCCTCGCTCGGCAGCGTGCTGCCCGTGCTGCGGCCGAAGCCGCGGTAGTCGATGCCCAGCACCGCGAACCCCAGTTCGTGCAGCCGCCGCATGCGCGGCGCGCTGCCGCGCACGTCCCAGCGCGCGCCGTGCAGGTACAGCAGGCGCGGCGCGTCGGCGCGCGGCTGCGGCAGCCACAGCGCATGCAGCTTCGCGCGTTCGCCGGTGACGCGCGAGTCGAACTCGATCCACCGGTCGTGCATGCCCTCGGCCGCGGCCAGGCCGCCGGCCCAGGTGCGGTCGCTCGGCTGGAACACCCACTCGCGCTGCTTGTTGTCCAGGAGCGCGCAGCCCGACAGCGTGAACCCCGCCAGCGCGGCCAGCAGCGAAAGCCTCGCCGCCAGCCGCCACGGCCGGCGCTGCGGCTTTGCCGCGGCGGCGGTGTCGATGGCGGGCCCTGGCTCGATCCTTGGCGCTGGCATGGCGGCGCGATGCTAGTCCCCACGCCGCCACCGCCATGGCACGTTTGGGGGGCGGTGCGGCATCCGGGTCGGCCCGGTGACGCCCGTCACGCAGCGCGTCCTAGACTGCGCCGCCCCAGTCGCCGTTTCATTTCTCGAGGGCAGCCCGCATGGTTTCATCGTCGTCGTCCACGCTCATGCGCTGCGGCCGCGGCCGCGCCCGCCTCGCTGCGTTCGGCGCCGCCTGCGGCGTCGCGCTTGCCGGCCTCGCGCACGCCCCGGCCGCCTGGGCGCAGGCGGACAAGTGGCCTGCGAAGCCCATCCGCTACATCGTGCCGTTCGCTGCCGGCGGCACCACCGACATCCTCGCCCGCGTCGTCGGCGAGAAGCTCGGGCCGGCGCTGGGCACGACGATCGTCGTCGACAACAAGCCGGGCCAGGGCGGCTCGGCCGGTGCCGGCGAGCTGGCTCGCGCCGCGCCCGACGGCTACACCATCGGCGGCGGCACGATCAGCTCGCACGCGATCAATGCCACGCTGTACGCCGGGCGCCTGAGCTACGACCCGGTGACGAGCTTCGAGCCGATCACGATGCTGGCAACGCAGCCCAACGTGCTGCTCGTGCACCCCAGCGTGCCGGCCAAGGACCTCAAGGAGTTCATCGCGCTGCTGAAGTCGCAGCCGGGCAAGTACAGCTTCGGCTCGGCGGGCAACGGCACCTCGCAGCACATCTCGGGCGAGCTGTTCAAGACGATGGCCGGCGTCGACCTGCAGCACATCCCGTACCGCGGCAGCGGCCCGATGATCCCCGAGCTGCTGGGCGGCACGCTGCCGGTGGCAGTGGACAACATCGCCACCGCCATCCCGCACATGAAGGCCGGCAAGGTGCGGGCGCTGGCGGTGACGAGCGCGCAGCGTTCGGGGGTGGCGCCCGACGTGCCGACGATGGCCGAGCAGGGCCTGGCCGGCTACGAGCTCAGCTCCTGGCAGGCGGTGTTCGCACCGGCCGGCACGCCGCGGCCGATCGTCGAGCGGCTGCACATCGAGATCGCCAGGATCCTCAAGATGCCCGAGGTGGCCAGGAAGCTGGGCGACCTCGGCCTCGATCTTTCCGGCATGTCGCCGGCCGAGCTCGGCGCCGTCGTGCGCAACGACGTGCCGCGGCTGGGGAAGGTGGTGCGCGAAAGCGGCGCCAAGGCGGATTGAACCCGCGCGCCCGGCGCAGTGGGCGCCGCGGGAGCCGCGGGCGCCTTGGGCGCCGCGGGCGCCGTGGATCAAGCGCAATCGGGCGTCGATGATGCGCACGTTCGCGGCCCTGTCCTTCGCGGCCCTGCGCTGCGTATTCGCCGCCGCCGGCGGCGCCGCCTTCGCGCAGGACGAACCGGCGGGCGCGCCGCCGCCCGCCGCGAGCGCAACCCCGGCCGAACCGACGCTGGAAGCCGCACGCGACGCCGTGCGCGCCACCACCGTGTGGCTGGCGCGCGGCATCGACAGCTGGTTCGGCGACCGCCCTTTCGAAGCCGGCGGCCGGGTCAGCGACGGGCAGCTCGGCATTGCGCTGTTCCAGCGCGAAGGCGAGCGCCTGGACGTGAACGTGCGGCTGCACGCCCGCGTGAAGCTGCCCAACCTGGGCGAGAGCGCCTTCGCCTTCCTCGGCCGCGACAACCCGCGCGAGGTGATTCTCGACACGCCCGGCGCCGTGGCGCGGCAGGAGCGCCTGCCGCGCGACACCCGCAACGACCGCGAGTTCCTGGGCGGCATCGGCGTCGCGCTGCGCGACGCGTTCGACGTGCGCCTGGGCCTGCGCGGCGGCTTCAAGCCCTACGTGCAGGCGCGCTACCACCACGAGTGGGAGCCCGACGACGTGCACCTGGTCGAGTTCCGGCAGACCTTCTTCCTGAGCAAGGAGGACCGGCTCGGCTCGACGACGGCGCTGTCGCTGGCGTACGCCGCATCGCCGCTGCTGACGCTGCGCTGGCTGACAGCGGCCACCATCACCCAGGCCACGCGGCGCTACGACACTTCCAGCGTGCTCGGCGCCTACCGCTCGTTCGGCCAGCGGCGCCTGCTTTCGTTCGAGGTGCTGGCCAACGCGGTGCAAGGCAACGGCGTCCCGCTCGACGATGTCGGCGTGCTGCTCAAGTGGGAGCAGCCGTTCCTGCGCGATTGGCTCGTGGGCGAAGTGACGCTCGGCAGCTTCTGGCCCAAGCCCGAGCCCACCCCGCCGCGCACGCACCTGTGGGCCGCCGGGCTGGGCGTGCGCATCAGCTTCTGAAGCCCGGGCGCCGCGCCGCTGCCGGCCGCCGCCCGCCTCAGCCTTCCGCCGCGCGCTCGTACGGGCTGCGCAGGTCCACCACCGTCCTGGCGCGCTTGCGCATGCGGATGTTGAGCATCTCCACGCCCAGCGAGAAGGCCATCGCGAAGTAGATGTAGCCCTTGGGCACGTGGTGGTCGAAGCCCTCGGCGATGAGCACCACGCCCACCACCACCAGGAACGACAGCGCCAGCATCTTGATCGTCGGGTGCGCCGAGACGAAGCGGCCGATCGGCGCGGCGAACAGCATCATCAGTGGACCCGCGGCGCCGACCGACCCTCACCTGCGCGCCTTGGCCCGCGCCCGCCGCGGTGCCATCATCGACCCTGCGGGCTGAAGGGTGGCTCGCGCGATCAAAAGGACCAGCCCGGGAGGTGTCCGCATGAACCCGTTCGCCCAGTTGCTGCGCACGCGCGGCGCCAAGCCGCCGGTAGGGACCTGGATCGTCTCGGCCAGCGCAATGGTTGCCGAGGCCGTCGGCCAC
>JAEUPF010000161.1 GCA_016790425.1 Rubrivivax sp.
GCGCAGCGGCGGACATCGCCGCCCCGCTGCCGCTGCGCCGGCGCCGGCTGGGGCTGGCGTTCGTGGCGCTGGGCGTGCTGGCGCTGGCGGCACAGACTCTGTTCGAGTGGCTGCTGCCCTACGACATCGCCGGCCTCGCGCTGCTGCGCCGCTGGCTCGGCGAGCCCGAGCTGCGCCCGGCCTGGCCGGCCTGGATCTGGGCCGCGCTGGCGGTGCTGCTGCTCGGGGCGCTGGCGCAACAGCGCCGCGGCGCGCCGACGCTGCTGGCGGCCGCCACCGGGCTCGTGCTCGGCTCGACGCACGTCGCCGCCGGGGGCGTCTCGCCGGCAGTGGCGCTGCTGCTGCTGGTGGGCGTGGCGAGCCTGGGCTGGCAGGGCCGCGCCGGCGGCGGGCTGGCGCTGCTGCTGGGCACCGCCGTCGCTGCGGCGGCGTGGGACGCAGTGCTGTCGGACTTCCCGACGCTGTGGATCGCCGCTGCCGCGTTCTGCGCGATCTTCGTGTGGATCGACAACCGCCACATCCGCGCCAGCGACCGGCGCCTGTTCGCGGCGCTCGAGGAGCGCGACGCGCTGATCCGCGACCTCGACGCGCGTGGCGAGCAGCTGCAGGGCGCGCAGAGCGCACGCACGCGGCTGCTGGCCAGCATCAGCCACGACCTGCGCCAGCCGCTGCAGGCGGTGCGCCTGTACGCCGAGGCGTTGCGGGCGCGACCCGACCTCGACCCGGCGGCGCGCCGCCTCCTCAAGCAGCAGATGCAGGCCGCCGACGACGCGGTGGGCATGCTCGACCAGTTCAGCGAGTTCAGCGCCATCGAGCACGGCATGCTGGTCAGCCATCCGGAGCTGGTGAACCTGCGCGAAGTGCTCGAACGCGTGGCCGGCGGGTTGCAGCCGGCCTATCCGAAGAGCCGCCTGCGCATGTCGGTGCACGGCCGGCCGACGTGGGTGTGGGTCGACCGCAGCCAGGTGACGCGCCTGGTGCAGAACCTCGCCGGCAACGCCGTGCGCTACAGCATCGGCGTGCCCATCGAGGGCCCGGCGCGCGTGGTGCTGGCGGTGCGCCCGCAGCGCGGCGGCTGCGTCATCGATGTCGTCGACAACGGCCGCGGCATTCCGGCCGACAAGCTCGAAGCGGTGTTCGAGCCCTACGTGCAGCTGGCGCAGGGCGCCGAGGCGTCGCGGGCCGGGCGCGGCCTCGGCCTGGCCATCGTGCGCGGCCTGGTGGCGCAGCTGGGCCTCCTGCTGGCGCCGGTGAAGAGCCGTGTGGGCAACGGCACGCGCTTTCGCGTCGGCGTGCCGGCGGCGCTGATGCGCGAGGCGCCGCTGCCGCGAACGATCACCGGCGTGCCGATGACGGCGCGGCTCGATGGCTGGCTGCTGGCGCTGCTGGACGACGAGGACGCGCCGCGCCTGGCACTGCGCGCGGCGCTGGAAAGCGTGGGCGCCACGGTGGTCGAGGCCGAGTCGCTCGGGCGGCTGAAGCGCCTGCTCGACGCGCAGGAGCGGTTCCCCGATGTGCTCGTCTTCGATCTCGATCTCGGCAGCGGCCAGCCCGACGGCCGCGCCGCGCTGGCCGAGCTGCGCCAGGAGTGGGAAATGCAGGTGCCGGCGGTCATCCTCACCGGCCGCGTCGGCGCGCGCAGCGTCATCCTGCCGCCGCAATGCAGCATGCTCGAGAAGCCGGTGGCGCTGGGCGACCTGGTGGGCGTGCTCAACCGCATCGCGCCGCGCGCCGACCTGAGCCTGTGAACAGGGGGCACCGAAGGGGGAGCCGGCGTGATCCCATCGGATCATGCGCACCGGGGTGTGCGTGCGGTCCAATCGGCCAGGGGAGAATCACCCATGAGCACCATGATGAAGGTCACCGCCGCCTGGCCGCTGCCCGGGTCGCCGTCCGCATCGGCGTCTGCCTTGGCGTCTGCCTCGGCGTCTGCCTCGGCGTTCCCGTCGCCGTCCGCATCGCCGCCGGCATCGCGGCCGGGTTTGCTGCCGCTGTCGCGCCGCGATGTGCTGGCGGTCGTTGCCGCGAGCTGCCTCGCGGGCGGCGCCTTCGCGCAGGGCACGGCGCGCGGCGCGCCGGCGCTGGCCTTCGAACTCATCAGCCCGGCCGAGGCCGGCCGGGAGCGCGAAGCGCGCGCCAAGAGCGGCGAGGCGCCCGAGCTCCCCGAGGCGCGCACGCGCTCGCTGCCGGGCGCCGCGCCGCTGATGGCGGCGCCGAACGGCTTCGCCATCCGCGTGCTGGTGCCCACGCCGCAAGCGGCGGTGACGGCGCCGCTGCGCATCGAGCTTCTGTTCGACACGCCGCCGGGCACGCGCGTCGTGCCGTCCACCTTCCGCGTGCTGTACGGGGTGTTGAAGATCGACCTCACGGAGCGGCTGCGCCGCTTCGCGACCATCAGCGAGCGTGGCGTCGTCGTCGAGCAGGCGGTGGTGCCCGACGGCATGCATCGCCTCTTTCTGCAGGTGGCCAACGACAAGGGGCACGTGGCCGAACAGGAACTGCGCCTGCGCGTGGGAGCCGCTTCGTGAGCGCTGGCCGCGATGCGCCGTTCTGGCCGTTCGTGCCGTTCTTGCCGTTCTTGCCGTTCGTGCCGTTCGCGCGCTTCGCGCTCCGCGCGCTCTGCGTGCTCTGCGCGCGCCGGCCGCTGCACGGGCTGCTGAGCCGCGTCGCCCCGCTGCTGCTGGGCACTGCGGCCGCTGCGGCCGCGGCCGCGGGGAACGATGCCGACGTGCGGCGGATGATCGATTCGCTGCGCGCGCCGCCACCTGCTGCAGCGGCCTCGCCGGCGCGCGCCCCCGCGCCTGCCACGGCAGCGTCGGCCGGCCGCACGCGCAATCTCGTCATCGAGGCGGTGACGGCGCCCGCGCCGTCGGCCGCCCCCGCGCCGGGGCAGGCGCCGGCGCCATCGACGCCGGCGCCCGCTGCAGCGGGACCAGCGGCCGCGCCCGCTGCCGCGGGACCAGCGGCCGCGCCGAGCCTCTCGCTGGCCATCGTCTTCGAGCCCAACTCGGCGCAACTGCGGCCCGAAAGCGGCGATCTGCTGGGCAGCCTCGTTGCCGCGATGCTGTCGGCGGAGTTGCGGAGCCAGCGCTTCGTGATCGAGGGCCACACCGACGCCAGCGGCTCGCCGGCGCAGAACCTGCGCCTTTCGCGCGAGCGCGCCGAGCAGGTGCGGCTGTACCTGGTGACGCTGGGCGTGGCCGGCGAGCGCCTGAGTGCGGTGGGCAAGGGCGCCAGCGAGCCGGTCAATGCCGCCGACCCGCGCGCCGCGGAGAACCGGCGCGTGCGCGTCGTCGTGACGCCGTAGCGGCCGCGGCCGCCCGGGTCACGCCAGCCCCGGCGGCGGGAATAATCGAGCGCCCTTCACGTAAACACGGCGTGGACGCCCCACCGGTCTTTCGCCAGCGGCTGCTCGACGCCATCCCGCGCCTGCGCCGCTATGCGCGCTCGCTGGCGCACGATGCGGGCGAAGCCGACGACCTGACGCAGCAGACGCTGGAGCGGGCGCTCGCGCACTGGCGCCAGTTCGACCCCGAGCGCGACATGCTGGTGTGGCTGCTGTCGATCGCGCACAACGCGTTCCTCGACGGCCGCCGCCGCGACGCCCGCATGCAGTTCGCCGACCCGGCCGACGTGACGCGCACGCTCGACGCCGAAGGCGGCAGCCACGGCACCGATGTCGGCCTGCGCCTGGACCTGCTGGCGGCGCTGGCGCGCCTGTCGCCCGAGCAGCGCGAGCCGCTGGTGCTGGTGTGCGTGGAACAGCTCAGTTATGCCGAGGTGGCCGAGACGCTGCGCATTCCCATCGGCACGGTGATGTCGCGCGTGTGCCGGGCGCGGCAGGCGCTGCGCCGCCATCTCGATGGCCCGGCGGCGGTGGCCGCAGCCGCGGCCCCGGCGGTGACGGGCCGCGAGGGCGGCGGCGGCACGGCGCCGCCGCTGCGGCGAGTGGTGTGAGTGTGACCATGTCGACGCGCCCCGACTACAGCGACGAAGAACTCAGCGCCTGGGTCGACGGAGAAGTCGGCCCTGCCGAGCGCGCCGCGATCGAAGCGTGGCTGCGCCAGCATCCGGCCCGCGCCGAGCAGGTGCGCGCCTGGGCTGCCGACCGCGACGCGCTGCGCGCCGCCTGTGCCGACGTGGTGCGCGAGCCCGTGCCTGCCCGCCTGGCCGAGGCGGTATGGATGCGCGGCGATGGCGCGGTGAGCGCGCCGGCACGGCGCAGGGCGCCGGTGGCTGCGCCACGCCTGGCAGCGCTGCTCGGCTGGCCGGCCTCGGGCCTGGCGGCCGCGGCGGCGGCGCTGTTCCTGCTCGGGACCGTCGTCGGCGCCGTGCTCGCCTGGCAATGGGCGCAACAGCAACAGCGGCGGCCTGCCACGGCGGCGCGCGCCCTGGCCTCGGCCGCCGCGCCGGCGCCGCAAGGCTGGCTGCAGCGCGCCGCCTTCGCGCACAGCGTCTACACGCCTGAGCCGCGCCACCCGGTGGAAGTCAGGGCGCAGGAAGAGCACCTGGCGCGCTGGCTGACGCGGCGCATCGACGCGCCGGTGAAGCTGTTCGATCTGCGCTCGCTCGGCTTCGAGTTGATCGGCGGCCGGCTTCTGCCCGACGGGCCCGGCAAGAGCGCCCAGCTCATGTACCAGGACAGTGCCGGCAAGCGCGTCACCGTCTACCTGCGCAAGCCCGAGCCGGGCACCGACGCTGCCTTCCGGTACGAGCAGCAAGGTGCGCTGGGCATGTTCTACTGGATCGAAGAGAAGTGCGGCTTCGCGCTGGTGGGCGAACTGCCCAAGGAGCGGTTGCTGGCGATGGCCAAGGCGATCTACGAGCAGGACGCGACGTTGCCCGCCCCTTCGCTGACGCCGCCGGCCTCGGCGGCGGCATCGGCCGCGGCGCCGGTTCCTGCCTCGCCAGTGGGGGTGACGCAGACGGCGCTGCCGGGCGCCTCGCTGCCGTCGAAGTAGTCGTCGAAGGCGTCAGCGAAGTCGTCATCGAAGTCGTCATCGAAGTCGTCATCGAAGTCGCGTCGAGGAAGCGGGTGCTCGCGTTGCGCGCGGCGGCGAAGGCAAGCGTGCCCACGGCCTCTAGCCACGGCCGCTTCCTAGAATGCCGCGATGCTCGCCTCGCTGCCGCGCCGCGGCGTCTCGCTCGCCGCTGCACACCGGCTGGCCGCCGTCACCGTGCTCGGCTTCGCCTCGGGGCTGCCGCTGGCACTCACCGGGCAGGCGATGCAGGCCTGGCTCACGCTCGAAGGGCTCGACTTGGCCGCGATCGGCTTCCTCTCGCTGGTCGGCTTGCCCTACACGTTCAAGTTCCTGTGGGCACCGCTGATGGACCGCTTCGAGTGCGTGGCCGCGCTCGGCCGGCGGCGCGGCTGGCTGGTGCTGACGCAGTTCGTGCTGGCGGCGCTGCTGCTGTGGCTGGCGGCCACCTCGCCCAGGGATTCGCTGCGCGTCTTCGCGCTGGTGGCGCTGGCGGTGGCCTTCGCGTCGGCCTCGCAGGACGTCGTCGTCGACGCCTATCGCACCGACCTGCTCGGGCCGGCCGAGCGCGGCCTGGGCGCTTCGCTCGGCGTGATGGGCTACCGGCTGGCGATGGTGCTCTCGGGCGGCGTGGCGCTCATCTGGACCGACGCGCAGCAAGGCGGCGGCTGGAGCTGGCCCGAGGTCTACCGCTTCATGGCCGGCGTGATGGCCGCGGCGGCGGTGCTCTCGCTGCTGCTGCCGCGCCTGCCACGCTTGCCGCCGTCGCCCGCCGCGGCACCGTGGCTTGGTGACGCTCCCGCATCGCCCGCATCGCCCGCATCGCCCGCTGGCGCCTCGCGCGACCTGCTCGGCTTCGCCGCGGTGCTGCTGGCGGTGGCCGTCGGCGTGGTGCTCTCCGAGCGCTTCGCGCCGGCCATCGTGCGCGCGCTCGTCGGCGGCTGGCTCGCCGGCTCGGCGCTGCCGGCCGCGCTGCAGCAGCGCTGGATCGACCTCGGGGCGCTGCTGCTGGGCATCGCCTTCACGCTGCCGCTGGCGGCGTGGGCGGCGCGGCGCGCGCGCTTCCAGACGCTGCTGGCGGGGCTTTCGAGCTACTTCGCGATGCCCGGCGCGGTCGCCTTCCTCTTCTTCATCGTGCTGTACAAGCTCGGCGACGCCTTCGCCGGCTCGCTGCTGACGCCGTTCCTGCTCAAGAGCATGGCCTACGGCTCGGCCGAAGTGGGCGTCGTCAACAAGGTGATCGGCCTGTGGCTGACGATCGCGGGCGCGCTGGCCGGCGGCGCGCTGATGCTGCGCCTGGGCTTGTGGCGCGCCCTGTTCGCCTTCGGCGTGCTGCAGCTCGTGTCGAACCTCGGCTTCTGGTGGCTGGCCGCCGGCGGCAAGGGCAGCCTCGGCGCGGCGCTGTTGCCGGCATTCGACTGGGGCTTCGTGAAGCTGGCCGCCCCGACGCCGGTGGACGGCGCGCTGCTCGTCGTGGTGGCGTTCGAGAACATCAGCGGCGGCATGGGCACGGCGGCCTTCGTCGCCTTTCTGATGAGCCTGTGCAACCAGCGCTTCACGGCCACGCAGTTCGCGCTGCTGTCGGCGTTCGCGTCGGTGGGCCGGGTGTGGGTGGGGCCGCTGGCGGGCGTGCTCGCCGAGAGCATCGGCTGGCCGGACTTCTTCGTGCTGAGCACGCTTCTTGCCCTGCCTGCCCTGGTGCTGTTGTGGCGGCAGCGGCGCGCGATGCAGGCCCTGGACGAAGTGCCGGCCGCGGGCTGACGCGGGCGGGCTGACGCGGGCGTTCTGCCGCGCTCGACGCCGTTGCCGGACTTGCACCGATCGCCCCCGCGCCCCACCTTGCCCCGATGAAGACGAACGCCGTAACGCCCTCCGCGTGGCCGCCCGCGCTGGCCTGCTCCTGCTGCGCCCGGGGGCCGGGCGCGGCGCTGTCGCGGCGTGGCTTCTTCACCGGCCTGGTCGCCGCCGGTGCGGCGCCGCTGCTGGCCGGGATGCCGGCACCGGCGGCCGCCGCCGATCCCGAGTGCCATCGCTCGAGCCTGGCCGACCTGGTCCCGGCTGCCGACGTGGAAGCGGCGGCGCGGCAGGAGTATCTCCAGCTCATGCAGGAGGCGAAGGGCAAGAACGTGCTAGCCGCCGCCGACGACCCGCAGCTCGAGCGGTTGCGCTACATCGCGGCGCGCATGATCCCGCTCACCGTCTCGTGCAACGAGCGCGCACGCGCCTGGAAGTGGGAGGTGCAGCTCCTGCGCACCGACTCGCTGAACGCCTTCTGCATGCCCGGCGGCAAGATCGCGTTCTTCAGCGGCATCCTCTCCAAGCTCAAGCTCAGCGACGACGAGGTCGCGATCATCATGGGCCACGAGACGAGCCACGCGCTGCTCGAGCACGCACGCGAGCGCATGGCCAAGAGCGGCGGCACCAGCATGGGCTTGCGCGCGCTGTCGGCGCTGCTGGGCCTGGGCAACCTCGGCGACCTGGCGGCGCAGGCCGGGGCGCAGCTCCTGAGCCTGAAGTACAGCCGCGACGACGAGGGCGAAGCCGATGCGCTGGGCCTGCTGCTGGCCGCGCGTTCGGGCTACGACCCGCGAGCGGGCGTGTCGCTGTGGCAGAAGATGGCGCAGGCCAGCGCCGGGCGGGCGCCGCCGGCGTGGCTCTCGACGCACCCGGCCGGCCCCGACCGCATCCGCGAGATCGAGCGCCGCCTGCCGCGCGCGCAGCCCGAGTTCGAGCGCGCCGCGCGGCCCGACCGGCGGTTTCCCGCGGCAGGCTGAGTCTCGCGAGGCCGCAGGTGCCTGCGGCCCTGCTCACCACTTCGCCGGCAGCGCACGCAACAGCCGGATGTGCCGGCGGCCGCTTTCGACATAACCGCCGAGTTCCAGGTCCTTCATGACCCGGCTCACCATCTCGCGGCTGCAGCCGATGCGGCGCGAGATCTCCAGGTGCGACGGCGACGGCTCCAGCGCGCGCGTGCCGTCGGCCGCGGGTGCCGCCTGCGTCTCCAGCAGCGCCTTCAGCCGCCCGTAGACGTCGTTGAGCGCGATCTGGCGCAGGCTCAGCGTCGCCGTTCGCGCGCGCCGGATCACCTTGGCCAGCAGTTCGAGCGCGAACTGCGGCTGCTCGGCCACGTGCGCCAGCAGCGTCGCCCGTGTCACCAGCACGACGATGCCCGGCTCGTCCACCATGACATCGGCCGAGCGCGGCCCGCCGTCCAGGCTCATCTCGCCGACGTATTCGCCCGGGCCGTAGGTGCCGTAGGTGACCTCGCGGCCGTCGGTGCCCACGCTGCAGGCGCGCAGCTTCCCCTGCACGACGATGAACAGCGTGTCGCCGGCGTCGCCTTCGATGATGAGCTGGGCGCCCTTGCGGACGAACTTGGCCTCGCCGCGGCGCGCCAGCGCGCGCAGGCTCTCGGAGAAGGGGGCCTGCTCGATGAGCACGGCCGGGTCGGACGGGGAAGGGGTCTTCGAGTTCTTGCGCGTCATGTCGCCGGCTTCGCCCTGCGGCCGGCGCGACCATCATCACCATGGTCACGTCAGCCGCAGGGCTGGCCGATCTTAGCCGGCGGTACGTGCCGCCTGCTTTTCCCCCGGATGCTGTGGCAGCGGCCGGCCCCGGTGCCCGGTGCCCGGGCCGGCGGCAGCCGCCGCTTCGCGCCGGCGCCCGCCCTGGGGCCGCGCAGGCGCCGTCGGTCAGGAGGCGAGCACCGCGCGCGGGGTGCCGCCGGCACACGCGGCGGCCACGCTGCGCAGCGCGCCCACCATCGGCGGCAGCGTTGCCAGCTGCCGCTGCAGGTCGCGGATGCTGCGCGCACCGGTCTTGGCGCGGATGCTGCCGATCTGCGTGCGCACCGTGGACACGGCCACGCCCTGGTGGCTGGCGATCTTCGTGGGCTGCACGTCGTCGCGCAGCTGCTCCAGCACGCGCGTCTCGGCCGGCGTCAGGCCCTTGGCGCGAGCGTAGCCGTGCAACGCGAGCTGGCCGCAGATGCGGCGCTGGCCGAGGATCAGCAGCGCTGCCATCTTCGCCACACCGGCGGGCGCGGCGGCGCGCGGGTCGGCCTGCGGCACCACCGAGATGCACACGCGCTGCTCGCCGCGGCCCAACGTCAGCAGGCGTCGCAGGCCGCGCTGCGCGGCCGCCAGCGCCTCTTGCAGCGCCACGGCCTCGCCGGCCTGCGCCGTGACGAGCCGCCCGAGCACCAGCCGCAGCGGATGCTCTTCATCGAGCTCCAGCCGCGCCGGGTGGTTGGCGTACAGCAACTGTGCTTCGGCGTCGACCAGCAGCATGCCGTTGCCGGCTTCATCGAGCATCGCTGCCAGGAGCGGCGCCAGCGGGCCGAGCGGCCCGAGCGCGGCCAGCGCATCGATGGCCAACGGCGCCGCGGCCGCCGGCGGCGGCGAACGGAATGCCAGCGGCGCGACCTGGCGCGGCGCGGCGGCCGGCGGCAGCGGGCGCATCGGCAGGTGCCGCACCGTGGCAGGCGTCGGGGCGGAGGCGAGCGTTTCGAACATGGGTCTTCTCCCGTGGCGCTGGGGTTCGTGGCGGTGAAAGCCACAAACCAAAGCGTAGGGAGACAGCCATGCTTCGGGGGGTGAATCGAGGCCATCCACTCGGTGATGGATTCACCATCGCCGGGGCGCCCCGGCCGGCGCGGACCGGGCGCGCGCCTTGCCTTCCCCTCACCAGGGCACGCGCGGCACGCAGTCGTTGACCGGGTTCGGTGCCGACTCGCGGCAGGCCTGCAGCGTGCGCGCCAGGCGGTCCTGCGTGGGGCGCAGGAAGTCGTACTCGCGCTGGCCGCGGCACAGGCGTTCGAGCAGGCCCATCTGCTCGGTGAGCATGTAGATCTCGACCTGCTGCGTCGCCAGGCGATCGGCCTGTGCCGGGCGGCGGCGCTGGATCGCCTCGTAGCGTTCTTCCATGCGCCGCAGCGAGGTGCGGCAGTCGCTGCCGGCGGCGGCCGCATTGCCGCCGCCGCTGCCTTCGGCGCTGCGCGGTGCGGCAGGCGGCGGTGCTGCGGGGGCGGGTGCAGCCGGTGCAGCCGGTGCAGCCGGTGCAGCGGGGGAGCCCGGTGAAGCGCTGCCGCTGTCGGGGACGTCGGCCGTGGCGGCCACCAGCGCCTGCTGCGGTGTCAGCGTGCTGCCGGGCAGCGTCTGCGGGCACGACGGCATCTCCAGCGCGCGCAGGCTGCGCTGCGCGGCGGCCTGGCCGAGCTTCTGCGCATCCACGATCAGCACGTCGCGCCGCGCGGTCCACTCGCCGCGGAAGACCTCGCAGGCGTGCACCGCCTCGATGGCCTCGCGGCAGGGCGTGTCGCGGTCGGGGCCGGGGCGGCTGCCGGCGCACGCTTCGAGCTTGATCTCGGCGGCGCGGTGCTGGTCGGCGGGCATGCGGGCGCGTTCCTGCTGCTCGACGAGGCGGCGCATCGCGGCGTCGAAATGCGCCGCCCGGGTCGGGCCGGAGGCGGTCTCGCCCGAGGCGTCTTCGAGGTTGAGGAAGTTGCGGCACAGCGCGCGGTTGAACTCGCTGGTGCAACTCGCCAGGCCGTTGGCCGGCACGCCGGCTTCGACGAGCGTGCGGCGCAGCACGCTGTCGTCGACCGTGCTGCCGCGACCATTGCTGGCCAGCAGGTCGGCGAAGGTCTTGAGTGCCGGGCAACTGTCGATGATGCGCAGCACGGCGCGGCAACCGCCGTGTTCGTCGCAAGCGCGCAGCCGCTGCGCCGCCGCGGCGGGCATCTGGGCGCGGCATTGCGCCATCGACCCTTGCGCCTGCGCCAGCACCGGTGCCGCGGCGACGGCGATGATCGCGGCCAGCACGGCGAGGCACGCGGCCGGCAGCGCGCCGCCGGGGCGAGGCCATGCCCCGGCTCGCCGCCGTCGAAGTTGCCCGTCCCCTTGTTCGCGCTTCAGCCCACCCAGCAAGATCGCCCCCGGTCACCGCTGCCCAGGCGCGCATCTTCGCACCGCTTGCGCCACCCCCGGGGAGGGCGGCCATCGCCGGCCTTCAACCAGGTCAAGAACCCGCGCAAGCGGCCGCGGCTTCAGCGGCTTCAGCGGCTTCAGCGGCTGCCGGCGAGCGGATACCACCAGCCGTTGGGCGCCAGCACGTGATAGCGGCCGCCGGCGTCGACGTGGTAGGTGCCGCCCTGGTACTGGTGCGTGGTGTTGGGCTGCCAGGTGTGCGGCAGCTGCAGCCCCTGGCCGTTGGGCAGCGTGTAGGTGCCTTGGCCCATCAGGCCGCGGCCGGCTTCCTGCTGCTGCGCGTGGTAGCCGTCGCGCCACTGCTGCTGCGCCTGCGCGCGCTGGGCCTCGGCCTGGCGCACGCCTTGCCAGGCAGCGGCTTCGCGCTGCCGGATGGCGCCTTCGTTGGCGCGCATGTGCGCCATGCCTTGCGCGGAGAAGCCGTTGGTGTAGATGTAGTAGTAGGTGTAGGTGGGGTAGTCCATCGCCGGGCGGCCGCCGCTTTGCTGCACGTAGCGTTGCCACGAAGCCTGCACCGCCGGGTCGTTCATGCGCTGCTGCACGATGCGCTGCACCTGGTTCTGCGCCTGGCTGACGGCCTGGTTCTGGCGTGCCAGCGCCTCGCGGATCATCAGCTCGTAGTTCTGCGCCGCGGCCGGCGTGGCGGCCGCGGCGAGCGCGGCGGCGCCGAGGGCGCAGGCCAGGGCGTGCGCGATGTGGCGGGCAGCGTGACGGGCGGCGTGATGGGCGGCGTGACGGGCGGTGTTGCGCGGGGTGCGGTTCATGGCGGGGCTCCGTGGCGGGAAGGGTGAGGCGATGGCGCCATCGTCGAACCCCGCCGTTAGGCAACCGCTAGCGGCCGCACCGGCTCGCCGGTAGACCGTGGTATCAGGCGGGACCGCACGCACCCCGCATGCGCGCCGCACGCAGCCCGGATGCGCCCCGGATGCGCCCCGGATGCGCCCCGGATGCGCCCCGCGCGCGCCTTCAACGCCGGGCTTCGCCGGCCGGCAGTTCCGGCCTCGCGCCGGCCTGGCGCCAATGCGCCAGCGTCGCGCGCAGCCGGTCGGGGTCGATCGGCTTGGTCAGGAAGTCGTCCATGCCGGCCGCCCGGGCACGCTCGCGCTCTTCGACCATCGCCGCGGCGGTCAGCGCGATCACCGGCACGCGCTGGCCGCCGGGCAGCCCGCGCAGCGCCAGCGTCGCTTCGTAGCCGCTCATCTGCGGCATCTGCAGGTCCATCAGCACCGCGTCAGGGGCTTGCCCTGCGGCGAGTGCGCGCTTCAGCGCGGCCAGCGCCTGCACGCCGTCGCCGGCCTGCTCGACCTCGACGCCCCAGCCCTCGAGCATCGCCACCGCGATCAGCATGTTGACCGGGTTGTCCTCGACCATCAGCACGTGCATGCCTTGCACGCTGCGATCGGGGGGCGCCGGGGCGCGCGGCTCGGGCAGCGGCGCGCGCGGCAGCGGCAGCTCCAGCCAGAAGCAGCTGCCACGGCCGGCCTCGCTGGCCACGCCGACCTCGCCGCCCATCAGCGTGGCCAGTTCGCGGCTGATCGACAGGCCGAGCCCGGTGCCGCCGAAGCGCCGCGTCGTCGACTGGTCGGCCTGGGTGAACGGCTGGAACAGCCGCGCCTGCGCGGCCGGCTCGATGCCCACGCCGCTGTCGTGCACCTCGAAGCGCAGGCGCTCGGCGGCATCGCCACCAGCGCCCAGGCGTGCCGCCCGCACGACGATGCCGCCTTGCTCGGTGAACTTGAGCGCGTTGGAAAGGAAGTTGCCGATCACCTGGCGCAGCCGCAGCGGGTCGCCGACGGCGCCGGCACCGACACCGGCGTCGACCTCGAAGCGCAGCGTCAGGCCGCGCGCGGCGGCCAGCGGGGCGTAGGTCTGCTGCAGCGTGCGCAGCAACTCGCCGAGGTCGAACGGCAGCCGCTCCAGCGCCATGCGGCCGGCCTCGATCTTCGACAGGTCGAGGATGTCGGAGATGAGCGCCGTCAGCGAACGCGCGCTGTCGACGATCTGCTCGAGGTAGCGCTGGCGTTGTGCGTCGTCCAGCGCCGGGTTGCGCGCCAGCGCCGCCAGGCCGACGATGCCATTCAGCGGCGTGCGCAGTTCGTGGCTGGTGTTGGCGAGGAACGTGCTCTTGGCCCGGCTGGCCGCCTCGGCGGCGCTGCGCGCCTCGTGCAAGGCGCGCTCGGCTTCGCGGCGCGCGGTGATGTCCTCGACGATCCACACGGTGCCGCCGTCGTGCGGCCGCTCCGGGTCGATGGCGTGCGCGCGCACCAGCGCCAGCAAGGTGGTGCCGTCGCGCCGCGCCAGCGTGGCCTCGAACTCGACGCGCTCGCCGCGCGCCAGCGCTGCGCCGTGGGTGCGGCCCACTTCGCGGTAGGCGGCGGGGTCGGGCCACACTTCGCTGCCCTCGTGCCCGAGCAGGCCGCCCTGGTCCCAGCCGAGCATCTGCTCGAAGTGGCGGTTGGCCAGCAGGAAGCGCTGCTCGCGCGTGACGGCGATGCCGACGAAGGCGTTGGCGAGGATCGCCTCGCGTTCGAGGCGCAGCCTTTCGATCGCGGTGAGGTCGCGCGCGCTCAGCACGATGTACTCGGTGCCGCCGAGCGCGAAGCGCGCCGCCGACACCGACACCTCCAGCCGCCTGCCGGCGCGGGTGCGGAACACCGCCGGGTGGTTGTAGACGCGGCCGCTTTCGCGCAGCGCTGCGAGGAAGGCCGGCCGCCCCTGGTCGCTCCACCAGGAGCCCAGTTCGGTCGACGTGCGGCCGAGCGCTTCGGCGGCGCTCCAGCCGAGGTCGCGCTCGAAGGCCGGGTTCACCATCACGAAGCGGCCGCTGGCCACCTCGGTGACGGAGACGAGGTCGGGCGTCGTCGCCACGATGTGCGACAGCATCGCCTCGGAGCGGCGCACCGCCGCCTCGGCGGCCAGGCGTTCGGTGTCGTCGGCGATGATCGCCAGCACCGCCGGCGCGCCATCGACCTCGATGCGCACGCCGGTGACCCGCACCGACAGCGAGCGCGCGCCGACCCTGAAGCGGAAGTCGGCCGCCGGCAGCACCGAGCCGGGCGCCATGTCGCGGATCGCATCGCGGCGCGTGTAGGCGCGCTGGCGGTGCTCGCCGTCCTCGAAGAAGTCGTAGAGGTTGAAGCGGCGCAGCGCCTGGACCGAGGCAACGCCGTAGAGCGCCAGCGCCGCGGGGTTGGCGTCGATGGCCACGCCGTCGCGGTGCACCACCAGCGCCACCGGGCTCAGCGCGAAGAGGTCGCGGTACAGGCTCTGCGTGGCCTGCAAGGCCGTCTCGCGCTCGGCCGCCAGGCGCATCGGCAGCACCAGCGCCCGCGCGATCAGCAGGCCCGCCGCGGTGCCGGCGGCGACGTTGAACGAATGCAGCGCCAGCCGCGCCAGATGAGACGGTTGCGCCGCCGCGTCGGCCGGCCATTGCGCCGCGTGCACCGCCAGCAGCAGCAGCGCCTGCACCGCCGCCACCGCGAGCCCGGCGCTTCGCCCCGAGCCGGCGAACGAGACGCACGCGAGAACGCCGAACAGCGCCATCGCCGCTTCGCCCACCCCGCCGGGCCAGGCCAAGGCCACCGCGGCCAGCGCGGCGCTGTCGGCGGCGAGGAAGGCGGTGAGCGCAGTGGCTTGTTGTGCCAGCGGCAGGCGCAGCGCCAGCGCCGCGGCCGCGCCCAGGGCGGCGAAGGCGGCGACGAACCACCCGGGGTCGGCGCGCCCGGGCGGCAGCAGCAGCACCAGCGGTGCGCCGGCCAGCGACAACGCCGCGGCGACGCGGAAGAAGTGGCCGCGGGCGCTGGCCGCGAGCGCCGTGGTCAGCGGGGCAGCGGAAGCGGCGCTGGGTGCTGCCATCGGCGGAAGTGCCCGGTGCAGCCCGCGATCCGCTTCAGCTTGCGCCGCGCGCGCGCTGCAACAGCTGCCGCGTGGCGCTGGCGGCGGTGCGCGCCGCCGCGGCGAAGGCGGGCGGCCCGCTGCCACCCGGGCCATCGCTGCCGGCGTAGAGGATGGCGCGCGACGAACTGACGACCACCGGCGCGTCGGCGCGCCAGCCGGCGCGCACGGTGGCTTCGGCATCGCCGCCCTGGGCGCCGACGCCGGGGATCAGCAGCGGCAGCCGCGGCGCCAGCTCGCGCACGCGCGCCAGCTCGCGCGGATAGGTGGCGCCGACGACAAGGCCGACCTGGCCGCCGGCGCGCGTGCTCCATTCGCCGGCGGCCAGCCGCGCGATGTGCTCGAACAGCCGCTCGCCGCCTTGCAGCTTCAGCGCCTGCAGATCGTCGCCGCCGGGGTTGGACGTGCGGCACAGCACGATGAGGCCGCGGCCCGTGTAGCGCATGTAGGGCTCGAGGCTGTCGGCGCCCATGAACGGCGACAGCGTCACCGCGTCGGCGCCATAGCGCTCGAAGGCCTCGCGGGCGTAGTTCTGCGCCGTCGAGCCGACGTCGCCGCGCTTCGCGTCGAGGATCACCGGCACCTCGGGCGCCACGTGGCGGATGTGCGCGACGAGGCGCTCGAGCTGGTCCTCGGCGCGTTCGGCAGCGAAGTGCGCGATCTGCGGCTTGAAAGCGAGCACGAGGTCGTGCGTGGCGTCGACGATGCCGGCGCAGAACTCGAAGATGCGCCGCGCATCGCCGCGCCAGGGCGCGGGGAAGCGCGCCGGTTCGGGGTCCAGGCCCACGCACAGCAGCGAACGCGCGCGCGCCTCGGCCGCCGCGAGCTGGGCCGTGAACGGCGGCCGGGCGCCGCCGGTCCCTGCCGTGGTTGCCGGCGCGGCGGCCGTCATGCGCGCTTCGCCGCCTTCTTCGCCAGCGCCGCCGCGGCGCCGGTGTAGGTGGCCGGCGTCATCGCCGCGAGGCGCGCGCGCTCGGCGGCCGGCAGTTCGGCCAGCGTCTCGATGAACTCGCGCATCGCCGCCAGCGTGACTGCGCGCCCGCGCGTGAACGCCTTCAGCCGCTCGTAGGGGTCGGCCAGCCCGTGCCGGCGCATGACGGTCTGGATCGCCTCGGCCAGCACCTCGGGCGCCGCTTCGAGGTCGGCGGCCAGCGCCTGGCGGTGCACCTCGAGCTTGCCCATGCCGGTGGCCAGGCTCGTGTGCGCCAGCACCGTGTAGCCCAGGGCGACGCCCATGTTGCGCAGCACGGTGCTGTCGGTCAGGTCGCGCTGCCACCGGCTCAGCGGCAGCTTGCTGCTCATGTGCGCCAGCAGCGCGTTGGCGAGACCGTAGTTGCCCTCGGCGTTCTCGAAGTCGATCGGGTTCACCTTGTGCGGCATCGTGCTCGAGCCCACCTCGCCGGCCCTGAGCTTCTGCGTGAAGTAGCCGAGCGAGACATAACCCCAGACGTCGCGGCACCAGTCGATGCACACGGTGTTGGCGCGCGCCACCGCGTCGAACAGCTCGGCGAGGCCGTCGTGCGGCTCGATCTGCGTCGTCAGCGGGTTGAACGCCAGGCCCAGGCGCTCCTCGACGACGCCGCGCGCGAAGCGCTCCCAGTCGAAGCCGGGCCAGGCCGCCAGGTGCGCGTTGTAGTTGCCCACCGCGCCGTTCATCTTCGCCGGCAGCGGCACGGCGGCAAGGCGCGCGCGCGCCGTGCGCAGGCGCGCCAGCACGTTGGCCGCCTCCTTGCCCACGGTGGTGGGGCTGGCGGCCTGGCCGTGCGTGCGCGCCAGCATCGGCGTGGCCGCCTCGGCCTCGGCCAGCGCGCGCAGCGTCTCGACGACGGCGTCCAGCGCCGGCAGCAGCACCTCCTTGCGCGCCGCCTCGAGCATCAGCGCATGGCTGGTGTTGTTGATGTCCTCGCTGGTGCACGCGAAGTGCACGAACTCGCCCACCCGCTCCAGCCCCGGGTGGCCCTTCAGCCGGCCCTTGATCCAGTACTCGACCGCCTTCACGTCGTGGTTCGTCGTGCGCTCGATCTCCTTGATCGCCGCGGCGTCGCTCTCGCTGAAGCGGTGCACCAGCGAGCGCAACAGGCCGCGCCCGGCTTCGGTGAGCGGCTCGAACTCGGCGAAGCCGGCGTCCGACAGCGCGATGAACCACTCGATCTCGACCTGCACGCGCCGGTGCATGAGGCCGTACTCACTGAGCAGCGGGCGCAGCGCCGCCAGGCGCGCCGCGTAACGGCCGTCCAGCGGCGACAGCGCGGTCAACGCCGTCGGCGCGGCCGAGGCAGGGGTCTTGGAGGCGGGCACGCCCGGGATTATCCGCAAGGCGTGCGGGCGGCTATGCTGCCGCCCCACCATGCCACACGCCGATATCCGGGCGCTCGCCTTCGACATCTTCGGCACCGTCGTCGACTGGTACGGCAGCATCGCCGCCGAGGTGGCGCGCGCCGGGCTGGCGGCCGACGGCGGCCGCTTCGCGCTGGACTGGCGCGCCGGCTACCAGCCGGCGATGCAGCAAGTGCGCTCGGGGGCGCTGCCGTGGACGAACATCGACGGGCTGCACCGGCGCATCCTCGACGACATCCTCGGCGCGCGCGGCCTCGCGCTGCCCGAAGCCGACGTGGCGGCGCTCAACCGCGTCTGGCACCGCCTCGACCCCTGGCCCGACAGCGCCGCCGGCCTGGCGCGGCTGAAGCAGCGCTTCGTGCTGGCCACGCTGTCCAACGGCAACCTGTCGCTGCTGGTCGATCTGGCGCGGCACGGCGGCCTGCCGTTCGACTGCGTGCTGTCGGCCGAACTGTTCAACCACTACAAGCCCAACCCCGAGGTCTACCTCGGCGCGGCCAGGCTGCTCGACCTGGCGCCGGGCCAGGTGATGATGGTCGCGGCGCACCCGAGCGACCTGCGCGCCGCCGCCCGCTGCGGCCTGCGCACCGCCTACGTGCGGCGGCCGCTGGAGAAGGGGCCCGGCGGCGTGCCGGAGCCGTTCACCGCCGGCGAATTCGACATCACGGCCGAGGACTTCGCCGACCTCGCGCAGCAACTCGGCTGTCGGGCCGGCCCGGACAACCAGGAATCTCCACCATGACCCGCAGCTATCGCATCGCCGCCATCCCCGGCGACGGCATCGGCAAGGAAGTGATGCCCGAAGGGCTGCGCACGCTGCAGGCGGCGGCCCGGCGCTTCGGCTTCGGCCTCGACATCCGGCCCATCGAATGGGCGAGCTGCGACTGGTACGCCGCGCACGGCGAGATGATGCCCGCGGACTGGAAGGCGCAGCTGTCGGGCATGGACGCGCTGTACTTCGGCGCCGTCGGCTGGCCGGCCAGCGTGCCCGACCACGTCTCGCTGTGGGGCAGCCTGCTGAAGTTCCGGCGCGACTTCGACCAGTACATCAATCTGCGCCCGGCGCGCCTGTTCGACGGCGTGCAATGCCCGCTGGTGGACGCCAGGGGCAACCCGCGCCGTGCCGGCGACATCGACTTCTACATCGTGCGCGAGAACACCGAGGGCGAATACACCAACCTCGGCGGCGTGATGTACCCCGGCACCGAGCGCGAGTTCGTCGTGCAGGAGGCGATCTTCTCGCGTCACGGCGCCGACCGCGTGCTGAAGTACGCGTTCGACCTGGCGGCCTCGCGCCCGCGCCGCAAGCTCACCGTCGCCACCAAGAGCAACGGCATCGCCATCAGCATGCCTTGGTGGGACGGCCGCGCCGATGCGATGCACGCTCGCTACCCGCAGGTGGCGGTGGACAAGCAGCACATCGACATCCTCACCGCGCGCTTCGTGCTGCAGCCCGAACGCTTCGATGTCGTCGTCGCCACCAACCTCTTCGGCGACATCCTCTCCGACCTCGGCCCGGCCTGCACCGGCACGATCGGCATCGCGCCTTCGGCCAACCTCAACCCCGAGCGGAAGTTTCCGTCGCTGTTCGAGCCGGTGCACGGCTCGGCGCCGGACATCTACGGGCAGAACATCGCCAACCCGGTGGCGATGATCTGGTCGGGCGCGATGATGCTCGACTTCCTCGGCGAGCGCGCTGCGCACGACGCGATCGTGCAGGCCATCGAGCGCGTGCTGAAGGAAGGGCCGCGCGGGGCGCTGACGCGCGACCTGGGCGGCCAGGCCAGCACCACCGAGATGGGCGAGGCGATCGCCAGGCTCGTCGCCGGCTGATCGCGCGAGCGCTCAAAGGCAGCTCAGGGGCAGCTCACGGGCAGCGCACGGGCACCTCACGGGCAGGGGGCGGCGCTCGTCGTGCCGGCCACCGGCGCCAGCAGCAACGGGCCGGCGATCACGCCCCCGGACGAGTCGAGCAGCGTCACGGCGATCCCGTTGCCGCTGCGCTGCACCTGCATCGAAGCCAGCCGCACGCGGCTGCCGCCGGCGGTGGCGTTGCCGTAGTAGCGCGGCGCGGCCGTGCCGACCTGCCCCCAGCTGCCGACGAAGACGGTGTCGAGGCAGCGCAGGCGCCACTGCGCTTGCTGGCCGTCGAGCTCCAGCAGCGTGGTGCTGGCCGGCGATGACTCGGCGAAGAAGCGCGCGCCGACGGCCGGCAGCGGCGCCGCGCCGGCGCCGGGCGCGTTGCAGCCAATCAGGTCGGCGAAGTCCGCCGACCCGCAAACCGGCACCTCGCGCGCGCCGTAGGCCGCCATCGCGTCGTCCGTTGCGCCGGTGCCGGTGCCGCCGAGGCCCGGGCCGCAGCCGCCCAGCAAGGCGAGGGTGAAGGCCAGCGCCGCCAGCAGCAGCGCGGCAACAGCGGCCCTGGCTGCGCCGGCCGCCGAGGCAGCGGGGGCGACGGCGCGCACGGTCGCCGTGCCTGCAATGGACTCGCGCTTCATGAGGCCCACCTTCGTCATTCCTGCGCTTCGCTGAAGAAGTAGACACCGAAGCGTGCGCGCAGGCCGCGCTGCCCGGCGGGCAGCGAGCGGTCGGCGTCGAAGCGCTGCCGGGCCACGCCCATCACTTCGCGCATCGCCGTCTTCCACGCCGCGGCCGCGGCTTGCGACAGCTGCTTCACCGAGGCCTCGCCGATCTCGTCGACGAACACGGCCTGCTCGAGGAAGTTGGCGCCGCCGCGCAGGTTGGCCACCGCGGCAGCGGCGTGGTCGTGCACGTTGGCCGCGAACAGCGCGGCCATCTCGTCGGAGCCGCGCCTCGGCGCGAAGCCCTCGGCGAGCAGGCGCACGCCGCCGTCGTCGGCTTCCTCGGCGACGCCCAGGCGCTGCAGTTCGTCGAGCACGGCGCGCGGCCGCACGTCGCGGCTGATGCCTTCGACGAGGTCGTCGAAGGTGCCGCGCTCGCCGGCGCCGGCCTTGCCGCGCGGCAGCACCTTGGGGTGGCCGCCCTTGTCGAGAAAGCGGCGCTCCTGCAGCCAGCGGCCCACCACTTCAGCGGCCAGGCTGCGCGCGGGCAGGTCGCCGCCGCCGGCAGCCGCAGCGGCGCGCGGCTCGCGCATCAGCGTGCGCACGTCGCGCCGGTGCACGCCCGACAGCAGCGTCAAGGCGCTGTCGGTGACGGGCATGCCGCGCCGGCGCAGCTCGTGCTGCGCCTCGTCGAGGAAGACGCGCTTCAGTGCCGCCGCCAGCGCCGGGTAGGTGATGCCGTGGTGCACGAGCAGGCGCACGAGCGGGCGCAGCGTGTGCAGCACGCGCGCCAGCACGGCGCCCGGTTCGCCGGCGGCCTTCATCGGACGCGCGAGGCCGGAACTCGCGAGCGGCGCCGCCGCCGGGCATCGAGCCGCAACTGGCGCCAGGCACGGCCCCGCCGGGCGGGTGGTTGACAGGTCGGCGGCATGTGGGATATTTTCCCACAAGACGGCAGGCCAGGCAAGCCACGCAGGCATCTGCCAGCCCCTCGCCGGCATCTTCTGGAGGACGTTCGATGTCGCTGCTCCGTTTCCTTCGCAGGGTCGCGCCCTCTGTCGTGACCGTCGTGACGGTCGTGCTGGCCGCCTGCGGCGGTGGTGGTGGCGAAAGCGCGCCCGACCCCGATCCCGGCTCGCCGGCGCTCAAGCCGAGCCAGCCCGGCGACCTGACGGCCTACGTGCAGCGCGTGCTGCGCGAACGCGCGGCGCAGCGCCGGGCGGGCAGCGCACTAGGCGATGCCGGCACCGTCATGCCCCTGCCGGTCGGAGCCGCGGCGCCGGCTACCGGCGCCCCGCCGTCGTTCGCCAACGCGCTGACGCAGGAGCGCGACGTGGACGAGCCCGATCTGCTGAAGACCGACGGCGTCCACCTGTTCAGTCTCGACCGGCGCGACAGCGCGAAGCCGCTGCTGCGCACGACGCGCCGGCTCGCTTCGGGCGCGCTCGAAGAGCGGGGCTCGGCGCCGCTGGCGCTCGGCAGCGCCAGCGCGTTGACGCCGCACGGCCTGGTACTCGCCGGCGACGGCAAGGCGCTCGCCGTGGCGAGCGAGGCCTGGGCCGGCATCGTCGGCAATCCTTGTGTCGACCTCTGTCCGGCCCTGCTGCCGGGACCGGTGTGGATGCGCAACCTCGTCGCTGTCGAGCGCTTCGACGTTGCCGATCCCGCCGCGCCGGCGGCCACGGCACGGGTCGAGTTCGACGGCCGCGTCGTCGACGCGCGCCGCGTCGGCGACTACCTCGTGCTCGTCAGCGAGTACCAGCCGATGCTCGCCGCCGACCAGTTGCCGCCCGACGCCACCGCCGCCGCCCGTGAAGCGGCCATCGCGGCGACGCGCGGCGCCGACCTGCTGCCGTTGCGCCGCCTCGCCGGCGGCAGCACGCAGCCGATGCTCGGCGAGACCGACTGCTGGGTGCAGCCGGCCAACGCGTCGCTGTCGCTGTCGGTGACGACGATCACCGTCTTCGACCTGCGCGCGCCGAACCTCGCTCCGGCGAGCCGCTGCTTCATCGGCGGCACCGAGGCGCTGACCATGACGCCGCAGACGCTCTACCTGGCCAGTACGCGCTGGGGCTACACGGGCGCCTCCGGTGGCGCGGCGGCGGTGCTGCGCTACCCGGCGTCGATGCGCACCGACATCCACAAGTTCGCCTTCGACGCCAACAGCGGGCGGCTCGCCTACCGCGCCAGCGGCGAGGTCGAAGGCCATCTCGGCTGGGATCCCGAGCGCAAGAGCTACCGCATGGGCGAGCATGACGGCGCGCTGCGCGTCCTCAGTTTCACCGGCACGGTGGGGTGGGCGACGATCGACGACGCGAACGGCACGAACGGCACGAGCGGCACGACACCGCCGTCACCGGCCACCCTCACCGTGCTGCGCGAAACCATGGGCAGCACCGGCGGCCGCCTCGAAGCGCTGGCGACGCTGCCCAACGCCCGCCGGCCGCTGCCGCTGGGCAAGGCCGGCGAGCAGGTGCACGGCGTGCGCTTCGCCGGGGCGCGCGGCTATGTCGTCACGTTCCGGCAGATCGACCCGCTGTACGTGCTCGACCTCACCGACCCGGCCGACCCGAAGGTCGCCGGCGTGCTCGAAGCGCCGGGTTTCTCGGACCATCTGGTGCCGTTGTCGGAGCGCCTGCTGCTGGGCGTGGGCAAGGAAGTCGATGCGGCGACGAACCGCGTCGGCGGCGTCAAGGTGTCGCTCTTCGACGTGGCCGACGCGACGCGGCCGCGTGAACTGGCGACGCAGGTCTTCGGCGGCGGCGGCAGCTTCAGCGGCCTGGACGCGTCGCGGCACGGCCTGACGGTGCTGCAGGCGGGCACCACGATGCGGCTGGCGACACCGCTGTTCCTGGTCGACGCCAGCTTCGCGGACCCGCGCGACCGCCTGCAACGCCTCGAGGTGGACCTGGTCGCCGGCTCGCTGAACGTCAAGCCGGCGCTGGCCCCTCCGGCGCCGGCACCGCCGCCGGGCGCGATCGCCGAGCAGCGCAGCGTGCTGATCGGCGACAACGTCTACTGGCTGCAGGCCGGGCGCCTCGGCGGCTACGCCTGGTAGCGCTGCGCGAAGGCGCAGGGGTCAGGCCGCGGCGACCGCGGCCATGAACGCAGCAAGCCTGGCGGCGTCGAGCCGCCCGGCGCTGCGCACGCCGCTGCACAAGTCCACGCCGTGCGGCCGCACGCGGGCGATCGCCTCGCCCACGTTGCCGGCGTGCAGCCCGCCGGCCAGCCACAGCGGCAGCGGGTGCACCGCGTCGCGGATGCGCCGCGCCAGCGACCAGTCATGGGTGCGGCCGGTGCCGCCGAGTTCCTTCACCGCGAGCTTGGGGTTGCCCGAGTCGAGCAGCAGCGCGTCCACCAGCGGCGCCGCCGCCAGTGCTTCGGCGAGCACCGCGTCGTCGGTGACGTGGATGACCTGCACCAGCTCGGCGCCGGGGCACAGCGCGCGCAGGCGTTGCAGCTGCGCTGGCGGCACCTGGTCGACGAGCTGCAGCGTCGTCGTGCCGCAGCGCCGGTGCTGGGCCGCGATGGCCTCGGCGTCGGTGTGCGCGGTGAGCAGGAAGGTGCGCACCGGCTCGCCGCGCAGCGCCGCGGCCACCTCGGCGATCAGCGGCTCGCCGATGACGCCGGGGCCGCTGGGCATTGCCGACACGAGCCCGAGCGCCTGCGCGCCGGCAGCACAGGCTTGCCGCGCCTCGCCGATGCCGGCGATGCAGCAGACCTTGACGGCGATCCCTCCCGGCCGGGCGCGGCGGTTCAGTTGCTGCTGCCCGGCTGCGGGTTCTTCACCGGCGCCGAGCCGGCGCCGGGCACCCCGATGCGGCGCGCGGTGTTGTCCACCGCTTCGCCGACCCGCCGCGCGCCGTGCTCGACGGCACTGGCGGCGCGGCGTGCGCCGCTGGCCGCGGCATGCTCGGCGCGCGCCACGCCGCTGGCGGTGGCCGAAGCCGCGCGGTGCACGCCACGGGCGGTGGCCGATGCGGCACGCTCGACGCCGCCCGCCGTGGCCGAGGCCGCGCGCTCGACGCCCCCGGCGGTGGCCGAGGCCGCGCGCTCGACGCCGCCGGCGGTGGCCGAAGCCGCGCGGTGCACGCCGCTGGCAGCAGGGGGCGCAGCGGGGGGTGCCGCGCGCGATGCAGCGGTGGCCGCCGCCGACGGCGCCGCTGCCAGGGCGAGCAGCGAGCAGCACGACACCGCCAGCAGCGCGGCCCGGGCGCTGCGCCCGGCGAGTCGCCCGGCTGCGCCCGGGTGCGGGTTCGAGTCCAGGTGCGGATTCCGTCTTGCACGCATGGTCGCCTTCAGGATCGCGATTGTGATGCGCGCTGCGCGGCAAGCGCCGTGCCGGCGTCGATCGTCTCGACCACCACCGGCGCGTCCGCCTGCACCACCGGTTCGGCCGCGACGGCCGCGGCCGTGCGCAGCGCGCTGTCGTCGACGGCATAGGCCGCCACCACGGCGGCCGCTGCGGCGGCTGCGCTCGCGGCATCGGCCGCGTGCACGCGCGCCAGCGGCTCGCCGGCGGCGATCTGCTGCCCCGGCGCCGCCAGGTGCGTGAGCCCCACGCGCGGATCGATGCGCTCGCTGCCGCCGTGCCGCCGGCCACCGCCGAGCGCGACGATGGCCAGGCCCAGCGCGCGCACGTCGACGCGTGCGATGCGCCCCGCTGCCGGCGCCGGCACCTCGCGCTCGACCGGCGCTGCGGCCAGGCCCGGCGCGCGCAGCACGTCGCGCGGGCCGCCGAGGGCGGCGACCATGCGCGCGAAGCGTTCGGCAGCGCCGCCGCGGGTGAGCGCCGCTGCGGCCATGCGCTGTCCTTGCGCCGGGTCGGCGGCCACGCCGCCCAGTTGCAGCGCCTGCCCCGCCAGTGCCAGCGTCAGCGCTTCCAGCCGCGGCTCGCGCGCCGCGCCGGTGAGGAAGTCGATCGCCTCGCGCACCTCCAGCGCGTTGCCGGCGGCCAGGCCGAGCACGCGCTCCATGTCGGTGATCAGCGCGCGTGCCGGCAAGCCCGCGCCCGCGGCCACGTCGACGAGGCTCCTGGCCAGGGCGCGCGCCATCGGCAGCGAAGGCATCATCGCGCCGCTGCCCACCTTGACGTCGAGCACCAGTGCCTGCAACCCCGCGGCGAGCTTCTTGGCCAGGATGCTGGCGGTGATGAGCGGCACGCTCTCCACCGTGGCCGTGACGTCGCGGATCGCGTACAGCCGGCGGTCGGCCGGCGCCAGTTCAGCCGAGGCGCCGACGATCGCGCAGCCGGCCTCGCGCAGCGCGCGCAGCAGCGTCTCGTGCGGCGGATTCACCGTGTAGCCGGGCAGCGCTTCGAGCTTGTCGAGCGTGCCCCCGGTGTGGCCGAGGCCACGGCCGCTGATCATCGGCACGATGACGCCGGCCGCGGCACCCGCTTCGGCCAGGAGCGGCGCCAGCACGAGGCTCACCTTGTCGCCGACGCCGCCGGTGCTGTGCTTGTCCAGCACCGGGCCATCGAAGCCTTCGGCGCGCCAGTCGAGCACGCGGCCCGAGTGCGTCATCGCGTGCGTCAGGGCCACGGTCTCGGTGCTGTCCATGCCGCGCAGCACGATCGCCATGGCCAGCGCCGCTGCCTGCGCGTCGCTCCAGCGCGCATCGCTGCCCTCTTCGGCCACCAGGCCGGCGACGAAGGCTTCGATCTGCGGAGGCGACAAGGCCGCGCCGTCGCGCTTGGCGGCAATCACCGGCTGCGGCAACGGCCAGCGGGGATGCGGGCGCGGGCCGACCGCGATTGCCGGATCGCTCACGGCTTCTCAGTTCAAGCGCACGATGCGGTCGAGCGCGCCCGGCGCGATGCCCGCCGCGCCGGGCGTGGAAGCGGCCTTCACGTGCTGCTCGAACGCGTCGACGTCCATCATGCCGGTGCGCAGGTCGCGGCCCTGGCGCAGCACGGTGAAGTTGTCGCCGCCGCCGGCGAGGAAGCCGTTGACGGTGACGCGCAGCGTCGCTTCGGCGCCGACCGGGACGCCGTTGAGCTTGACGCTGCCGGGCACGATGCGCTGCCCCGGCGGCCGGCCCGCATCCCAGGTGTACGTGAAGCCGCGCGAGACGGCGAGCACGCGCCCGGCGGCAGTGGGCTGGTTGAGCCACTGCTGTTCGAGCACCTGCACGAGTTGCGCGCCGGTCAGCGCCATCGTGACGAGGTTGTTGTAGAACGGCTGCACCGAGAACAGGTCTTCGTAGCGGACCTGCAACTCGCCGCCGCCCGCCGCGCTGCTTGCCGTGCCGAGGTCGGCGCGGATGCCGCCGGGATTCATCAGCGCCACCTGGGCGCCGAACTCGCGCGCCGTGGCAGCCAGCTGCGCATCGGCAATCACCTGCCCGAGCGCGCTTTCGCCGTTCGGCGCCGCTGTGCGCAGCAGCGGCACGGCGATGCGGCCGACCACGCGCCGGGCCAGCGGCGCCACCAGCCGCTCGTAGGTCTCGATGAGCGCCGTCTGCCGCGGCTCCTTGGCGAACGACGTGCGCACGATCTGGTTGTCGGCGCGCACGCTCGTCACGCCGCCGGTCCTGGGGTCGAGCACGAGGTCGATTTCGCTCAGCACGGTGCCGTACTTGTCGGCGCTGGTGACGAGCCGCCCGCCGATGCGGCAGTTGTAGGCGCGGTGCGTGTGGCCGCTGATCACCAGGTCCACCGCACGGTCGAGCTTCTCGACGATACCGACGATGGCGCCGCTGATGCCCGGGCACTCGTTGTAGTCGCCACTGGGCACGCCGCCTTCGTGGATCAGCAGCACGATGGCGCCGATGCCCTGCTTCTTCAGCTCGGGCACGAGCGCGTTCACCGTCTCGGCTTCGTCGCGGAAGGTGAGGCCGCGCACGCCATCGGGCACGACGATGGTCGGCGTGTCCTTCAACGTCAGCCCGATGAAGGCGACCGGGATGCCCTGGAAGCGCTTGACGTGGTAGGCGGGGAAAAGCGTGCGGCCGGTGGCGTTGACCACCGTGCTCGCGGCGAGGTAGGTGAAGCGCGCGCCCGTGAACGGCTGCGGCCCCTTGCACGGCTCGGCGCTGCCGCTGCCACCGGTGGGCAGCGCGGCGCTGCAGCCGCCGCGCTGCATGCGCAGCAGCTCGTCGGCACCCTTGTCGAACTCGTGGTTGCCCACCGCACTCGCTTCCAACCCCATCAGGCTCAGCGATTCGATCGTCGGCTCGTCGCGGAACAGCGACGACAGGAGCGGCGTCGCGCCGATCAGGTCGCCGGCGGCAACGAAGATGTGGTTCGGGTTCTTCGCGCGCAACTGCGCCACCAGCGTCGCCAGGTGCTCGCTGCCGCCGGCCGGGACGACGACGGTCTTGCTGCCGTCGGCGGGGTCCTTGACGCGGATGCCCCCGGCGCTGGGCTTGAGGTTGCCGTGGAAGTCGTTGATGGCGAGGATCTTCACCGCCACCGGCTCGGTGGCGCGCGGCGGCTCGAGCGCGCAACCGGCGAGCGACGCCGCGGCAACGAAGGCGGCGAAGAAGGCGAAGGGCGGGAAGGGGGCGAACCCGGAACGCGCGCGGGCGCGCGCCGGACCGATGCGGATGGGCGGCATCATGGGTGTCCTCGGGTCAGTAGGTCGGTGATCCGGGCGGTGATCCGGGCGGTGATCCGGGCAGCGAGCCGGGCGCCGCGGCACCGCCGGCCAGCACCGCTTCGATGTCGTCCAGCAGGCCGCTGGCGCCGATGCGAAAGCGCGCCGGTCGCACGGCCTCGGGCCCCAGGTACTCGGCCACGAGCGCGAGGTATACGGCGGCGTCGGCCACGGTGCGGATGCCGCCGGCGGCCTTGAGACCCACGCGCGGCGCCGCCTGCGGGTCGGTGGCGATGGCGTGCAGCAGCAGCCGCGCCGCATGCGGCGTGGCGTTCACCCGCACCTTGCCGGTGCTCGTCTTCAGGAAGTCGGCGCCGGCGTCCAGCGCGATGCGGCAGGCGTTGCCGATCGCCTCGTCGCTGGCCAGTTCGCCGGTCTCGAGAATGACCTTCAACACGCGCCCCTGGCAGGCGCGGCGAACGGCGCGCAGCAACGCCGGTGCTGCGGCGAGGTCGCGCCAGGGCAGCACGACGTCGACCTCTTCGGCGCCCGCGGCGACGATGGCGGCGGTGTCGCGCACGGCGGCCTCGACATCGCTGCCGCCGGCAGGGAAGTTCGCCACCGCCGCGACGCGGATCGACGCGGGCAACCGCTGCCGCGCCAGCGCCGCGAAACGCGGCCACACGCACACCGCGGCCACCTCGGCGCGGCCCGGCGCGCCGACGGCGCGTTCGCACAGGCGCTCGATGGCCGCTTCGTCGTCGTTGTCGTTCAGGCTCGTCAGGTCCAGGCAGGCGAGCGCCAGGCGCGCCGTCGCTTGCGCGCTCGTTGGCGACGCGACAGCCCCCGCCGGGGTCCGCCGCGCCGCGGACGCCGCTGACGGCTGTGGCACAGGCTTCGGCGCATCCATGGCGTTCACACCTCGTCAAGGCTCCATCCGCTCGACGATGGCCGCCAGCTGCGCCACCGCGCGCCCGCTTGCCGCGGCGGCCATCGTCAG